>DAIPZN010000215.1:0-1618 GCA_036782195.1 Cyclobacteriaceae bacterium | reverse complement strand
GTTCTGTTCACCACGGATTTTCACAGATTCAAACAAATTATTATCTGTGCAAATCAGTTAGATCAGTGTCATCTGTGTTCTATTCACCACGGATTTACACGGATTCACACAGATTATTTTCAGGGCAAATCAGTTAGATCCGCGTCATCTGTGTGCTATCGTCATTGATCGGAGTTTTCTATTGTGCAGCTGCTTTAAACCATTTTTCGAGCAGCACCGGGTCTATATCGGAAGCGGTTTTGATTTTGATATGCCGCATGCTGCTACCTGTTCCTTCCAGTTTTCCATCTGGATCTTCCAATTTGCTGTAATCATTGAAGCCTAGGGTGACATAGTTTTTGGCGGTCTTCAAATAGGCAAAGTCTTTACCGGTGCTGAAAATGGGTCGGCTCCATTTGAAAGATTCCTGTACATCAGGGACTGCCTGATGGATGAGCTGACGGATTTGGGTCATGATGCCTTGCTGTTCAGGAACAGCAGATTCGATGTATTGGCTGATTTGTGGGTTCATGATGAAAGCTAGAAAATTTCCAACTTTTCCAAAAACAGTTGCGGTTAAAACTTGTAAGACAACCTTCCAAAAAGTGACCAGCGTGTATCTTCTACCACAATGGGTACCCCGGCTGCTACACCAAGTTCAAATTTTTCCCCCAGATCCAAGATTACCTGAGGCCTGATATATAGTTCTGTGCTGCCATCAGAAATGACCTGATTGAGTTCTACGCCTAGGTAGTGGTCATTTTCCGAAAAACCATAATGGAATGCCGCATTCAGCCGTGCCCCAAGTGCCCATTCCTGATCTTCCAGATTGCGCTCGGGTTCAGGTCCCCCAGAAAAGACAAAGAAGTAGCGGTCATTCCAGTTTTTGGCGAAGGTGCCAAAAGTATAGAAATACACGCTCTGCAGGCTCCAGCGCCTGTTGCTGTTCAGTTGAGGTTCAGGACTTTGGGATTCAAAGGTGTTGGAAAAGCCAAGCGCCATGGATATGCCTTTGGCAGGGGCTTGGTAAAGAGTATATTGGGCGGACCACTGCAGGAATTCCAACCTGTTTTCAGGTCGCTGAACCATGCTTCCGGCGTTGTTGAAATAAGCATTGTAGGGGAGGAGGAGCTCCAGCCCGAAATTATTGGCAGGTGCAAGCTCAATTTCCAGCTGACTGATCAATTCATGGTGGTTGTTCCGGGTGCGCTGGTAACCGAAGTTGACATTTGCATTACTTTCCCCTTTGTTGGCACCCAAGTCGGTATTGAAGTCATTGAAGACTGGCTCTGCATGCTTGATTTTGATCTCTCCTTCTTCCTGCTCTACCGTTTGGGCGTAGGTGGCAGCGGTAAAAATGAGGAAAGGGAGGAGTAGAAAAAGTTTTGTTTTCATGAGGCTTTTTCAATGCCTTGCAAATTCTGTACAAAAACATCTGGTTCAGGTTTCTCCAGCAAGGATTGCCCAAGGAACATAAGGAGGGATTTTATTGAATAATTGGACAACCATGTTCTAAACCGGATTCTCCGAAAGGGCCGTCCCGCTGGGACGGTTGGTGGTATGGAGGGGATTCGGTGCTACCATTAGGTTGTGCCGCTGGCACGATGCCTGACTAGTTAAGACCCAATAACAAACTCGT
>DAIPZN010000214.1:0-1754 GCA_036782195.1 Cyclobacteriaceae bacterium | reverse complement strand
ACCGAGCTCTTTTATTAAATTCAAATCATTCTTAAACAGTCCAACTTTTGGGGGCACATCAAAGCTAGAGGGATTTGCAATCAAAAGAGTTATTGGTTGTTTTTGTAAAATTTGTCATGGAATAAAAATCTCGCATCGGTGTTTGCCCTGACTGCCTTGGATTCAGTATCAAGAATCATGACAGGAGGATCATTTTCTTTTGCACCTACTTTTGGCCATTCTGGAAGTCCACCGCCATTGGGATTCCCTGTTTTCACAAAATTGGTGAAGTAGTTGAACATGGTTTCTGAGGTCTTATAATCATCCGCTGTCCATTCATATTCCTTGACCAAGTGGAGGTTCCCCATAGCATATTCAATCTCCGCAGCATGTGGAGCGCCCACTTGTTTTGGTGCAGGAGTTGGATTGTCATTTCGGATAGTCCCCCCAGCTAATCCCGAAGAAAGAGATTTGTCGACTAATGGAGGACGGACTTTGCTGTATAGATAGCGGTATACAGGTTTGGCGGAATTTTTTCTGTGTAAGTCAAACCACTTCCAGGTACTGTATGAGATGAATCTGTCAGAGGCTAGGTCAGTAGCGGAAAGTTCAACTTCTTCTATTGTCTGATGCGGAAAAAGCTTTAGGACTTCTTGATATTGTTCGGGATATGTTTCTTTGACTTTGGCAATAAAATTTTCCTTCGTATAAGGCAGACCTTGCATAAATGCCATACCCGGAATTTCAGCTGAATTCCAACCTACAAGCAAAGGAACCTGTGCCTGCTCACCTTCCAAAAATACCTCAGCTACAGGCTTCTCCAGAAAATATCCGTCAATGACCATCGGGAAGCCAAATCTTTTGGAGTCATTGTACATTTCATAGATGTCCCTTGTAGGCATGTTTCTAAGATCAGCGATACTTTTGATTCCATAGCTTTCCAAAAACGCCTTTCCTTCTTTTTCAGCTTCCGCTAAGGATACAGGGAAAAGGGTAGGAGGTATACCAGCACCACTTTCACCAATGGCACCTGCAATAAGATTCTTAGACAGCGGGGACGCCATTTGATAGGAAACCGAAATTGATCCTGCAGATTCTCCGGCTATGGTGATCTGATCTGGATTGCCGCCAAAAGCCGAAATGTTTTCTTTCACCCATTTCAAAGCCATAGCTTGATCCAATAAACCATAATTGCCGGAAGCTTTATAAGGCGCCTCTGCACTCAATTCGGGATGAGCCAGAAAACCAAATATGTTGAGCCTGTAATTCACTGTGACAGTTACTACCCCTTTTTTGGCCATACTTTCACCGTTATATCTGGGCTCCGAAGCATCTCCTGCTACAAATCCTCCTCCATAAAAATAAACCAACACTGGAAGATTTTTAGCAGTGCGGGTAGTCGGTGTCCAGATATTCAAGTAAAGACAATCTTCATCCACCCCATCAGACCAAGAGTTCATGTCGCCAAAGACAATGGTCTGCATTGGACGGGCACTAAATTTTTTTGTCGATCTGACACCAGTCCAATCGTCCATGGGTTGAGGTGCTCTCCAGCGTAAGTCACCCACAGGCGGTTTGGCAAATGGAACGCCAAAATATGTTTGAATACCTGTTTTGGTGTCATAGTTGCCTTCAATCCAACCGTTTTTGATTTTGGTTTGGACAGGAAAGGCATTGTTTCCCTGGGCAATGGATATACGGCTAATCAAGATCAGTGCAAAGAAGAAGAATAAATGTTTCATAATAGACCTATTGTTACAAGAAGAGACAATAAT
>DAIPZN010000213.1:0-1782 GCA_036782195.1 Cyclobacteriaceae bacterium | reverse complement strand
ACCTGAGAAAGTGATACCTTTTGGCTCCTCTTCCTCTTCTTCTTGGGCAATAGCGGGAGCTGCGTAAATAGTGAATAATAATGCAAATATTAGCAGTTGAAAATTTTTCATAATAGTTTTGATTATCGGTTAAACATGGTTTGACTGTAGGAACCCTGACCCAATCAGAAAGAGAGTCGCGTTTTTTTCCTTGGGCAGGGTTCCGCTTATTTATAATTGGAGGCTATTCATCAAAAACAATAGTATATCCCCTGATACCGTGTTCATGGGAGTCAAGGCCTGATCTTTCATGCTCTTCAGACACCCTAATACCTACAGTTACTTTTAGGATATAGAAAATAAGGAATGCAGAGATGAAGGCTGTTGCACCGCAAATGGCTACACCGATCAGTTGAGTGATAAAGGAATGGTCAGGGTTGCTTGAGAAGATCCCTACAGCCAGGGTGCCCCAGATGCCACAGGTAAGATGTACGGAAACGGCACCCACAACATCATCAAGCTTCAGTTTGTCTAACAAAACTGCTGAAAGAACAACAAGGATTCCTGCTATAAAGCCTATAAGCAACGCTGAAGCAGGAGAAAACACATCTGCACCAGCGGTGATTCCCACAAGGCCTGCAAGTATTCCATTGAGTACCATTCCCAGATCTAGTCTTTTGAAGGCAAAGTATGCGGCCAGGAAGCCACCCAATCCTCCTGCTGCTGCACCAAGACATGTCACCACCAATACAATGGATACCAATCCCGGATCAGCCGAAAGGACAGACCCTCCATTGAAACCGAACCAGCCAAACCACAATAAAAACACCCCAATGGCGGCCAAAGGAACACTTGCACCTGGCTTATCTACGGTTTTACCGTTCACATATTTGCCGATCCTAGGCCCTACCAGGATGACACCTGCCAGCGCTCCCCACCCACCTACAGAGTGTACCAAAGTGGATCCTGCAAAATCATAAAATCCCATAGCGTCCAAAGCACCACCGCCCCACTTCCAGCTACCTATCAAAGGATAAACTACACCTACAAACAATAAGGTGAAAGCAAGATATGCCCACAACTTGACCCGTTCGGCTATTGCACCCGAAACAATGGTAGCGGCTGTGGCGGCAAACATTGCCTGAAAAAGAAAATCTGTCCAATAGGTATAACCACCGTCTGCATAATCAGCAGAGATGTCTGCTTCTGAAGGGCTAAACCAGAACATTTTCCAGCCAGCACTGTCAAAAGCAAACCATCCCGGAGTTTCAAATCCCGGATACATAATAAAAAAGCCACAAATCGCATAAGTAACCAATCCCAAAATCGGGGTCACCGTATTCTTGAAAAGGATATTTACTGTGTTTTTGGCTTGACCAAAACCGGTCTCTACTCCGGCAAATCCCAGGTGCATGATAAAGACCAGCGCAGTACAAAGCATCATCCATACGTTGTTGGTCGTCAATAGAGTTTGGGATACCTCTGCAGCTATATCCGCTGCGGCACCCACATCACTCACCTGCGCAATTGTTAATTGAATCCACGTCATAGGTTTAAATTTTAAATTTTAGAAATTTTTAAAATTTTATATAGGTTAATGAGACTGTAACACAATAAATCTATGTACAATTTTGCAAAAATCTAAACTCAAAATTTCCTCATTGTCAACGAAAACCACCTTTCATTAACATTTTTTTATCCTTTAATCTCTAAAATTTTAAATTATTCAATTGACACAACAGATTCCTGCCAATATAAAAATCAATAGAAATCTTGACTATTCTATATTTAATTTCTTAAACC
>DAIPZN010000212.1:0-2136 GCA_036782195.1 Cyclobacteriaceae bacterium | reverse complement strand
CTTTAAGACAAAAAGCACTATTGATGGTTCAGAACAGGCAGCGAATTTCCGTATCGCCTCCGTCTGCCAAAATCTCTGACTACTTCGGAACCAATGTATTTGGAACCAAACAAATGAAAGAATCCCTTGCTCCATCTGTATACAAAAAAGTAATGGAGTCAATTGAGAAGGGAAGTAAAATCGATTCAGCAACTGCTGAAGAAGTAGCTTCTGCCGTCAAAGTTTGGGCAATGTCAAAAGGGGTTACCCACTACACCCACTGGTTTCAGCCCCTAACGGGATCTACAGCTGAAAAGCATGATTCTTTTTTTGATGCTTATGCCGGAATGGAAAAATTCAAAGGTTCGGCATTAGTACAGCAGGAGCCTGATGCATCTTCCTTCCCAAATGGTGGAATCCGCTCAACATTTGAAGCCAGGGGGTATACTGCATGGGATCCTTCTTCACCGATATTTATTTTTGACAAAACCCTTTGTATCCCTACTATTTTCGTGTCTTTTACAGGGGAGGCACTGGATTACAAAACACCTCTATTAAAATCTATAGAGGCTGTAAGTGATGCAGCGGTTGAAATATGTCAGTTATTTGACAGAAATGTCAGAAAAATCACTCCTTCTTTGGGTGTAGAGCAAGAATACTTTGTCATTGACAAGGCCCTTTTTGCGACAAGACCTGATTTGGTGATGGCTGGAAGAACAGTTTTCGGACACAATCCTGCCAGAGGCCAACAATTGGAAGATCACTATTTTGGTTCTATCCCAACTCGGGTGAAGGACTTTATGGTAGATTTTGAATATGAAGCATTGAAATTGGGCATACCTGTTTCCACAAGACACAATGAAGTTGCCCCAGGTCAATTTGAAGTAGCTCCGTTGTTTGAGGAAATCAACAAAGCTACTGACCATAACCAGCTTTTGATGGATATTATGGATAAGGTGGCCGAAAAGCATGATCTCAAAGTCCTGTTCCATGAAAAGCCATTCGCAGGAGTGAATGGTAGCGGAAAGCATAACAACTGGTCATTGATTACAGATACCGGTGTCAATCTGTTCCAGCCAAGCAATTCAGCAAGAGAAAACCTTCAGTTTTTGACATTTGTAATTGCAACAACAAAAGCAGTTTATGATTATGCTGACTTGTTAAGAGCGAGCATTGCATCTGCGGCCAATGACTTCCGTCTTGGTGCCAATGAAGCTCCTCCTGCTATCATTTCAGTATTTTTAGGCTCTACTTTGTCTGCTGTTCTTGACGAACTGGAGAAAAACGGAAATGTTAAGATTGAAAAAGGGGACAACATGTATATGAAACTCGGTATCAGCAAAATCCCTGAAATCATCTTGGACAATACCGATAGAAACAGGACATCTCCATTCGCATTCACCGGTAACAAATTCGAATTTAGAGCAGTAGGTTCAAGTGCCAATGTTGCCGGTCCAATGACTGTGTTGAATGTTATTGTTGCCGAAACGCTCAGAGCATTGAGCAAGGACATTGAAAAAGAAATGAACAGTGGCAAAGAAAAGAAGATCGCCATTGTCAATGTGCTTAGGAAGTATATCAAAGACAGTAAGAAAGTACGATTTGAAGGAGATGGCTATTCTGAAGAATGGGCAAAAGAAGCTGAAAAAAGAGGTTTGTCCAACTTGAAGAGTACTCCTGATGCCCTGGACATCTACCATGACAAAAAGGTCGCTGAGCTTTTCTCCAGACATAATGTATTGTCTCCAAAAGAACTACATGCCAGACATGAAATCATGTTGGAAAACTACATTAAGAAAGTACAGATCGAATCTAGGGTTATGGGTGATTTGGCACTCAACCATGTCATTCCTACTGCCATCCAATATCAGAATAAGCTTATCGAAAATGCGAATGGTTTGAGAGGTCTTGGTCTAGACAACAATGCCGCAATCGAAACTATCAAGGAGATTACCAAACACCTGGAGTCGCTTAAAAACAATGTCAACGAAATGGTTGAGAAGCGTAAGCAACTCAATAAAGAAGAAGACGTGGTGAAAAGGGCAAAAGGATATAGTGTTGAAGTTAAAGATGCATACTTTGATAAAATCAGATATGCTGTAGATAAGCTAGAGGTAGTTGTAGACGATGAGTTTTGGCCTTTGGTTAAATATAGAG
>DAIPZN010000211.1:0-2138 GCA_036782195.1 Cyclobacteriaceae bacterium | reverse complement strand
CTATTATATTATTCTTAATAAATTATAGAATATGGCAAAAATAATTTCGATTTGGAAAAGGAATCCTCATTCTATCCTTGACATACCATACCTACAGAAAATTTGTAATGCCTTAGCTCCAGATGACTTAGTTTCTTTACCTCCATTTGTTCAAGAATATGATAATTGGGGTGTCGGTATTTTGAATCCGCCTTCGGATGTCAAGGCCTCAGAATCAGGAGTGATGCTAGGTCACACATTTGGAGACATCGATTGGCTCACTTGCAATCCATCAGATCTTGATGGTTCTTTTGCAATATTTAGAAATTACGAAAGCCATGTTGAAATTTTAAGCGATTATTCTGGCTCAAGATCTATTTGGTATTATTCAGATACTGAATACTTCGTTGCATCTACTTCCCAGCGGGCAATCATCATGTTTCTGGGCAATTTCCGATTCAATGAAAAAGTCATTCCGTGGATGCTCTCCACTGGTACATTAGGCCCTGACAATTCTTGGGATGTTAGGGTCCGTTTAATGCCTCCGGATGCTTCTTTAGTCTTGGATAAAGCATCCTGGGAAATCAAATTAAATGCCAATCCTGTAGTTTTTAAAGAGGCGAAAATTCCAGTTCAGGAACATAAGACCAAAGTTCTCAATGCAATTAATGAAACATTTGACAAATTAAATCCTGATTTTCCCAATTGGGCTATTACCCTTTCAGGAGGCAAAGACAGTCGAGGTATTTTGATGTCGTTAGCTAAGAAGTTTTCAGAATATGTAAAGTTGAGAACCTTCACTTATGGTGTTAAAGGAGATGCCGAAACAAAAGGATCAGATGCTTATGTGGCCAAACTCCTTGCTGATAAATTAGGGGTCAGTAATGAGTTTTTTGTGACTAATTCAACTTCCAATGAGCTTCCAGTCAGTGTGATCTATGACAGGATCTTAAAGATGGGGGAAGGAAGGGTGGATCATTTTGCGTCCTATATGGATGGGATGGCATTTTGGAAGCATGTTTTTGAGCAAAAGGTGGAAACAATTGTTCGAGGAGATGTGGCCTTTGGAATTGCAAGAAAAATTGATTTCAAATCAGAAAAGGAGGCCAAATATTTTGGCCAAGCATATTTATGTGGAGAATGGGCAAATCTTAGCCATTTAGAAGCAGTATATCCTGGTCAAACCTATCCAGAGCACATGCGGAAATCGGAATCTGAAAGCTTCAATACCTATTTCGAGAAAAATTATGTGCAGTTTAGGCTGCCTTTGGTGATGGCTGCTTTGTCAGATTTTAAATTGAGCTATGTAGAACTAATAAATCCCCTTCTCTCAAAAAAGATCCTTTCAGCTGTAAGAGAGTTGCCAGATAGTTTAAGAAATGGAGCAATAATTTGGAAAGAATATTTAGCAGCATTTAAAATGGATGTTCCATATGCTACACTTTCAGCATATGATGATGCGCTGAATGAGCTGGGTAAGAAAAGTAATTTGCAGTATCAGATTGATGCCATTAATCAATCTCCCTACCTACCGGAAATTCTGAAACGTCTTGCTCAATCTACCGGCAAAAAGCAGAAAGGTATTAAAAGCCTTATTACTAAGATCTTTAGAGCCTCCAAAATTAAATTTCTGTTGAATAGGAAGCAGCGCTATTTGGTATGGAAGCTGCTTCATGCTGGTAAAAAACCCAAATTAGCTAAAGAAAAGCTGATCAACCGCGTTTTTATACTGGGCAAAATGCAAGAGATCTTGATACAAGATGCTGCTATGAAAAATGTATATGGGCTACATGAACAGTCAATTCTTGGAAATTCAACCAATCAGGAAATTTCGCTATAAAATACTTCATGATCACATTATAGAGAAACCAGTGAATATTGACTATTCATTGGTTTTTTCTTTTGATTTGAAATTTTTGTCACTGTAAATCAGTCTACTTAAAGTATACTTCAATTTATTTTCCCGAAGAGTTTTGTGGTTTAAATTTTTCTCCCCACTTTTGCAATCCCAATCGGGGAATATGCTGAAGACAAAATCAAATAATCCAAAAGCATATAAAAATTATTCAAAAATAATTTTGAAATATTTTGCAAAGAAAAAGGGTTTACCTACCTTTGCAAACCTCTTCGGGGTCTGAAACGGCGGAAGGCTGTTTGGC
>DAIPZN010000210.1:0-2367 GCA_036782195.1 Cyclobacteriaceae bacterium | reverse complement strand
GCTTTTTTGCGTTTGGGGGGGATAGACGTGAGACATAAGACGCAAGACATAAGACATAAGACACGTGACATGGGACTTTTTTGATGATGTATCTTCCCCTTTGCCTCCGTTGCGTCTACCGTTGCGAACGTTGCGTGAAACAAAGCCTTCCAAAAAAGGCCTGTCTCCGGTGAATTAATTCCCGAATCAGCAAAGGTCCAAAAAGTCAAACTTCTAACTTCTAACTTCTAGCTTCTAACGTCCCACTTCTAGCTTCCCACTTCTAAACCTCGGTATTGTACCAACCTATTCAGGTTTTTCTTCTAAAGAGTTAAAAATAGATGCCCAGACTAACCGCAGTCCTCTCTTATGTTTTTTATTTACTTCCTTTAATAATTCTTTTAAAGTTTCTGGACCGGTTTCAATAATGGCTTTACACTCGGAAATTGTCTCTTGATCGAGGACATTTTCGACTGGTAATTTGCCTGAAGCAATAGCTTTCATCAGTTGCTTCTCAATAGTTGCAATGCTGAAACCTGTTACCTCTGAAATTTCTTCAATCATTCGACCGTTGATGGCTAAATCAATTACCAATTGTTTTGTTGGATTCTGACTTATTTTTGTTTTTCCGGAATTTTTAGGAGGAATATATGTTTCTTGAAACCGTAATTTTGACTCTTGAACTAATCTGAGTCGTAGCGTGGCATTGTTCTTTACAATTTCCTGGACTGAGATTTTATTGTTAGCTTGAGTGGGATCCAAGACTAGTAATTCCAGTTTCTGCATACTTGTCAGCTTATTGAAAAAAGAAGTTTCTACCTCTGATAGTCCTTCTAAATACGTTTGGCTATGGTTAAGCTGTTCTACCTTGGCCATATGAAAGAATAGGCTTTTTAATGCCTTCACCAATAACTCGGTATAATACCTACATCCTTTTTTTATACGCTCTTGAAGATAGCTTTCATTTCCTTGAATCATTAACTGGTTGATTTGCCGCTGAAACTTTAGCGCAAACTCATTTTCAGCATATAGTTCCGCTGCTATGCGATTAAGTTCATCTTGGGTATCTGGATCATCAAAATCCAGTACATGATTCCCGTTTTGGAGAAATTCTTGAATGCTTTCAATTATATCTTTAAAATCAAAAACTCTATTAAATAATGTGCTGAGATATTCTTGTCTTAGTGCAGGAAGTAATTTCTCTAAGGGTGGTTGTCTTTCTGTTGCTTTGGTAAATTGGATTGCTTCATTGTCATATCTAAATGCTTCATAAGATAACTTTGATTTTAACAAGAGTCCCTCTAAACCAGTCAGCCTACTCAAAGCCACATAAACCTGACCAGGAGAAAAAGCTTTTCCAACATCAATGATGGCTTTTTCAAATGTAAGGCCTTGGCTTTTATGTACTGTAACTGCCCAAGCCAACTTAATGGGGTAATGGTCAAATGTACCTATAACATCTTCTTCAATCTCCTTTGAATCCTCATTGACCTTGTATTTTTTATTTTCCCACCGCTCTTTCCTTAAATGAAAAACAGCTTTGGAACCTTCCATTACTACAGTTATGCCTTCAGGATTTAGTTCTTTTACAATGGCCAACTTTCCGTTGTAATATGCGCCAAAACCACTGCTGTCATTCTTTATGAACATTATTTGAGCTCCCTCTTTTAATTCAATCTGCTGGGGAATAGGGTAAAGTGATTCTGGAAATTCCCCATTTACTTCAGCTTTATAAAAATAGGACTGATGTGGAAGTGCTGCTAATGCCTTATGATTTTGCTCCTCTGCTTTAATGTTGTGCGTTGTGATGGTTATGGCATCTTTTACTTTGGACAATTCTTCCTCAGTTTGATAAAAGGAATTCAAAAACTGAATTTCCTCGTATTTAATCTCATTCATTCTGAGAGAATTGAGTAAACTGATAAATCTAAGATCTCTTTGCCTGAAAATTTTGTCTAATTCCAGATAAACCAAACTGGTAGTTTTAAGGCACTGTGCTTCAAAAAAATGGAGACTTTTATAAAATTTCAGCATGACATGTTGCTCCTCCCTTTTCACAATCGGTGGGAGTTGGAAAAGATCCCCAATAAATAGCAGTTGAATGCCTCCAAATGGTTCGTTATGATTTCTTCTAGCCTGCTTAAGCCTAAAATCTATTGCATCTAAAATGTCTGCCCGCAACATGCTCACTTCATCAATGATAAGCAATTCGATTTGCCTCAGAACTTTTGTTCTGGCAGTATTCATAGGGTGCCTTTTCAGCAAGGTGTGCTTTGTGAAGAAAGATCCCTCTTGGGTATAATTCCCCTCTGGTTCTTGAGATGGTATAAAACTTCCAAAAGGCAATAAAAACTGCGAATGGATGGTGACCCCGTCGGCATTTAAAGC
>DAIPZN010000209.1:0-2582 GCA_036782195.1 Cyclobacteriaceae bacterium | reverse complement strand
TATTAGAAGATTGTTTTGTTTTAATACCAATCTTACCAAGTAGTTTATTCAGCATTATTTTGTCAATTTATTAGTTCGCTTTCTAAAGAGAAAAACTTAATTCAATTACTTTTTAACACCGGGATTTTTATTACAAAAAATAATATAGAATTGATCTTTTGTGTTTTAGAATTTTACTGATGATCAAAATTAGACTGTAAATGTCCGGAATCTCTTAACTTGATCTTGATACTGCACCTTGATATCTTGAAAAAGCGAAGTTCGAAATTGATTCACCAATCAAAAAAACCTTTAAAGCTGCTTCTATGCCCAATTGAATAATTTCATTTTCACTCTCTAAATCATCGTGGGATAACAACCAAATGGTAACAGAATAAGGACCGGGAGAAAGATTTATTTTTTCCATTTTGATGACAATGGAATTTTCCAATTGTAAATCTGAAAATCTATTACTTTGAAAAACACCACAGGGCCTTAATTCAACATCAAAAAACTTGACTACTATACTGCTATATTTCGGAATTAATGCTTTGAAGTTGAAATTTAATGAAACAATCAGATCAGACATGTAATCAATTTCAATTCGAGAATTTAAAACATTTGATCCACGATTAAAGACATTGAAATAACTGATATTTTCTCCTGCTATAACCCTATAAGCTTCAACATTTGTCTGTTTTGATAAATAATTGCTTATGATTTTATTTTTATTACTCGAATAATCAATGGTCACGCCATGTTCTAGGTAAATTACTTTACTTACAAGTTTTGCTACCTGAGGCATATTATGAGAAACAAATACAACTGCACACTTTTTGATTAGTTCATTTATTCTATTGTAAGATTTAATAATGAAATTTGCATCACCTACAGCTAATACCTCATCAATTATTAAAACATCTGGTTCCATTATTACCGCCACTGCAAATCCCAACCGCACCTTCATTCCACTACTATAATTCTGGACAGGTGTATCAATAAATTCTTCCAGCTCGGCAAAGGCTACTATATCATCAAATTTCCGCTCTATTTCCTCTCTGGTAAATCCTAAAACAGCTCCATTGGTATAAACATTTTCTCGGCCAGTAAGAAGAGAATTAAAGCCGGCGCCTAGTTCGATTAGCGCACCAATTTTACCTCTCATCTCAATACGTCCTTCATCGGGTAGAATCAGGCCATTTAGCATCTTAAGTAAGGTACTTTTGCCTGCTCCATTGTGTCCAATCAATCCAAGGCATTCCCCCCTTCGTACCTCAAAGCTAATGTCACGGACTGCCCAAAATTCATCTTTGCGAAGTTCATCTGATACTTCTGATCCTGTCAAGGAACTTGCAATATCTTTCAATCCGTACCATAGACTCCGCTTGAGATTTTTACTGAATTTTTTGGAAACACCTTCAACTTTGATCAGGACTTCTTTTTTTTCGTTAATCTGTTCTTCCATGCTAACTTCCAGACCTTTCGACTATAATAGGCAAAGCAATTTTGATTGCTACCAAACCTATCACCAACATCACAAAAACCACTGCACACCAAGATATCAATTCTGCCCCCATGTTGAAATCATATCCTCCCACCAAGCTTCTGGCCCTTTCCAGAAAAGGAGTGACCGGATTGATCCCTTGAAGCATGGACAAGGTGCCTCCTGTTCTTAGAGGATAGATCACAGGGGTCAGATACATTGCAAATGGTAGGGCCAGAGACAATGCCCTGCTGACATCATTATACAATAATCCTAGAGGACTTAAAAAGAGCCCTAAAGATACTCCTGCCATCATCAATCCAAATACTACTAGAAAAGCTGGAATAAAATTGATAGTTGGCGGATAACCTAAAATCCATAAGACTGGAATCAAAATGATAAGCTTAAGCAAAAAGCTGAACAGCAAATCATAAACAGCTGCTAGAATCAAGGCCTCTCTTGGAAAATTTAATTTGACCATCATACCCATGGCTGATTGGTATCTTTGCATAGGTTTGGTAATTGACTCAGCAAAAAGGCTCCAAAGCATCGTTCCAATCATTGTAAAGCCAGCATAAGCCATTGGAGTGTCATTTATCGCTACAACCTCTTGTGCATTTAAGAAAACCCAGAGTCCAGCTGTAGCTACTGGAGGCAAAAACAACCAGAAAATCCCTAGAAAAGATTTGGTGTAACTCACCTTGAGGTCTCTTACGAATAGCCTCCATGCCAGTTCTCTACCCTCCAAAAGCCCCTTCCCTATTTCCTTGAATAAGGCTAAGAAAGTTTCCTGACTATGCTTGGTATATACTTTAATAGGTATTTGTTTCATCAATAAACCATTCTTAATTTTTAAAAGCACTTGTATTGCATAGCGAATAGTATTTTTTCATAAAAGCATCAACTAGAAATGACCGGAATCTTTAAAAATGGTGAATTGTTTTAATTTAGAATTAATTCAATTTTTCTTCAAAAAATTAAATTTAATTCACGGCCTAATTTACTGGAGTTGATTTGTATTGAGGATTTTCATAAAGAATTGATCAAGCTGACACAGCTTCGCCCTTTCAGTCACATTGATGACATTTTTTTGACTTTTTTTTAGCTGATACAATAAAGG
>DAIPZN010000208.1:0-2930 GCA_036782195.1 Cyclobacteriaceae bacterium | reverse complement strand
AGTTAAAAGCATGTTGAAAATTTTTTAATTAATATTTTTACTCAGATAACCAATTTACATTCGTTGCCGATTTTCTTAAATTGAAAACCACTTTTAATGTGTTCTTAAGCTATAGGAGCAAATTATGAAAGCCGAAAAGATACTTATATTTTTATTTTGGAGACAATTGAAGCAGAAACACGTATCCCCTAAGCTTAAAGCAGAACAACATGAGAAAATTTGGTGGCAGATACTTCAACAAAGATTTCAAGTAAGGGCACAAGTATTGTAAACCATGAGCTATCAGACTACTGTAAATCGAAGATATGAGTACCCTTAAAAATCAGGATTTTCAGCTGGAACATCAGACATATAGGCTGGATAAATTTGCCGCATTTCTGCTTGACAAACATTTGCGTGAGTATGTGGAATTATCCCTTGAATTTGCACGCAATGCTAACATGGCGTTGTGGAAAAAACTGGAGAAAATCCCTTACCAAGAGCTGTTTGATCTGGAAATGAGAAACAGTATGCAGTTCCTCATGGCTATAGCCCATAATACATTTCCAGAATACACTGAAACCGAAATAGATAGATATAAAAGCAACAATCTGGATTTTATTGAAAAAGACCAGTTGCTGTTCCATGATATAATTCATGTTTTCAACATTCGAAAGCGAGCCTTTAACCGATTTGTAGGTGAGTATACCCAGCAGGTAGATCTGGCTATGAGGCTTGTAGACGAAATTGATGCGTTATTTGCCTCCGCTGAAATCAGTGTGTTGACCGCATGTATTCAATACCAGGAAGAGTGTCTTAAGAGGGCCAATCAGGAACTGACTTTTAGACAAGAGCATCTGTTGCAAGCAGAGGAATTGGCAGAAATGGGCAGTTTTGTTTGGAATATGAAAACAAATGAATCTGTCAATAGTCCCGGTGTCGATAAAATTCTTCCAATAGAAGATTCCGGTCCTTTTTCATCCTTTATCAAATATGTACATGAAGATGACCAAGAGGCAGTAAAATCAGCCATGGATAAAGCTATCCATGAAACAGGAATTTTAGATTCTGAATATAGGTTCCACACCCCTAATGGAGTTCGGATAATTAGTGCCAAAGCAGCCATTCTATTTGATGAGGAAGGTCTACCTGAGCTGATGAGAGGAACAGTAGTAGATGTGACCAAAGAGCGCCAGTTGTTACAAAAACTGCAGGAAAGTGAAGAACTAAACAAACAAAGCCAGCAACTTACCCATATTGGCAACTGGCTTTGGGACCTGAAAGGGGATGAGGTCATCTGGTCTGATGAGATGTACAGGATTTTTGGAATGGAGCCACAAAGTGAAGAGATTACCATTCAGAAATATCTGTCATTTCTGCTTCCAGAAGATCGCGAAAAGCGCATGGCTGAAATAGAAAACATTATCAAAAAAGGAGAATACCACGATTACCTGGTAAAGATCAGGACAAGAGCCGGTGAACTTAAAGTACTTAGGGGAAGGGGGCATGTGACCAAAAACGGTTCTGGTCAAGTTACCAAATTGATGGGGAGCCACCAGGACATCACAAAGGAATTTAACTTGGTGAAGGCACTTAGGGAAAAAGAAATTTATCTCACCCAACTCATCAACAATGCCCCTGACGGAGTGATGGTCTTTGACCATCAGGGAATAGTTGAGCTTTGGAATCCTAAATGCGAGGAGATTTTCGGCTATACCGCTGCTCAAGTGGTTGGTAGAAACATCAAGGACTTTAAATTTGCCGAAAAATTTCAAAAAGGTTATAAATATATGGTTACTGATCTTTTGATCAATGACCAATCAGAATTTCTCAACCGGAATCTTGAACTTCTTGCTTCCAATAAAAAACAGCAGGAGTTCCACCTGTCTTGTAAAATCTCCCGATCAGTACAAGATCATCCCACGCCATTTATTGTGTTTTTGCGTGATATTACCGTGCAAAAAGAAACGAAACTTGAGCTTAAAAACAAAACAGAAGAACTATCGGAGCTCAACTTTGCCTTGGCTAAAAAAAACCAGGAACTTGAAAATATTAACAAAGAACTCAATTCTTTCAACTATGTGGCCAGTCATGACCTTAAAGAGCCGTTGAGGAAAATAGAAATTTTTATCAGCCGAATTGAGGAGAGGTCCAAAAATCAATTTGATCTGGAGACAGATCAATTTTTTCAAAAAATCAAAGCATCTACAGGAAGAATGAAAGTTCTGATTGAGGATTTGCTGAGTTTTTCCCAAACTACTGCTGTTGAACCAAAGATGGAGCCAGTCGATCTGAATGAGGTCATTCAGGAAGCACAGCAGGAATTGATGCCACTCATAGAAGAAAAAGGGGCTAAGATCAAAACCACTCCGCTGCCCAAAGTTGTTGCCATACCATTCCAAGCCCAGCAGCTTTTCCTAAACCTACTTACGAATGCTTTAAAATACAATGAAATGGGCAAGCAGGTCAATATTGAAATATCTTCTTCAATTGTTCCAGGATCAGAAATCCCTTACGCTGAGGCTGTAAGCTATCATACTTACCATAAAATAAGCGTCAGTGACAACGGGATAGGATTTGATCCAAAATATGCTGAAAAGATTTTTGGGCTATTCCAGCGCTTACATAGCAAAGACCAATACACAGGAACAGGCTTAGGCCTTGCGATTTGTAAAAAAATCATGGTGAACCATCATGGCTTTATCAAAGCAGCAGGCCAAGAGGGCAAAGGTGCTAAATTCCATCTTTATTTCCCCATGCTCTAGGGCAGTTCCTGTTGACCGCAATTTTTTTGAAAATGAGGATTTAACAAAGTATTCGTTGATATTTTCGGGAATAAATGCTTCTCGATAGGGTGAAAATATGCTGAAAATGATTTTATTTGTTTCTACAATGATTAAATAGATGTAATTCTATTTGAAAAAGTAATTTTATATTGACTAGCTGTATTT
>DAIPZN010000207.1:0-2939 GCA_036782195.1 Cyclobacteriaceae bacterium | reverse complement strand
ATCTGCAATAGGTACTGCTTACTATTTGTTACAACAAAAAGGCTTGTTGAAGGACACAGTACAGCAAATATTGGGCTTACTTGGGGAAGCAACAGAAGTTGATCGGATTTACATTTTTCAAAACGGGTACAACCAAGACCGGGAGTTTTGTATGAACTACAAATTCGAATGGGTAGCACCTGGTGTAAGTCCCCAGCTAGATTTTTCGGTACTTCAGAATCTGCCTTGGTCCATATTTCCCGAGATTGAAAGTGAGTTGAGACAGAATAGGACCATAAATGATTTTGTCCTTAATTCAAAAAATGAGTTCTTCTATGAAACAATGGTGGAACAGGGCATTATTTCTTACTGTTTCGTTCCTATAATAGCCAACAATTTCTTTTGGGGTTACATTGGCTTCGATAATTGTACTACAGACATTTTGTTTTCAGAAGCGCAAAGAGCAGCTTTGCACGCATTTGCAAGTACTTTAGGTACAGCCATTCTTGCAAAAAGAAGGAGAAATAGTTTGGTGAAAAGTAGGTTAAAATATTACCAACTGATCAATTCCCTTGATGATGTGGTCTTAAACCTGAATAAACAAGCTGAGATAACTTTTGTGAATAAATCTTGGCATGTATTGATGGGTTCTGATCCTAAAAGTGCTATTTCTCATCCAATCTTAGAATTTATTGCCGATAGGCATCTGAAGGAAGTATTGGAAATTTTGCAGGAGTTGCAGATCAATCCCACTGCGAAGATTGAGCAGGAGATCATGCTGAAAAACAGGGATGGACATGAATTTTGGGTGTTGGCACAATTTTCAAAAGAAATACTAAAAGGCTCCAAATTCAGTATTGGTTACACAGGAGTGTTCAAAAAAATCAAGCAGGATAATTTACTGTACAACTTCAGACAGGGAGAGGTACAGCATGACAACCCGCTGGAGTCAGGCAAAGATATTGTCTATGCATTTTTGATGGACACATTTGAGGGCATTTTTGTATCAGAAAATGTCTACTCACTGGGATTGGACAAAGATGATTTTTCTTCAGTGTCAAACTTCTTCAAGAGGGTTCATCCAGAAGATCTTCCTTTAGTTAAACAAGAAATGACCGACTTTCCCAAAAAGAGAATCTTCGACTTGGATTACAGAATAATCAATAACAAGAACGAAGAGATTTGGGTACAGGACAAGGCCTGGATAGAGCGGGATAGGAAAGGAAGAGACTTCAAGATGTTTGGGCGGATGACTGATGTTACTGAATTGAAAGAAAAAGAAATTCAGCTAAAAGCGTCAGAGGAGAGATTCAGATCAATTACAGAAAATATCCCACTTCCTTTATTTATCTCTAATCAGGCGACAGGGAATTTGGTTTATGCCAATCAGAAATTTGTCGACTTATTGCCAGGAAACAGTTTAGACCAACTTATTGGGAAGGATATCAGCAAATTCATTGAAACGAATGAGGGAAACACAATTGGAGATTTGCTTCAAGAAAGCCCTAAATTTAATGAAATTGAAGTAAAAGTGGATGATGGAAAAAACTTGGAAACTCAAAGGATTTTCAGTCTTTCTGCCCATCTCATCCCATTTGATGGTGTCAATATGCCTGTAGGCATCCTTTATGACATTACACAAAGGAAAGAAAATGAAGCCAGGATCAAGGAATTGAATGAATTGTTGCAAGCCGTCAATGAGACCCAGCTTAGCTTCTTTGAACAAGAAGATTTCAATAAGCCATTGAATAAGCTTTTGGAAACAATCCTGGACATCACCGGAAGTAAAATGGGATTTGCAGGGGAGGTATTATATGATGAGCAAAATCAGCCTTATATTAAATCCCATTCCTTCTCAATCAAAAAAGAATCAAAATCAGATGCCGAGTTCATTGAGCAAAATTTTGAAACCGGGTTGGAATTCAAAAAACTGGACACGCTATTTGGATCAACGCTCAAAACCGGGAAAGTTGTCATTTCAAATGATGTAGCTAATGACAGTAGAAGGGGAGGAACACCCAAAGGCCATCCTGAAATCCGTAGTTTCATTGGAATACCTGTATTTAAAGGAAGTGAGTTTCTAGGAATGATGGGATTTGCCAATAAAGAAAAACCATATTCTATTTTTGACGTGGAGTTTTTGATGCCCATCATTTCAGGATATGCCAATTTCATCAAGGCGGTAAGGATAAACAGGGCTCGAAACCAGTCAGATTCTATGTACAGGTTGCTTTCGGAAAACACTGGGGATATAATTGCTTTGCATAATTTGGATTCTAGCTTTAGGTATGTCTCGCCTTCAGTTGAAAAAGTACTTGGTTATAAGCCTGAGGAACTAATAGGAAAAATGCCAAGTGAAGTTTTCGGAATACCTGAACTTCCAGAGCTGCATGGAGGTACAGATACCCATATCCTAATGCACAGGAGTAAGTCCAAAAAGAAACAGGTTTTTCTGGAAATCATCCGAAAAATTATTTTGGATCAAAACGGTAATCCAAGTGCTTTCTTAGCTACGTCAAGAGATGTGACTGATAGAGAAAATGTACTTGAAGACCTGAAGAAATCACTCTCCAAGGAGAAGGAACTTAGCCAATTAAAATCTAGATTTATTTCAATGATTTCACATGAGTTCAGGACACCACTGGCTACGATCCAATCCAGTACAGAACTAATCAATATAATCCTTCAAAACAGCACACATGATGTGGTGACTCAGAAAGTAAATACACATATCAACAGAATCAATTCCCAGATGAAAAGGCTTACTGCTGTAATATCCGATATATTGATTTTGGAGAAGAATACCCAGGAAAAAGAGCAATTTCGAAAGGAACCTGTATTGATTAAAAAATTTCTCAGCAACCTGATTGAATCCAGTTTTATTGAAAAAGAAAAAAACCATCTGATTAGATTAAAATTACCTGCACAAGATCGGGTAATTTATTCTGACCAAGTATGGT
>DAIPZN010000206.1:0-2956 GCA_036782195.1 Cyclobacteriaceae bacterium | reverse complement strand
CCTTATTAGCATGAATATTTCAGCTTTGGAAGCTTTGTTTGGGAAAATCACGCTGATTTCCGAAAACCCTCGGACAACGGTTTATCATGCGATAGCCAAATCTACAGGTAAACCCGTCATTCTTAAAACCCCGACCAATCCTAGGCCTACACCTTCTGATGAAGCCTATCTTAAAAAGGAATTCGGACTTCTTCAGGAAATTGACTGCCCAAAGATTCCGAAAGCGCTAGAGCTGATTTTTGTTGACCATAGACCAGTGATGGTTATTGAAAGTTTTCCGGGGCTCACCTTGGAAGTACTTGTGCAAAATGCGCCACTTTCAATAGAGCGATTTCTTTCTCTTGCCTCACAGTTGGTAGAACTGTTGGGGGAATTACATGCACGCAATATCATGCATAAAGATATTCATCCGGGAAATATCCTGGTGGAGCCTGATTCGGACCAAGTTACTTTTATAGACTTTGGACTTTCCACTAAACTAGACAGGGAGCATAGCTTCAACCAAAATTCAAATGTGCTGTTAGGGACTTTAAAATATATGTCACCGGAACAGACAGGAAGAATGAACCGGTTTACTGATTACCGGACAGACATGTATTCTCTTGGCCTGTGTTTCTATAAAATGCTTGTAGCCAAAGACCCATTTCCAAGTGAAGACCCAATGGAATTGGTTCACTGCCACATTGCAAGAAATATAGATACCATACCTCTTGTCCAATTAGGCGTGCCATCTATTTTGATCCGGATATTAGAAAAGTTGACAGCTAAAATGGCAGACAACCGCTACCAAAGTGCCACTGGACTTATGGCTGATTTGGATAGCTGTAGCAAGCTCTTGTCTGAAGGCGAAATTTCGGAAGGATTTATTCTTGGGACCAAAGATATTGGGCTGAAATTCAGGATTCCAGACCGGCTTTATGGAAGAGCTACAGAAGTAGCCAGATTAATGGACTACTACGAGGCAGTCTGGAATGGACACAGTCATGTGCTTTTTGTAGACGGGGTTTCTGGCATCGGAAAGACTGCATTAATTCACGAAGTCCACAAACCCACAGTTCAGAAGAACGGCTATTTTATATCAGGTAAATTCGACCAATATAAAAACAACCTGCCATTTTACGGTTTTTCAAAGGCTTTTTCTGAGCTGGTTAGGCTCGTGGTCAGCGAACCTTCACCAAAGGTAGATGCATACCGCATGCGCCTGAAAGAAGTGCTAGGATTCAATCTATCCGTGCTCAAGGATCTGATACCCGATCTAGGGCTTATTTTGGATCAATATGAAGGGCTTTATGCCCTCAACCTCACTGAATCCCAAAATAGGTTCTTTTTTGCTATCAAGGATTTTTTGCGTGTATTCGCTACCAAAGAGCATCCTTTGACCATATTCTTGGATGATTTGCAATGGTGTGATGAAGCCTCATTGAACCTGATCAGAGAGCTGGCTCAGAGAAAAATCCCGCATCTTTTCATCATCTGTGCCTACCGCTCTAATGAGGTCACAAATCTACATCCCCTTAGGCAAACCATCAGCAATCTGATGTTGACGGAAAAGGTCCACGAAATACACCTTGAACCTTTGGGACTTAGTGCTGTGGTGGAAATTGTGTCCCAGGTGACTTTACAAGATCCCGATGCTGTGCTACCATTGGCCAAAATTGTCCATAAGCATACCGGAGGAAATCCCTTTTTTATTCAGGAATTCCTCAAAAATATTTATGCCAAAGGTCTGCTTAATGTGGATCTGGAGACGGGAAAATGGATCTATGACCTAAATAAGGTTTCTACATTTGAACTGTCTTCAAATGTCATCGAAATGATCGGTCAGCGGGTGAATGACTTACCTTCCACCTGCAGGAAAGTCATTGAAATTGCTTCTTGTATAGGATTTCAATTTGATCTGAAATCATTGTCGATCATCACTCAAAGGAGTTCGACTGAAATCGGGGATTTGCTTTGGGCAGCAGTCAAAGATGAAATCATCATTCCCTTAGATGAAAATTTCACTTTATTGGCTAGTAATGCTGATGTCGGTGTAACTTATGTATTTCAACATGATAAAATACATCAAGCCGTCTATCAGCAAATGGATGTTCAAATCAAGACTGAGTTGCATTACAGTATTGGGATGCTTTTGCTTGATAACAGTGAGCACGAGCCCAATGATGACCATGTCATAGAGATAGTCAGGCATTTGAACGAATCCATTTCTCTGATTCAAGATCAAAAGGAAATGTATCAGCTGGCACAATTGAATGCTAAGGCTGGTTTGAAAGCGCAGACATCAGTTGCATATGCAGCTGCTAGGGAATATTTTTTGACGGGGATCAAGCTTCTTTCTTCGGATTGCTGGAAGTCCAATTATGAATTAACCTTTACACTATATTTCGGATATGCGCAAAATGCATATCAAACCGGATTTTTTGAGGAAGCGGAATCCTATATGGACCAACTATTAGCCAATGCAGGCTCAAAATTGGATCATGTCAAAATCCTTTCCATGAGGCTACGCCAGTTTACTACTTTGGGCAAGACAGCAGAAGCCATAGCACAAGGAATTGAGGGACTTTCTATCCTGGGTATCAGTGTTCCTTTATGGCCAAAAAAGCTTCACGTCATCAATGAAGTAGTCAAGGCCAAATGGGCAATGAAAGGTAAAGATCCAAAAGACTTACTTGATGGTCCGGAAATGATTGATCCGGAAATGCGTGCAGCAGCAAGGCTTTTGACAGAGATTGGTCCAGCTGCTTATACTTTAGGAAATGACAACCTTTATGCCTTGACCAACCTCAAGCTCGTAAATCTGTCCTTGAAATTCGGAAATTGTGCAGAATCTTCCTTTGCCTACACCACTTTTGGAGCAATTTTGGGCGAGGCTTTTGGGGATTATGCTGGTGCCGAAAAATTCGGACAACTCGCACTAGAGTTGAATGAGCGTCTAGCTAATATTGAATATAGA
>DAIPZN010000205.1:0-3073 GCA_036782195.1 Cyclobacteriaceae bacterium | reverse complement strand
TAATAAGGTAATTAAATCAATCTTTATTTTCAGGTAACGCTAGGGGAAAAAGCCTGATGTCCCCTAACCTTAATCCTAGCCAAAAGATCAAAAACTGGATAATTGTGAAGAGTGCAACAATAAAATAGGTAATAGGATTATGGCTAATCGGCCATAAGTGATTCCATGTTTCTTCAAAAACTTCCATGGGCCGGGTGAATAAATCCCATGAATTCAGTCTCAGAATCCTTCCTAGGTAAATCCCAAGGCTACTTAGAAATACCGAAGCTATTAGCCAAACACGGGCAATTTGAACATTAAATTTCATAATCCATAGCCTATAGCTGATATTCAAACTATAAAACCCTAAAAAAAGCGCTAAAGTGGCAAATGAGAATATAATGAGCGTGTCATAGATGACTGTGGCACTTTTAGCCTGAACATGAATCAGATCAGACATCATATAAGGCGCATTTGGATAGAAGAGCAACCATACCAAAGAAAGAATAATAAAAAATAACCTGGACAACTTCGGCGCAATAACCCAAGTAAGGAATGCAATAAGGAAAGGCAAAAAGGCCAAGAACAAGTTGAAAATCAAAAAATTGTATGATTTATCTTGTTCTATAGCATTCCTGATCAATAGCAGCATCACATTCAGACCTATAGCTGGCAACATGATCCAAAGGATATTTTTTTCTGATTTAAGCATCTTCCTTCCCGCTTAAGCTAATCCTGTAGTCAAAATCCAACAGATATGCCACTAAGAGCCATAAAACCCAACAGCAAATTCCAAAAAGGAGGTATCCGAAATAACCCAATATCGGCATTTCTGAGAAAATGTGGTATTTGTCCAGATAAGGAACGGAATATTTCCAATAATTTGGATTGGTTGGGGGAATATCATGGATCCATTCACTACCGAAGTTCCAAAACTCCCAGAAAAAGCCATTGATCAATGTCGCGATTGCGATCAAAATCACGTAAGAATAATCGCCTCTACGTCCGATTTCTGTAAATGGGTTCCAGTATTTACCAATAATCATCACTGGTACAAACAGGGGTATAAGACTGACCCAAAGCATCCAAAAAAGTTCATAAGGAAAATAGGCCATCAATACCATCAACACCAGCGCGATACCAAAGAAGATATACTGACCAGTATTACCTATCCTAATCACAGGTCCATTGGAATAGCGGGTATCCATAGCTGGGAAGGTACGCAGCAAAAAGTACCAATTAAAAATGGCAGGCAAAACTGTGGTATAGGAAAGCAATTGCCATGAGATATTTCCAAAATTGGTCAGGATTTCATTGTTTGGGTAATACCAATTGCCAAGAACAAAGAAGTTTTGATACTCAAACACAAACCAACTGAAACAAGAAACTACAGCCAATAACTTAAGAGTATTGGGACGAACAGATGCCAAGGACTTCCCATTGTTTCTCTTGTAAACAAAACCATCTAAAACCATGATAAATCCCCACCAAAGTGGCACAAATGTGAAATGATCTAATGGCTCAAATATTTCCAACCTTGCCCACATCAAAAACCAACTTACGAGGGTGACAACTAGAGATGGGTAAAACCATTTTGGATAACCCATGCCAACAACTTTTGCTGTTGAAGGAGGTTTGGTTGTTTTTTTAAATCCAAACAGATTTGGGAACAAGAGAAATATAACAATTGCAACGGCCACAGCAGCGCAAATCACAAAATAAGGCTGATGAAAGGGAGGTACTCCTTTAACTTGCTGGGCAGGAAACAAACCATACCCCTCTGGTAATGCTCCTGTTCTGAGATAACTCCCTATGTTTGGCAACAAGAGCAACATGCAAAAAGAAAAAAGCAATAAGAGATATTTTTTCATGAGTGATGATATTGAAGTTACGTATAACAAGTATTTTAAACTCCTAAAAAAATAAATATCACCAATAAAAAGCGTATTAACCAAAACTATAATTTGTTTATTTCTTCGTAGGGATTAAGGTCAGGCTCTCATTTTGTTTTTGTTTAATTTACACTACATAATATCCTATTATTCAATTGGATACAAACTTCCTATTCAATGGAAAAGACGAAGCTATAAAGGCAGGATTTAGCAGATTTTCTTTATTGTAGACAAGAGGTTCTTGATCGGGCCAGCTCATTACTACCCCTCCTATTGCTGTTACTATTGCATGGCCTGCAGCGATATCCCATTCCATTGTCGGTCCGAACCGAGGGTAAACCTGTGCCTTTTGTTCTGCAAGCAGCATCAACTTCAAGGATGATCCCATACCCAATAAAGGAAGATTAGGAAAATATTGATGGATAAAAGCTTCTGTTTCAGTATTCATATGACTTTTACTTCCCACTACCGCTTCTATTTTATTTGCCAATGCAGGATGTAGCGTTTCAGGCAATTGTCCTGCGGAAACTTTAAATGCTCCAATACCTTTTCCGCCATGGTACAATACCTTTGGCACAGGAGAATAGATTACGCCATAAATGGGAATTCCTTTTTCAATTAAGGCAATATTGACAGTAAACTCCCCACTGCGCTTGATGAATTCCTTTGTGCCATCCAATGGATCCACCAACCAAAAAATATCCCAGTTTTTTCTTTCTGTAAAAGGAACCATTGCCCCTTCTTCTGAAAGAATGGGTAAACCAGACTTTTTAAGGATTTCACAGCTGGCTTGATGCGCTGCCTGATCTGCAAGGGTAATTGGGGACTGATCGGATTTGAATTGAATGTTGAATTTTCCGTCAAGATAAACATCCATTATGCTCTTTCCAGCTACCAATGCAGCTTCTTGGGCCAAACTCATATAGGCCCTTAGGTCAATTTCCTGCATAAATTTATCGGTACTTGTTGATTTTTAAAGTTGGAACTCCCCACAACTTTGAGAGGATGATTGGCTCAGCAACATAAATAAAATAGATGTTTAGTCCCAATACAATCTAAAGAGGAGTGTGGAGAAGAAGCAAATCATTTTAAAAAATAAATCATACCATCTTTCATACTGGGTATCAAGGCATTCGAAATCACAACCCAATTCGGGATAATATTTGCTTTTAAGCAAAATTTTCTTTCAATTTTATTGACAT
>DAIPZN010000204.1:0-3331 GCA_036782195.1 Cyclobacteriaceae bacterium | reverse complement strand
TATCAACATGGGTCGAGTAATTGGATTTTTATTATTAAATGAATTTTTATGAAAAATCTCAAATTGCTCAATCCTGTAATCCTGTTTAGTTTCTTGTCTTTTTATTTTTCCCAATGCAGTGTGAAAAACATTGAAGATCAAATGCCATTCAGTTTGGTAGAAAAAGATTTTCAAGCGATTAACCTTCCAGCTGTCAAAGATGCAGGATTAGAAATAGCAAAAGCGCCTAAGCCAACGGTATTGCAATCGGAAAGTGCCAAAAAGATGATTCTGAATATAGAGTCTGCTTCAGATCCCTCTCAACTTACGCTTGAGACAAAAGCTAAAATAAATGTTGCCAATTTTCTGACTGCAATTGCTTCACCTTTGGTGAGACAGCAAATGCAAATGGACATAGATAGGATGAATGAAGCAACACTAGGTCTTGTTTTTTTTGGAAAGGAGACACTTGATCCCAAAATGTCAGATGTGGTGAAGACTATAATGAGTAGCAATCAGTATAAAGAGTTGTTTGCTAAAGTATTGCATCCTGAAATTGTTGTGATTTCCAGAGTTGTCAATGTCACTGCTCCCAATAACATTGTCTATAAGACCAGCCCTTCCAAAGGTAATTGTGGTAAAGCAGCTCAAGACGCCTTAGATAGAGCTATACGAAGGCTACAAGAAAGTAGAGAAACACAAATGAATAGCATTGAATCCAATTTAAAATTAAGGATTGCCGAGGCTAATGAAAGATTTAGCATTAGAAATATAGAGGCAGAACAAAATTATCAATTCCGTTTAAAAAATTCTGCTGAAGAAGTTTCAAAAATACTCAAAGCTGCTCAGCGCATGAGTGGAATAGATCCGCGTTTATCTGAAGAGTTGAGGCTACTCGCTATGACTATGGCTCTTGCCAATCAATTGGTTTTTAAAGAAGAATATGATGCTGCTCTTCAAGCAAATATTTTGGCTAGAGACAATGAGATTAAATTAGCTAACCTACACAAGCAAGAGCTGGAATCTGAGATAAATAGCAACTTTAATAGAGAATATAACAATGCCATTGCTACCCTAGAACGTGTTTTGGATGCTTGTCATAACCAAGGAGGAGGGAATTAATAATATCTAAGTTTTATTTGTTGATCAATGTGATAATTTCTCTGGGGAACAAAGTTGTCATTGGCAAAATCCGATATTCAATTGTTCATAAGCATCGTGTTTTAATATTATTGATTTTCCTTTTCAATTTCTATCCTATTGAATCCAGTTCTCAAATAAACATCTTGGGTAAACCAGGATATATCCTTACTCCTTCAAGTAGATGGGATCCCATTTGTCCAGCCGGAATAATAGGTATGGCATACATTCCACGAGACCATGCGATCAAGCAGTTTTATGGAGATTATTATGAAGAAGTGATGATTCATGGCACTGTAGACTTTTCTTCATTCATTCGAATGACTTTCAATTTGGCCTATATTCCAGAGGTGTCTGATCGTATGGGCTTAGGTGACAGACACTTCGACGTGAGTTTAAGACTTTTGAAAGAAAAAAGGTATCTCCCTTCTTTGACTCTAATAATTACTCCCCCTATAGGTGTTTCGGATCCTTTGACATATAACTTGGCAGTAGCTTCAAAGCAAATAGGTTGGAACAACAAAAATCAATTGGAAGTAAGTGCAGGCTATGGACTTAAAGTAAGATATCTAGATGGCAATAACACAATCGGGCTCAAAGCAGGTTTTTATAACAGGCAAGAATTGAATGAACATTATCTGAATGGGTTTTTCGCAGGTTTTAGATATATGCCTTTAGAATTTATTGGATTGACAGCAGAATATGATAGTAGAGATTATAACGGAGGTGTTTTTTTTACTCTAGCCAAAAAATTTACCCTGCAGTTTACTGCGTATGATTTTAAGCGGTTTGGGGGAATGATTCACTTACAATTGCCTTTAAATGTCAAAAACCGAGAGTTGCGGAGATATGAGAAGGATTAATATACTATTGATTTTTTTTATCCATTTTTCAGTGTCATCTCTTGCTCAGACTGAGTTAGCCAAATCCTTGCATAAAGCTGGATTTGAGCAATTAAAAGTAAAGCAGGTGGAGGATACCATTCATGTATTTTTTGAGCACAGAAATTTCAGAAATCCAGCAAATTCTATGCAATATGCCATGGAAGTTTTGGGTCAAAAAACAAATTTGCATATCAAATTTATCCCGATTTTTCATAACCGGCCGGTGGGCATGTATGATGCAGGAAATTTGGCATTTCGGAGACTAAGTAAACTTGATAGAAAGTGGTACAATAAAGCAAAGCCGACTGAAGGATATAGATTGAATTTGAGGCTTATGCCTGATTTTACTGCCGCTTTTGGAAATTATGAAAAGCCCATTGCAAATAGAACAAATCTCATCTTGGATACGCGAGTTTATCTTTACTCAGGTTTTAGCCTGCATACAGGATTATTGATTCCGCTAAACAATTCCCTAGATGACAGAAGTATGAATCCTGGATTAGGACCAACTCATTTAAGCTTTTTTCACACAAAATCTTCTAGACATTTCTTATTAGCACATGCTGGTTTGTTTTTATCTGATAGTTATGGTTTGGATTTTCAGTATCGGTATGCCCCATTGAATAGCAATATTAGTCTTGGATTATCGGGTTCCTATACTGGAATCTATTTCATCAATCAACGAGTCATTTATAGAGAGCCTATAGAAAAACTGACTGGGGTGCTTGATTTAGAAACGAGAATACCGACCACCAATCTTATAGTTAAGGGTTCTTACGGGAAATTTTTGTTTGGGGATATTGGCTACCGTATTGACCTTTTGAGGCAGTATGGATCTATTGATTTTGGTATTCATTATTCCCAAACTACCTTTGGTAAAGGGATTGGATTCCAGATTGCATTTCCACTTTTTCCAGGAAAACTTATCCGTACTGCAGGGTTTGAGTTGCGAACTACAGATGAATTCAGGTGGGAATATTTTTATTTTCAAAAAGATCCTGTAGCAAGAAATTTTAGAACCGGAATGCCTAGATTATCAGATGTATTGAGACAGTATCAAACAGGATTTGTTCAGGGACAACTGTAGGACCTTATTTATTAAAACCCAACTTTCAAACTCCATCTCTCAATCAAAATCCTCATTAATAATTTACAGCAAAGAATCTGCGTTCATTGTTCTTTTTATGAAAGGTCTTTAGATTTAAATACAGTTTCATCAGAATGGAAAAACAATAATTATCAAAACGCATTTTTAAGTGACAAAATTTTTTAAAATCAATTTTTTACCGAATAATATTCATCTAAAAAGCAATAAAGTGGTTATATTT
>DAIPZN010000203.1:0-3421 GCA_036782195.1 Cyclobacteriaceae bacterium | reverse complement strand
TTAGTTGAAAAAATAATATTTTGATGATTTCAAACTACACCTGATATTCCAATATTACCTAGATTATTCTACTATCAGTTCGTACATGTTGCTTGAAGTTTTATTGTACTGGGTTTTTAACAAAGGAATTTTTTCAGACAGTGCATTAAACACTCCCTCCTCATCTATGATAATTTCCGGCTTTTCTTCAAGGAATTTCCAATATGTCTCTGTAATCCTAACCAAATCATCCGTGTTCTCGATCATCCTTTTAGACAAACGATAGTTAAGGTAAGGAGTTGCGAGCCTTGAATTGTGGTAATAGCCGAGATCTTCGCCCAGCACCACAATTTTCTTGTTTTGAATTTTTTGATGCTTGGAGGTTACTTCCACGCTGTATTTGGCTATTGTACCTGAATTCATGATGTAAAAAGTCCAACCAAAACCAATTAGCGGTATGATTATAGTAAGTGCAATGCTTAAGACTTGAAGGGTATAACCTTTTCGTATGGTAACCATCAAATGGCTGATGTAATACGTGAGCGCAGGAAAAAGTACAATTGACTGATAGACTGTTCGGCGGTTGGATAAGAAAAAAGATAGAATTGCAAACCCAACGTAGATGAGGATGATTTGTGACTGTTTTTGTTGGTTTACTGTCAGGGTGCGGAATACATTGCCGACAAAAAAACCGATACCTGCCAGTATAAGAGGGGTGGTAAATAGAAGGAGCATTTCCCTGAAACTAACATGACTATATGCCGATATCAATCTAGAGGCAAAGATGTATTCGATGATAAAGTCCTGTAGGCCGTCGTTCCAGAAAAAATACAAACCACAAAATATCAATGGTAGCAAATAACCGAGTGTTGCTAAGAGGAATTGATTGAAAGAGATTCCGCTTACAGCAATGCCGGTTAGGATCAGAAATGGGAAAAATGTAACATAAGGGAAATGGAAGCATGCTGCCAAACCTCCAAAAATCCCCATTAATAGCACAGAGTCAGATCCTTCTTTTTGGAGTACGGTTTGCGAAAACAACTGTCCTAAAGCAAGTACTACAAAAAGACTCCCCAGAAGGGCTGGGGACAAAGTAAGGAGGTCGAATGAAAGGAAAAATAAGATACACAACACCAAAGCAGGAATATAGGTATTGTCTTCAAATGATTTGTATCTGATAAAAAGGGTGTTGAGGTAAACTATTTGAAAAAGCCCAATGAGTCCCCCAAAAATTTTGAAGGATACGATACTTCTTCCAAACAATTCATGAAGCATCCAATAAACCCCGGCAGCCAAAGGTCCCGTATCATCTATTATATCGGTGTACATATGGTAGCCTAATGACATCCTTTCACCGATCAACAACCAGGTCATTTCTGGCTGAAGTAGGGGGACATCCAGCAAAAAGAAATAAACACTTCCCAATACCAGCATAAGACCTAGTATGGCCGCAAAACGAAAAGGATCATTAATTCTAAAAAAACTTATCAAACCGCCGGTAGAAATATGGTGATGTAATCTGGACTCACGAAATTAAAGGTTACGCATTTAATTCACTAAATTTGTTCTCAATTATATTATACATGGAAAGCAAAAGACAACAAAAATACAGCAAGCTGATTCAGAAAGAACTGGGAGGGATTTTCCAAAAAGAAGGAAAACATCTGATTGGTAGTGCTTTTATTACCATTCCACGCGTTTTGATGAGCCCGGATTTAGGTTTGGCAAAAGTATATTTCAGTTTCCTTTTGGATAAAGATAAAGCAATTTTTGCCCAACTGAATGAAAGCAAGAGCCAAATCAGGAAGCATCTTGGCAACAGGATAGGCAAAAGTGTTCGTATTGTCCCCGAGCTCGCATTTTTTTTAGATGAATCTGCCACCTATGCACAGCATATGGATAAAGTAATCTCTTCTCTAGATATCCCAGAGGAAGATGAAGAAGAGGAAGAAAATGATCGCGATTAATTTCTGTCCAAATTGAACCTCTCCTTTTTTATAGCGGCAAGATATTTTCGAAGTAAGAAAAAGCGCAATTTCATTACTGTGCTTTCTTTTATATCAATGATAGGTGTTGCTGTGGGCACAATGGCATTGGTAATTGTTCTTTCAGTTTTTAATGGCTTGGAGGATTTAATCCGTGGATTGTATGCTTCTTTCGATGCAGAATTGAAAATTGAACCAGCTACAGGTAAATCATTTGTGGTAGATGAGGAGTGGCTAAATGCAATCAGAAATACCGAAGGTGTTGAAGTGGTTACAGAAGTAATTGAAGACAATGCTTTATTCAGGTATAGGGATTATCAGCACTTGGCAAGACTAAAAGGGGTGTCGGACAATTATCTTGACCACGACAGGTTTAGCAAAGGCTTTTTGTGGGGTACACTTGATCTCGGTAATCCTCAGCAGCCTAAAGCGATTATAGGCAGGGGAATAGGTTTTTTTCTATCTATTGATCTCGGAAATGAGTTTGATTTTCTCCAGGTTTATTATCCAAAAGCGCCTAGAAATGCAGGCTCTATTGATCCACGGCAAATGTATAATCAAGATATTCTTCAGCCTTCAGCGTTCTTTAGCATTGAAAAGGAATTTGATGATAATTATATCATAGCACCACTCTCTTTTGTGTCGGACCTTCTCAATTATGGTAAGAAAAGAACTTCCCTGGAATTGAAGATTACTGAAGGGCACAAAATTTCGAGAGTAAAAACAAGGCTTAAATCCCTTTTAGGAAAAGACTTTCTTATCAAAGACACAGATGAGCAGCATGCTGGGATGTTGAGGACCATAGAAGTCGAAAAATTGTTTGTGTTTATTACGCTCAGCTTCATTTTGGCTGTAGCTTCTTTCAATATCTTTTTTTCACTTTCTATGATGGCAATCGAAAAGAAAAAAGATACTGCAGTAATGTTTGCTATGGGTGCCAAAGAAAGTCTGGTGAGGAATATATATCTGAAACAAGGTCTAATAATCGGGTTTTCCGGCGCAATGGTAGGCTTGGTATGTGGATATGCCATCTGCTGGGCCCAGGATACCTTCGGCCTTGTGTCTTTGGGTATTTCTTCCTCAATTATTGAAAATTATCCCGTCAAAATGATCTGGACGGATTTTTTATGGATCAGCATTGCCGTTGTCGGCATTACTTATTTGGCCTCCTTCAGGCCGGCTTACATTGCCTCGAAGACACGGGCATCTGCTTTATAGCAAAAACAAATACAGAAAGGGTGAAAATAAAAAAGCTGTGAAATAATCACAGCTTTAGTCAATTAACAATAAACCCAAAATAACCAGCTGTGGGGGAAGGATTCGAACCTCCACAGGGCGGTTAGGCAAAACACGAGCTCGATGTTTGCTTTATTCCGGAAACCCCACCCCCGAGACAGGAGGGCTTGTCTGCCAGTTTCAACACCCCACAGTATAAAATTCAATTGGCTGTAGGAGAA
>DAIPZN010000202.1:0-3536 GCA_036782195.1 Cyclobacteriaceae bacterium | reverse complement strand
GGGTGTGGGGTTCGGGGCACCATGGTCTGTTCAGTAATGCTACATAAGCCGCATCGTCACGACAAAGCCTTACTATGTCCTGAATGGCCTCCTCATAGGAAGGATAATCATGGATATTGATAAAACTTTTGCTGCTAAAATCCCTTCCTATAGTATTATCACCCCAATAGATCGGAATGGTATTGGCCAGCATGGGTTCTATCAGTTTTTCAGTAACATAACCGGGTCGGGAGGAATTTTCAAAGGAGATTACAAACTTATAATTTCTGATAAACTCCATTTTATCGGTAACAGGACCTCCGATGTTGTTGAGGTATTTGCCTCCGGAGTCCACCTGAAGGTATTGGCTTAACATGTTGTAGAAAAGAATCCGTTCTTTTGCATTGCCATTGGAGACCACCATACAGCAGTCTTTTCGTTGTCGGATATCATCTTTGGTAAAATTTTTGGGTTTTGCCAGTGCACTTAGGTCCCATAGGGCCCAAAGTGGTACTCTCAGGTGATTCGGTTTGTCCAAATAATCAAAATCAATCGCAAAGTCACAAGCATTAAAGTCCGTCCTTTCGTTTTCCAGACCTACAAATAGCTTGTGGCATGTATAGTTCAAATACTCCCGTGAGCCACTACTGTCATTGGTGAAAATTAGCAGCTGGGGATCGATATTTATTTCTACCTCAAAATGCCTTCTCAAGAGATTGACAAACAAATTGTCTTCCTTATTAAAATGAGTCCAAAAGTGGACGAAATCAATTTTTAGGCTAGGTTTCAATGGCTTATTTACTTTCATAATTACCTTAATCCATGCAATACTTTCTTGATAAATTATAAAAAGAAATAAGGTGATTTTTTATTTGGCAAAACCAAACAAAGGCACAAGTCACTTGCGGTCAAAAAATCTGATCAATCTAATGATGGGCTTGCTCAGCCTATTGGCTATCCGCCAGTTTTTGGAAGCAAAGAGGATGTTGTATTTCTGGCTTTCCAAATACATTTTCAAAGAGTTTCTAATGGTAGTATCTATGAAGTCGGATTTATATTTTTCGGGAATAAATGCATTCAGATATATAGCCGCATGTATGGCATCCGCTGATAAGTTCATCGTGTCTGCCGTAAAATTACCAGAAGACATGTGGTAATTGCAAAGTACTTTATCCAGCATATAGTATTCTTGGTCTTTGAGTGCAACGATCACATTAAAAACCCAATCCTCACATCGGTGCCTATAATCTTCAGGGAATGGTTTTTCATTTCCACCCCAAAGGCTTCTTTTATACAGAGCTGCATGTAGGGGAAAGGCTATACCATTGTGCCATTTGTATACCAATTGCTCCAAGGGTTTGGTACTTATTTTTTCAAATTCATAGTACTTGAATCCAAGCTGATTTTCAAAAGAAAATTGATGGTCACAGATACAAATGAAAACCTCCGGAAATTTAGAAAACACTTCGAGCTGTGCTTCCAGTTTTTGGGGCAAAAATGTATCATCCCCATCCAAAAAATTAATAAATTGACCTTTGGCCAAAGAAAAACCCAGGTTGCGGGCTGCGGACACACCGCCATTATTTTGGTAGACATACTGAAACCGTGCATCCTCTTTGACTATCGAACGGATGACCGAAGCACTGTCATCAGTCGATCCATCATCCACCACAATACATTCCCAATGACCATAAGTCTGATTCAAAACACTCTGAAGAGTATTGCCAATACAGTGTGCCTGATTGTAGCAGGTGATGATGACGCTGACAATTAAATTCATTGGAGGGAATTTATTATTTCGATTACCCTATTCTCATAAAAAGAATTTGCCTCAGGCAAATCAGGCATAGACAAATTTTTGTTTAAAAGCACTTTTAATTCCTCAAAATCATGAAAAACGTGAAAACCATGGATATTTTTAAAACTTCGGGTACTTTCAGAATTTAAAATAACTGGAACCCCAGCAATCTGTAATTCCTTCAGCTTAGTCAAGGCGCCAGAGGAACCGGACTGATTGACAATAACACCTTTGCAGCGTACTAACAAATCATTTAACTCAGTAGTACTTGTGGATCCAATTATCTTAATATTTGAATTTAACTTAAAGTCTATTGAACCGATTATATTTTCACTCCCAAAACCTGATATAATAATTTGACTATCAGTGGTATTTAATGGTTTTAGAATTTGCAAAAGCCCTGTACCAATGGGTTGATAAAAAAATGAACCAAACATTAAATAAAATCCACCTTGATCCAATTTTTGACGCTCTATCCGGATCTTTAAAAGGTTATTGTACTGAATCTGGGTTGGAAAATATGGATAATAAGTACTTTTTATATTATTAAGAGACAAAAACCATTGCTCCTCCTCAGAAATGGTAAAAACATGATCACATAATTTTAATTGATCCAGCTCCTCTTGTAACCAATCAGGAGATTGCAATTTTGAAAAAGGGGAGGATTGACCTGGAACAAGAGATTCTAAATTATGGGGAAATGCAATCAGTTTAAATCCAAATTCTTTGAAAAAATTGGGTTTGTAGTAATAATTATTTGTCGTGGACTCCCAAAAAAAACAACCCTTATTATTTTTATAATCACCGGTTGTTTTTTTACAATTAAGGTAATGATGTCCCAGCTCAGAGAATTCCCTGAAAGTATTTATCGGGATTTGATGTCTAATACATACCGAGAGCGCATTTGAGTAGCGCTTGAATCTTGGAAAGAAAGTACCTGAAATTTTATTAACATTTTTCAGATTAAAATTCGCTGACAATAAATCATTTATCTGCGCTGAGCGTTTTGATGCTCCATTTCCAAGCGGATTTATTTCTCCTGCCGGCATGTAAAAATGAACTTGCTTCATATCCAAAGTGAGCTTTTATTTTAAATAGAATTGTTCATTTGATGAAAAGATCTATTGATCCATTTTGCAGGATTGAAGTATTTTCTAGTATGCCATTTGTTAGTATACAGATCTCCAACAGATTTTTGATGTTTTAGATGTTTTAAAAAAACAGAAGAAAGAATATTTTTATATTGTTTTGAGGTAAAAACAACTTTAGGATATTTTAGAGCATCAAAAAATAATAAATCATTATAAGTGCATCCCTCATCGTCAGTAAAAGCCAATAAAATTTTATCAAATAAAATTCTATTCTTTCTTCTATTCCATTTATTCAAAGCCTCTTCTTGGTTGGAATAGTGTAAAAAATGAATTTCTATATCACTCCCTAAAAGGGCAATTGGGTAATTATTTGAATTTTTCCTCAATTCATTAGCAGTGTCATATTTTGAAGATTGAATAAATTTTAATTCTAAATTGATATAAGATTCTAAATTACTAACTAAGGTTAAATAACATTTTGGATGAAAAAAGAGACCCACAGTTGGTGTTTTGTATTCCATTTTCACATCTTCATAAATACCCCCTCCCCAACAATCACTCGAAATAATCGTAAATTTTTTTTCTCGGAGGGTAGTTTTCAGATAAAAACAATACAGATTATCAATACCCTTATTACAAAAATCCTTACAAATTTTAGTGTACTTATT
>DAIPZN010000201.1:0-3609 GCA_036782195.1 Cyclobacteriaceae bacterium | reverse complement strand
ATTTTAATCTTACCTAAATTTTCTTTTAGCAGGTCTTTTTGGTATTTGCTAAAGCCAATTACCCAGAACAACCCTCCTAAGACTAGGGTAGTGCCACTACCATATAAAACTAATTGAAACCAGCTTTCAGCTTCTATCTGATCCTGAACCATTGCCGCCAAAAACAAACCTCCTATAGTAACAACAAACGGTCTGATGTTTTCGAGCGTTATCAGTTTTGAGGTATCATTGATTTTTTTCTTTAAAAACCTGGGGAATCCGATGGTGAGTACCATTCTTCCCGTAAGAATACTGAGACACATCCCCAAGATCCCTAATGGTTTCACTAGTACAAACGCTAATCCAATTGTAATTAAGGCTGCCAAACCAATGAGCAATACCTTCATTTTAAGATCCAGCGTGACATTGATGAAGTTTCCTGTAGTGCTGAAAAATATATATTGAATAGCTATTAATGCGATTAATAGGTTTTCAAAGTTGCCAGCATACTTATCGCCACCTACCCAAAGCTCAAGAAAAGATTGGTTGTATAGTAAGATGCTAGTTCCGACTGCAAAAGTACACCACCAAATCAAGGAATTGATCAGTTTTTTGGATATTTTGATCTTATCAAATTGACCTTTTCCAAAGAAATTGCCTATACCTGGGACAACTCCAGAAATGATTGCATCTACCATGCTTTTCATTGCTGCGGAAGTGAATAGGGTCAACACATATATTGTCACCAATTCCGGACCGACAATATAGCCCAGCAGGATTTTTTCACTGTGGAAAAGTAACATGTTGGCAAGCATGGTGGCCATAAACCAACCGCTAAGCTTGCTATAAGACAATATTTTGGTTTTGTCTGTTTTGCCAAAACCAAACCAAGGTACATTTTTTTTGACCAGCCAGTAAAATATACCTCCTGTCATCAAGCCAATTAGGACTTGAACAATTGAAAGTCCAATCAGCCCATAGCCTTGTAAGATAGCAAAAACCTTCATCAGACCGCCTGTTATCAACAATCCTGATCTGATTCCCATTCCTTTGAATCCCAGATTCATTCCCCTAAGAACAGATTCGAATAAGTCCATCATTTTGCTCATCACAATTGAAAAAATCATGAGCAAACTTGCTATTCTTACTATGGAATAATAGGCTTCATCTACATTGGTAATAACAGGTGCGTACCATGAAAGTATACCTCCAATCACTAATACAATAGGGATGAGCAACAAGGTAAGTACCATGCCGGTGGTGAACTCACTTCTGAGTTCATCGTCATCCAATACGTCCCTCTTTTGTGCTATGGTCCATTTCAGTACCTGAGATGTCCTTATATCGGCCATATTGGCGTAACTAGTGGTGTCTAAAAGAATGTGATAAACACCATATAAACTATCACCAAGACCTCTAACAATAAAAGGACTTACAAAAAAACCTGTAAGTTGTTTGACTGTACTGTCTAAAACACTTGTAATTGAATTAAGATAGGCCCTTTGTTTATGGTTTTCCTTTTTTTTCAACTTAGGGGCTTTAACTTTATTTTCCATAAAGGTTTAAATCTGATTGCTTTTTGCCAGAAGCTTACTTAGCAAATTTGCAATCAATAGTTTCGCACAAGTAAATTTTTCAGCAGCTTTTCAAACCACTGAATGCTATAAAAATTATGATACGGATCTGGTAAAAATCCCCGATATGTTTTTGCACATGTGATGCTTTGTTCAAAAGAACAACTTCCATTTCAGCTATTGCTTACTAAATCCAGAGAGAAATAAGTTTAACAAAATAAATTCCAAATTTTTGAAATCACGTAATTTGAATGGTAAAATGTTTCTTTTAAACATATATTACCAAATTTGGAACGTGGATCAAAAGGGAAGAAGCGGTTAATTAATGGGTTTTTTGAACACGCAATTTAAGTCCTTTTGTTGTTATTTTATCAAAAATGAAATAATTAATATGATTTATAATTCAAAATTTTAGAAGAATCTTCACTTTTTAGCAAAGTAGCGTCTTGATGGAGTATCCTTTGCATCTCGCTCAATATAAAAATTCTGTTGATCATTTTTTCTTTCGACAAACTCGGATTTTTTCTTTTTCCAATGAAATTCCTCCAAATCAAGAACCTTTGTTTGGTAGTCAAAAGATTTTTGATTTTACTTTTCCTAAACCATTGTATCAATTTCCCTTTCCAACTTGCCTTGTTTTTATGCTCAGATATGGCAAGATGTTTTATGTATTCGGGTAGAAATACGGAATTTCGGATACAATTGAGTTGATGTTCACGAAAGGAACTTTTCCCCATTTCATTGAGATGAATGTCATGGGAGGCATTAACGGCATAAGGTATGTCTTTCTCCATTGTTTTGAGGTACTTGTTCCAAAGCTTTGCGCCACGCCTCAAGTGATCAGGAGTGCTTCTGATGGCAGTGAGGATTTTTCTTGACAACAGTGGATTGATAACCTCGATATAAGAGAGCTTAAAGTCAGATAAAGCAGCCAAAAGGAACGGCATCCGATAGGATGAATAAAATCTATCCTGGAAGTCGTTATAGGATTCTTCTGGTTTTTTGAGAAATTCATCCGGAAACTCCTGTTTAGGTAAAGCATGATTTTTTAATGCTTTTAGGTTTTCCCATTCCTCGCTTAAATATACTTGTCCAAAAAAATGAGACTCCCTAACGGATTTGAAAGTAAGGTTGTGGGCTAGTCCAAAGTTCATATCTCCTCTAATGATACCTTCAGTGCCGTTTTCGAAAAGGTATTTCCAAAATGAAAGCCCATCCATATAGCCTGCAATGTTATCAGCTCTTCCCTCTCCTGTTTTCAAGATTCTGTCACAGATTTTGGCTACGGGCTCGTTTTCGGAAATTGAAAAAGCGGAAAAATACTCATTTTTAATCCCATATTTTTGAGCAAGCCTTTTGGCGATATAACCATCTGAATCTTTCACCTCATCATAGCCTTTATGTCCATAAGTATAGGTTTTGAGCGTGTTGCTGTTTTTGGTTTTTTTAAGTAGGAGTAGCAAGATACCTCTGCTGTCTTTTCCTCCTGATAGCGTTATGGCCCACTTGTTCAGGTCAACTTTGATGTTCTTAAAGGTATCTTCTATAGCCTTCAGAAGATCTTTTTCATGTTGCTGATCTGATTTGTTTTGAACAGTGTATGCGACTGGATTATGTTCTAGCGTAAAAGCCCACTCTTTTTTATTGAAAGTCAATATAGAATCTGCCGGAAGAAGTTTTATCCTTTTGTCCCAAGAAAGGTAAGGACCTAAGGTTCCAGTAGAAAGCATCCATGGAATCACCCTTTGATCAAGTTCAAATGAGCCTAAAAACATCACAATCGCACGCTGTGAAGTGGAAGCGATGAAATACTCCTGGTCGGTATAATACCATATTGATCTAGTGCCGCCCATATCAGAGCAAATTTGTGCAAAGTGTTCGTCATCTCGGAAAATCCCAAACGAACCGTCAAGTTGATCGCTTCCGATCTTATCCCATTCTTTTTCTTCAAACAAAGCACCCAACAGCACTCCTTTAGATGTCGTTTTGATACTAGTGACAGGGTTCATTATCCCATATGCCCAATCTTCTTGACAATGTACTACAGAAGGGGAGG
>DAIPZN010000200.1:0-3655 GCA_036782195.1 Cyclobacteriaceae bacterium | reverse complement strand
TCATTATCCAGTTTCCATATCCAATAGTAAAATAGGCTGTCTCTTTTGGGACAGCCTATTTTGTGTATATGTTGATGGGTATCTAAATTTTAAATTTGAGCTTGCAATTCTACAAGGTTTAAGCTCCCAAGCTCCAGCCTTTTCGGTATTCCCTTTTGACAAATTGGTTGGCTGGTTCAAAGTTGGTAACCTTCATATTAGGTCCATCCCAAACCAACTGGATTCCTCTTCCTGGATAGTCAAATCGATTTGACCCATCAGTTCTTTCCACACGGTAATCATAGCTTCTGATCGCCAAGTTGCCCATCAGTACAGATTCGGTCAATGGACCTGCAATAGAGAATGGAGAGCTCAGTGCTTCATATGCTTTGCTTCCATATCCACCAAGACATGCCTCTACCCAATTGTTGTAGTGCCCTCGGTCACCGCCTGGTACCCTTTTTTCTGTTTGTGGTACATTTACCTCTTTGGTTCTTGATGTTGGTAGGAGTTGGGGGTTTACACCATAGGTGCCGCACATCATTTTACCTTTAGTCCCTTCAATGATGACACCATTGCCACCATCACCCATTACTTCATTTGGTCCAAGTTCTACAGGTCTTGCTGGCTGAATGCCGCCATCCATCCAATGAAATGCAAGGTCTTCTTTTCCTTCACGCTTAAACCTAAGTGTGATGTGCGAAGATGGGGGACAGCTGTCCGGGAAATAGCCTCTTTGGAATTCTCCAACATAAACCGAACCCACACTACACTCAGCCGCTTCAGGATATCCAAGTCCCAAAACTCTAAATGGAGGCTCCATAATGTGGCAAGCCATATCTCCTAATGCTCCGGTACCATAATCCCACCAACCTCTCCAGTTAAAAGGAATTAAGTTGGGGACATAGTCCCTGTATGGAGCAGTGCCTAGCCAAAGATCCCAATCCAGATCAGCTGGAGGTGTAGCTGTGGCTGTAGGCCATGGCAATCCTTGGGGCCATACAGGACGGTCTGTCCAGCAATAAACTGCCGTAGCATCTCCTATTAGTCCGGCGTTGTACCACTCTACCATTTGTCTGACACCATCTCCAGAAGCACCTTGATTGCCCATTTGGGTTACCACTTTATACTTTTCCGCTGCTTCTGTCAACATACGGGCCTCATAAATATCATGTGACAATGGTTTTTGGACGTACACATGTTTACCAAGCTGCATGGCTGCCATAGCTTGAACAGCGTGCATGTGGTCAGGTGAAGACACAGTCACCGCATCGATGTTTTTATGTTCTTTGTCCAACATTGCCCTATAATCCCTATAATATTTGGCTTTAGGATGTTCTTCTACACTTCTTTTGGCCCTGCTGTCATCTACATCACATAAGGCAATAAATTCTGCTTTTCCACTATTAAAAGTGCCTCTGACATCATTATAACCCATTCCACCGACTCCAATCCCAGCAACCCTCAACTTATCTGAAGGTGCGACAAATCCAGGTCCTCCCAAGACATTTCTAGGGACAATGTAAAATCCTGCCAAAGCTGTTGCTGAGGCCTTTATAAAACTTCTTCTGGAATTTGGGTTAGCTTTTTCCATATCTCAATACATCAATTTCAAATTGTTTTTTCTTTTTCAAGATATCAATAAAAAGAATGTACTACAAAATTCCATTTTAAAAGGGATTTTAGGATCATGAGAATGATAAACGGAGTATGCTTGGGTTGTTGAAGAATTTCATTAATACAGAATAAGCTTTTTCAAAATTTTTATTTAAGTTTGACCAAGATAAACCTAAAGCTGCTATGCCAAAACCAAACCGATTACCCATATTCGGGCTTCTTTCTCTTCTGATTTTGCTCTTTTCCTGTGGAAGGGATCAAGCTGTACCTTTAACTCAAGCAGGATTGATACCGAAGCCTGTTTCCATCGAAAATGCAGAAGGATCATTTGAATTAAATGCCAATACCACTCTTGTGCATGGCAACGATGCAGAAGTGGCAGCCATAGCTGAATATCTTAAGACGGCTGTCCTTAACTATACTGGATTTAGTTTAAAAAATGATCAAGGAAATGGTTCTGCAGTGACCTTAGAAATAAATGGCGCTTTAGGACTTGGAGATGAAGCGTATATTCTGGAGGTTAAAAGTTCTGAAATTAAACTTAGTGCTGCTCAACCGGCAGGATTGTTTTTTGGAGTGCAAACATTAAAGCAATTGATCGCTCATGCCAAGCAGGGGCAAAACAAAACCCTGCAAATTGCGGCAGGTCGTATTCAAGATAACCCTGAATATGGATATAGGGGGATGATGTTGGATGTTGCCCGTCATTTCTTTTCCGTGGCTGATGTCAAGCACTTGATAGATCTTTTGGCGATTTACAAAATCAACCACTTGCATCTTCATTTATCAGATGACCAAGGTTGGAGGATTGAAATCAAATCATGGCCCAAATTGACAGAAGTAGGCGGAAGTACCCAAGTAGGTGGAGGTGAGGGTGGATTCTACACCCAAGAACAATACAAAGATATAGTTTCCTATGCCCAAAGTAGGTTTATTACAGTAGTTCCGGAGATTGATATGCCAGGGCATACCAATTCAGCTTTGGCGGCATATGGTCAGCTCAACCCAGGCATTACTGTTCCCGAAAAAGGCGCTTTACGTTATGATGGCAGCAAAATGGGTATTGCTGGTACTGAAACTCCGCTCTACACAGGAATAGAGGTAGGATTCAGTACTTTTGACACCAATAATCCTGAGACTTATGTTTTTGTGGAAGATGTCATTCGGGAGCTTGCTGAAATGACTCCCGGTCCGTATATCCATATTGGAGGTGATGAGTCTCACGTTACAGCCATGGAAGATTATGTGCCATTTATTGAAAAGGCGCAGGCGATCGTTGCCAAATATGGTAAGAAATCTCTTGGATGGGATGAAGTTGCACATGCTAAATTGCTTCCAGGAAATGTAGCACAATATTGGGCTAAAGCTGAAAATGCCGTATTAGCCATTGAACAGGGGGCTCAGGTTTTAATTTCTCCTGCCACAAAAACCTATCTGGACATGCAGTATGATTCTACTACACGAATTGGGCTGCATTGGGCTGCTTACATTGAATTGGATGATGCATATAATTGGGATCCTACAGAATTGGATCAAGCAATCAAAAGAAGCGACATATTAGGTGTTGAAGCGCCATTATGGACTGAGACTGTTACCAACAGATCAGAAATAGAATATATGGTTTTCCCGCGGCTGGCAGCTATCGCTGAAGTAGCTTGGAGTCCAAAAGAAAGAAGAGACTGGAATGATTTCAGTAATAGAGTAAAAATTCATGGCAAAACCTGGGAGGAGATGGGAATCGACTTCTACAAATCTCCCAAAGTGGATTGGAAATAGAAACTATACCCTTTTAAATTTAATCAATACATAGGCAGGGCTTAAAGTCCTGCCTGCTTTTTTTTCCTGTCTGCTTTTTTCATTTTTCCCCAAATCACAATACAATTTGATATTTCCAAAAAATGCACTTAATATGTTGGTTCATTTGAACCGCAAAAATGGGAGATTTAATAGTAGGATTCAGCAACTGGATATGGGGCAATCCCATGTTGATTTTATTGATGGGGGGTGGTTTTTTTCTCTTCGTGTATTCTGGGTTTTTGCCGTTCCGGTATTTTGGTCA
>DAIPZN010000199.1:0-3786 GCA_036782195.1 Cyclobacteriaceae bacterium | reverse complement strand
ATTATATTTAAAAAAGTATTTTTATAACTAAACACATTCAAATATAATATTTTTTCCTTTAAAAATGAAAAATAAATGGATTAACATGAAAAAGCCCAGTTTGAAAACCGGGCTTTTTCTATAGTGTAAATTAACTTGAGCACATCTAACTTTCAGACATTGTCGAACATCCTATATGATTGCTCAAGTGTAAAATAAAATATTATACATTTTCACTGCTTAGAGAAGCAGAGAAATATTCCCTGTTCATCCTTGCAATATTGGTAAGGCTAATGCCTTTTGGACATTCGGCAGCACAAGAACCGATATTGGTGCAAGCGCCGAAACCTTCTGCATCCATCTGTGCCACCATTTTTTCTGCTCTTTCTTTTCTCTCTACCTGTCCTTGTGGCAACAGTGCCAACTGGGAAATTTTAGCAGATGTGAATAGCATAGCAGAAGCATTCTTACAGGCTGCTACGCAAGCACCGCATGCAATGCAAGTAGCTGCATCAAAGGCCTCATCAGCGATTTTCTTAGGAATAGGAATTTCGTTGGCATCAGGAACACCACCAGTGTTCACGGATACATATCCACCTGCCTGAATGATTCTATCAAAAGCAGATCTATCAACTATCAAGTCCTTTAAAACAGGGAAAGCTTTGGCTCTCCAAGGTTCAATGGTGATAGTTTCCCCATCATTGAAGGATCTCATATGGAGCTGACAAGTGGTAGTTTGCAAAGGACCATGTGGCTTCCCGTTGATGTGAAGCGAACATGTTCCGCAAATACCCTCTCTGCAATCATGATCGAAATGCACTGGTTCCTCACCTTTTTCGGTAAGTTGTTCATTCAATACATCCAACATTTCCAAAAAGGACATGTCTTTGGATATTTCATTTACTTTATATTCTTTAAAGCTGCCGTTGGCATTGCTGTTTTTCTGTCTCCAGATTTTTAACGTTAAATTCATAGCTCTAATGAGTTAATGTCTTGGACTACTTGTAACTTCTTTGGGTAAGCTTCACATTTTCAAATACCAAAGGTTCTTTGTGCAATTCAGCTTCCTGACCTTCGCCCATATATTTCCATGCTGCCACATAGGCATATTCATCATCATTCCTCAATGCTTCACCTTCAGGAGTCTGATATTCTTCCCTGAAGTGACCGCCACAAGATTCGTTACGGTTTAAGGCATCTACTACCATCAGTTCTCCTAATTCTAGAAAATCAGCAACTCTATGTGCTTTTTCTAGAGATTGATTGAGCTCTTCATTTTCGCCTAAGACCCTTACATTGGCCCAGAATTCTTTTTTCAACTCCTGAATCATTGCATTGGCTTTGGTCAAACCTTCCGCAGTTCTTGCCATTCCACAATAGTCCCACATGATCTTACCAAGCTTTTTGTGGAAGTAATCTACTGTCTTCTCTCCTTTGATGCTTAGCAGTTCTTTGATTCTATCTTTAATTGCTGCTTCAGCTTTTAAGAATTCAGGATGATCAGTTGGAATCTTAGTTGATGGAGTTTGAGCAAGATAATCACCAAGCGTATAAGGGATGACAAAATAACCGTCTGCAAGTCCTTGCATCAAAGCAGAAGCTCCAAGCCTATTGGCTCCATGGTCAGAGAAATTTGCTTCTCCTAAAGCATATAGACCTGGAACAGTAGTCATCAAGTTGTAATCAACCCAAAGTCCCCCCATAGTGTAGTGTACAGCTGGATAGATCATCATCGGCTCCTTGTAAGGATTATCTCCTGTGATCTGCTGATACATGTCAAACAGGTTACCATACTTAGCCATGATCAAGCTTTCACCATCTCTTTTGATAGCATCTCTGAAATCTAAGAATACTGCCTCACCTGTTTCGTTCACTCCTCTGCCCTCATCACAGACATATTTTGCATTTCTCGAAGCCACGTCTCTTGGTACAAGGTTTCCAAATGAAGGATACTTCCTCTCAAGGAAATAATCTCGATCTGCCTCTTGGATGTCATTGGCTTTGATCTGTCCTTTTCTAAGTTTTTCAGCTAATTCAACTGTTGCAGGCACCCATACTCTACCATCATTTCTCAGTGATTCAGACATCAATGTAAGTTTGGACTGATGGTCTCCTGATACCGGAATACAAGTAGGGTGGATTTGTGTATAACAGGGATTTGCAAAATATGCCCCCTTCTTATGTGCTCTCCAAGCAGCAGTTACATTTGAACCCATCGCATTGGTAGAAAGGAAAAACACGTTCCCATATCCTCCTGTACATAACAGCACGGCATGTCCGCTATGGGATTCTATAGCTCCGGTAATCAAATTCCTAGTAACAATACCTCTAGCTTGACCGTCAATCATCACCACATCCATCATTTCGGTACGTGGATACAACTTCACTTTCCCATTTGCTACCTGTCTACTCAATGCAGAGTAGGCACCAAGCAGTAGCTGCTGTCCGGTTTGACCTCTTGCATAAAAGGTCCTTGACACCTGAGCTCCACCAAAAGAACGGTTGGCAAGTAATCCTCCATATTCTCTGGCAAAAGGTACACCTTGAGCCACACACTGATCTATAATGCTTACAGAGACTTCCGCCAAACGGTAAACATTTCCTTCACGAGCTCTATAATCTCCTCCTTTAACAGTGTCATAAAACAACCTGTAAATGGAATCTCCATCATTCTGATAGTTCTTGGCAGCATTGATACCTCCTTGGGCTGCGATAGAGTGAGCCCTTCTCGGACTATCCTGGAAGCAGAAGGCTTTTACATTATAACCTAATTCAGCAAGCGAAGCTGCTGCGGACGCTCCAGCCAAACCTGTTCCGACTACAATTACATCGTACTTCCTCTTGTTGGCCGGGTTGACCAACTTCATATTGAATTTATGTTTGGTCCATTTTTCTGCCAATGGGCCTTGAGGTATTTTAGAATCTAGTATCATCTAATTCAGATTTAAATTTCTACATTCATTTACAAACCGCAGATCAGAGACTTTGAAAGTACATGACCAGTGGAATCAGTGCAAAGAGTGCCGGAACAATTATAGAAAAGGCATAGCCTAATTTTTTGATAAATGGAGAGTACTTGACGTGGTTCAAACCTAAAGTCTGAAAGGCACTGGCAAAACCGTGGGAAAGGTGAAATGCCAAGAAGACCATGCTTACCACATAGAATACCACATAAAGCACATTGGAGTAAACTGCAGCCACTACTGTGTAGCCATCATTATATTCTACGCCATCATAGGTCACTGTAGGAATAGCTCCAAACTTGAATTCATACCAGAAACTTTTCAAATGGACCAAGAGAAAAATCAGGATTAGAGTGCCCAAAATCCCCATATTTCTAGAAGCCCATGAGATGTTTTTAGAAGATTTAGATACAGCATAACCTACTGGCCTGGCTTTTTGGTTGTGTCTTGTCAATAGTATTGAATACACCACATGGAGGATTATAAATGCAAAATTCCCAATCGACACAACCCTTATAAAAGGATTATGCCCCATGGTGTAGGCATAAATATTGAAAGATTCCCCTTGATCAGGAGAGAGCAATTGGAGATTGCCGATAAGATGTACAATCAAGAAGAGAATAAGAAATAATCCGGTAAGGGCCATCATTACTTTTCGGCCCAGGGTGCTGTTTAAGGTCTTTGTCGCCCAACTCATATAGATTTACTTAGTGATCGATTGTATACTGTTTTTTTTGACTTTGGGGCCAAATTTACATTTGGATTTGATAGCAAACAATCGACAAACAAGTGATTAAGTTATTTTAAAAGGTTCTAAATAGCGTTTGATTCCACTGTTTTTTTC
>DAIPZN010000198.1:0-3861 GCA_036782195.1 Cyclobacteriaceae bacterium | reverse complement strand
ATCTTATGCTACCTACTTCATTCTGTACTCAAAGTCAGTGGAAGGAACAATATAAAACTAGTCCCTTCTCCTTTTTCTGAAAGAACCTTTAATTCTCCACCATGGGCCTTTACAATATCATAGCTCAGGGATAAACCTAAACCCGTCCCCTGCCCTGTCGGCTTTGTTGTAAAAAAGGGTTGGAAAATTTTATTTTTAAACTCTTCAGGAACCCCATACCCATTGTCTTTCACTGTAATTTCTACCCCATGCTTTAAAAGCGAAGTCTGAACGACTACTTCTGGTAAAAATTCCGTCCCACCTTCTTCTTTGATTTTTTTTGCCTTTTCACTGACGGCAAAAAAGGCATTGTTGATGAGGTTCAACAGTACCCTACCCAAATCCTGGGGCACGACCATCAACTTGGGAATGGATGAATCAAATTCGGTCTTAAATCCGGAATTGAATGTTTTGTCCTTTGCCCTGAGTCCATGAAAGGAAAGTCTCAGATATTCATCTGCCAATGCATTGATATCCGTTGGTTCCTTGTTACCGGTATTGTTTCTACTGTGTTGCAACATCCCTTTTACAATCCCATCGGCACGTTTCCCATGATGGTTGATTTTTTCAAGGTTTGTCTTGATATCATTAGCCAAAGCCTTTACTTCTTCCATATCCCCGTTATGAAGTTCCTCCTCCATTTCCTGAATCAGTTCTATGCTCACTTCCGAAAAGTTATTGACAAAATTCAAGGGGTTTTGGATTTCATGGGCTATACCCGCTGTAAGCTCACCCAAAGAAGCCATCTTTTCCGATTGGATCAATTGTGCCTGTGTTTCCTGCAATTCTTTCAATGCTGCCTGTAGTTCTTCCTTTTGCTTTGTAAGTTCTGCAGTGCGCTCTGCAACCTGAACTTCAAGTGAAGCTTTAAGAGATTCGGTTATCTGAAACTGTTTTTCTCTTGTCAGGGCTTTGATTCTTTCCAGCTCAAGCGCTTTACGTTGTTTGCGGAAAGTGATGTACATGAAGATGGCCCATGCAATAGCAAAGAATATGGCTGTATCAAAGACCCCTTCAAAATTCTTGTAGAACTTTTTATCAATTGCCTCAATGATGGTTCCTATGAAATTGATTGCCAAAAATGGTAATACTGCATTCAGCATCAATTTTGCTTTCGCATATTTGGGAAAGTTATAAACCAGATAAAATGCCCCCGCCAATAAGGCTGTAGTCAAAACCACTCTTAGCACTTCATTGATCAAGTTGATCATTCCTGCAAATAGCAAGACAAGGGAAATGATCAAAGCATGCCAAAGATATCCGTCATAAGGAGTAGTCTCTTCCCCTTCCTCTTTGGCGATTTTTCTAAAGTAATAGAAAACAACAATGGCTATGATAATGTCTAAACCCATAAAAGGAAACGCTTTGAATTTTGGCAATTAGAGTAAAAATACATTTTAAGTCTTAAAGTACCGCTAATAATGGAAGAATGCACTTTAAAACTTACAGGAGCTCAGTTCAATTGTCAGACAATACTACTGGGCAGATAAATTGTAAACTGTGTCCCTTCATTTTCTACAGAGGAAATGCTGATTTCTCCACCGTGAGATTTGATTATGTCATAGCTGATGGACAGGCCTAGGCCTGTTCCCTCTCCAGTTGGCTTTGTAGTAAAAAAGGGTTCAAACACTTTTTGTTTCAATGCCTCTGGCATACCTGTTCCATTATCCGAGACTGTAATCCTGACTCCTTCATCCACAAACTCAGTTTTCAATTCCACCATTGGTTTATAATCCTCATCCATCCTTTTGCTTTTTTTAGAGTTGACAGCATAAAAGGCATTATTGATCAGATTAAGCAATACTCTACCGATATCTTGAGGAACGACGAAGATCTGGGGCAATTGAGGATCCAAATCCAATTTGAAATCAGCTTGAAAGGTTTTGTCTTTTGCCCTTAGTCCATGATAAGACAACCTTAAGAATTCATCAGCAAGCAAATTGATATCAGTCAATTCCATCTGACCAGTCCCTGTGCGGCTATGCTGCAACATTCCCTTGACTATGGCATCGGCCCTTTTGCCATGATAATTGATCTTCTCAAGGTTTTCCTGAATATCCATAGAAATGGCCAAAGCATCATCAGTTGCTTTTTTGATCAGTTCTTCCTTCAGTTCATCTATCATTTCTGAGCTGACTTCAGAAAAGTTGATGACAAAATTGAGCGGATTCTGGATTTCATGCGCAATACCTGCAGTCAATTGGCCTAAAGAGGCCATTTTTTCAGCCTGAAGTAATTGACTTTGGGTAGATCTTAATGTTTCCAGTGATTGTGTCAGCTCTGCAGTACGTGAAGCAACTTTCTGCTCAAGGCTGGAGTACAGCATGGCATTTTGAATAGAAATGGCAACTTGTGTGCTCAACAAATTGAGCACCATCAGTCTTTCTTTTGTAAAGGCTCCACTGACCTTGTTGTTTTCCAGATAAATTACACCATACAACTTACTCAAAAGAAGTATTGGGCTACAAAGGATAGACTTCACTTCTTGGGAACTGATAAACTCGTCCCTTGTAAATTCCCCTTCTTTGCTGGCATCATTCAACACCAGTGACTCTTTCAGGTGCGCCACATATTGGATCACAGACATCGGGAGTTGACATTCCTCTAAAGGAACATTTTGCATGGTTTTGATCATTCCATCCTCATATGATGCCTGAAGACATAAGGTATCTTCATTGGCAATAAGGATCATTCCCCGCTCACCTCCTGCATTCATGGTGATGATTTCAATCATTTTTTTGAGCAGAGAATCAAAAACTATCTCACCTGAAATCACCTGGGATGCCTTGATAATAGTGGATATATCCAGATTCACAGGATCATAGCTACCTAAATTATTGGCTACTACTGTAGCCTCATATCCTGACAATATTGGATGGACCTCGGGAATGTCACCGTAAATTTCCTTTAAGAATACGATTTTTTCTGTCGCCCCCCATTCTCCATAGGCGTCAATGGATTGCCTGAGGTAAATGGTTCCGACTTGGTTGTGCTTCATTTCAAAGTAATGGCGTGCTGCAAGTTCATTGGCAAAAGCACAATCATTCAGCCATTTGTTCTTTTTGGCTTCATCAATGGCCATTTCAAAATATTCGGCTGCCTTTTCCCTGTTTCCAAGGCCTCTGTTCAACTCTGCCTGCATCAAAAGCTTGATGTGGTTAAAATTGACAGGGTTATATGCAGCCCATTTTTTCATGGTTTTATAATGCTGCCGCATATCTCTAATTAGTCCAAACCTCTTGAATCCCCTGCTTTTACGCAACATTCCAGCTGATGCAAAAAAACCAACTTTACACAAGTGGACAAGAAATGCATTGCTCAAAAGAGAATTTCTATATTCACTTGCTTTAAGGATATAATCTATACTATCCTCATATCTGTGGTAATGCAGGTAGATATGCGCTTTTAAAATATAATAGGTGGCCATTCCTGTAAAGAACCTTCGCTCTTCCATACTGGCCAAACATTTGTTCTCCAAAAAACCATCCCCATTCATGCTCATCCTATGTAAGGTTTTGCCTTGCAAGTTCTGGGCAAATTGGATATACATTTTTTTTATTCCTGCAGCATCTTCATAGCGCACTTCTTCTATCAGCTTGAGGTATTCCTTCTGTTCTTTGACCGAATCGGAAAGGTGGAGTTGAGGATCCCAAAAACAGGTGGCATTGGCCGAATAGGCCAGAAAAAATATATCACCTGATTGAAAACCAGCATCCACACCTTTTTTAAACCAAGAAGTAGTCTCACTCCAATGTCTGTTGAAATGGTGCAACAAAGTTCCATAACCAGCAATTACCCGGCATCTATATTCAATATTAGCTA
>DAIPZN010000197.1:0-3960 GCA_036782195.1 Cyclobacteriaceae bacterium | reverse complement strand
TTACTACCCTTACCTGTCCACCTCCGCTTGCAAAACTCTGTATTCCTCCCTGAAAATTGATATAATCATCAATGGAAAAGCCCTGTTCATTGACATTGTTGGAAAGCCCCAAAAATGAAAGCTGCTGTTTATCGGAGAACTTGTTGAGGCTCCCATTGAGCTTATACCTATGTTGATCTCCATAGCCTCCGGTCAAATTGCCGAAAAAACCTTTTTTATGACTGTCCTTGAGTTTGAGGTTGATCGTTTTTTCCCGCTGCCCGTCATCTATGCCAGTAAAATGGGATTGCTCGGACTTTCTGTCCAAAATCTGCACCTTGTCAATGGCTTCTGCGAGCAGGTTTTTGGTTGCTAGCTTTGGGTCATTGCCAAAAAACTCCTTACCATCAACCAATACCCTTCGTACCCTTTCGCCTTGAGCCCTGATGTTGCCATCGGAATCAATTTCCATTCCAGGCAGCCTTTTCAAAAGCTCCTCTACATTGGCATTGGGCAAAGTCTTGAATGCATCTGCGTGATATTCAATGGTGTCTTTTTTAATGGTAATCGGTGCGATGGACTCTACTGTAAACTCACTTAGCTCTTCTGTCTTTTCCTTAAGCGTGATCTTACCCAAAGTGAGGCTGAGTGAATTTTCGGGCCTTTGAATATTTTGATTCAAAGTGGTGTAGCCCACAAAAGAAACCTGCAAGAGCACCTCGTCTTTCCTGATGTTTTTGATCTCAAAATCACCTTTGACATCACTGACGCCAAAAGCTACGAGTGTTGAATCATTCCGGTCCAAAAGTGTAATTGTGGCAGAAGCCATCGGCAGCCCTTTATCATCCTGAATATTTCCGAATAAAGACCACCTGATGTGCTGTGCCATGGCTGGCATGCTGACCAAAAGCAGGATAATAGCAAGCAATACACGCATGATTGTAAGATATGGAGTGGGAAAGAATAGGGTTTAGGAAAAGAATGTAGAAACTTAATTCCTGATGATCATCCTGAAGCTACCTTGACCATTTTGCTGCATGCCCATGTTTTTCATCTGCTCCTCTACCATTGCTCTGTAATCTTCCTCAGTGACTTCTTGCCCTCCTTTTGGAGCCTTAAGCTCATTCTTCTTCAGAGGTCTCAACTCCAATTTTTCGGCACTGATCACTATTTCATCATCATTGATGACAACTTCCATGATCAACCCAGGTAAGCCATGAAAACTTTCAGGACCTAGCGGTTGTCGAATGGCTTCTGTATACCAAGCTCTGATTTCCCGCTTATTTTCATCTATGTAAAAAGCGCTTTTACAAGTATAGCCCTGAATCTCCTTTGTCTCATTTTCCAATTTCCATGGAATACCATTTTGCTCTTTTTTGATCAGGTATTTTTTACCCATAAATTCTCTCAACTGGGTTACGAGAGACTCATTTCTATCCAAATAAGTTTCATTGGCCATAACTGTACGCATCATGACCCTTCCACCTCCAGGAGCTTGGTCAAAAGGATTTTCGTCTTCAGGTACCGGCTTGTAAAGACTTTCCGAAGGACTAAACAGCAACAAGCTTTTACTGATATTAAACTCAGGAATCATCTGCTTCATTTCTTCCCTCTCAGCGGGAATTCTTTTGTGCATGTTGATTTTGGTGGCATAAGTGATGACCCCTTCAGGAGTTTGTTGGCTGATAAAAGACCAAAAAGCACATGCCAAGATGGCGAATACATATTTCTTCATGGTTTTGAGATTGTTTTGCCAAAAGTAGATTATCGTTTCTTGACAAGAGGTTAACCAACGTAAAAACAAGGTTAATTAAGGTTAATACCCACAAAAGTAGCTCAAAAAAGATTTTACATTTGTGACATGCATAGGCAAAACAACCGATATCTAATCCTGATGGTTTCCAGCATCTTGGTCATGCTGGTCCTGCAGGTCTTTTGGCTCAATGCTGTCTATCAGGATTACAAAAGCAGTCTGAAACAGGAAACAGGTCTTTTGCTGAACAACACTGTCACCGAACTGATTGACTCACTGGTTTGGAAAGGAATGGCACCTGTCAAATTTGCTGATAAAATTTCCGCAATGGACAGCGCAGGTTCAAAACCAAGGATACTGATTCGCAGATTTGACCATAAAACCGTTTCGGATAGGCTGATCAATAGAGATTCACTATCTGCCATACCGGGAATGGACAGCATAACGAGGAAAACCATACAGATTATTTCTACAGATCTGACGGTCCAGGCAGATTCACTTAGACGGCTTGTCAGACCCATTTTCCAAGGTACAGACAGCACCATAAACCAACAATTCACCTTTTCTCTCAACACGGTCCCTATAGACTCTGCACTTTTAGCTGAAGTCTTCAACAAAAGACTGGAAGAAAATGATTATCCCCTGAAAGCTGTCGTTCGGAAACCGATAAGTGAAACTGAAGGAACTGAAATTGATGACAACAAACTGCTTATCAACACCATCAGCATTCCATTTGGATTAACGTATGAGGTGTTTTTTGCCACGTACCAAACTTACCTTTGGGGAAAAATGATTGCCCCTATAAGTTTTGCCCTGTTGGCCTTGTTGTTGATCCTTTTCTCCTTTTATGTTTTGTACCAAAATGCCCTGCAACAGCAAAGGCTCAACATGCTCAAAAACGACATCATCAGCAACATCACCCATGAATTGAAAACCCCTGTAGCCACAGTCTCAGTAGTGCTTGAATCCCTTGAAAACTTTGGCGCAGATCAGCAGGAACAGACCCGTAAAGAATACATTCAAATCGCCAAGCAGGAATTAAAAAGACTTTCTGTGCTGACAGAGCGGATTTTGCAAGATGCCGTAATGGGCTTTAAAACCATCACGAAGGAAAATCTAAATTTTGATCAGGTTGTCGAAACCCAGCTTGCCGCTTTCAAGCCAATATTGTCATCAAAAAACTTTGTCTTGAATTACCAAAAAGATATAGGGGACTATCAGCTCAATGGCGATGAAGAACAACTTGCACTGATGGTCTTCAATTTGTTGGATAATGCTATCAAATACAGTGGAGAGGCCAGAATTATACATGTACAGCTCAGTCAGCAGGCGGGTGTAATAAGTCTCAAGATCAAGGATCATGGAAAAGGAATTCCTTTAAAATATCAAAAAGCCATCTTCGAGAAATTTGTGCGGGTCCCCCAGCAAGACCTACATGAGGTAAAGGGATATGGCCTAGGATTGGCGCAGGTTTCAGCTGCAGTACATGCACATGAAGGAAAAATCCATGTGACATCAAAAGAAGGAAACGGAAGTTTGTTCACCATAGAATTGCCTCAAAGATGACCAAAATCCTGTATGTAGAAGACGAGCCGGCTTTGGGTAGAATCGTGAAAGACAGCCTACAGAGCAGAAATTATGCTGTGACCATGGCAGAAGATGGACTTTCAGGATTGAGGGCTTTTGAATCCGCACAACCGGATATCTGTGTACTCGACATCATGCTTCCCAAAATGGACGGCTATGCCCTAGCTGCTGAAATCAGGAAGTCAGCTCCTCAGATGCCGATTATATTCCTGACTGCGAAGAGTCAGCTTGAAGATGTGATCAAAGGATTTCAAACCGGAGGGAACGACTACCTCAAAAAGCCCTTTAGTCTTGAGGAGCTGATTATCCGGATCGAGAACCTGATCCATTTGACAAGCAAAAATTACTCGGTCAACATACAGGAAATACCTTTTGGGAAGTTTGTGTTTCATCCACAGCGCTATGAATTGATCGGGCCAGAGGAAACACGACGGCTGTCTCACAAAGAAGCAGGGATTTTAAGTTTACTGCTGCAACACAGCAATAGCACACTAGAGCGCAAGAAGTTACTCCTGGAACTATGGGATGACGACAGCTATTTCAATTCCAGAAACTTAGACGTGTATATCACCAAGATCCGTGACTACCTTAAATCTGATCCAAAAGTCGAAATTATTACGATAAAAGGGGTGGGGTATTAT
>DAIPZN010000196.1:0-3964 GCA_036782195.1 Cyclobacteriaceae bacterium | reverse complement strand
AGATTTGCAGGTCGGCAGAGGTGTTGATGCCTTCAAGCTGATCATCTGGCATAAGTAGTTCCTGCCTGTCTTTGGCTTCCATTTTCCCATTATGATCAAATGTATATAAACTGATCGTGGAGGAAATTTCTTCTACGGATAGCAAAATCTGTCCATTAGGATGCAGTGCTGCATGTCTGGGACCTGAACCTGGTATGGCCTTGACTTGGGATAATTCCCTCAAATTCAATCCTTGACTATCTTCCACCTGAAATTTATGAAGAAGATCAGTGCCCAAATCCGAAACATAAAGTGCGCTTCCAGAGCCATCTGGAATGATAGAATGAAGGTGTGACTCTTTTTGCCTCTCCGGATGAAGACTGGAACCAACAAACTTTTTTGACAGCACTTCCTCTCCCAAACTTCCATCCTGATTCAAATTGAATACTACCATGTGGCTACTCAGATAATGGGAAACATAGGCATACCTGCCCAAAGGATCTATACTGATGTGGCAAGGGCTTTCACCTCCTGATTTTAGGGTTCGTTCAAGTTCCAGTTTCCCAGACCTGTTGATGAAAAAAGCGCTTATTGAACCAGTTCCAGATTGGTCCACACCCTGCCTGTTGGAAGCATAAAGTCTTTTTTTAGCTGGATGCATAGCCAAATAGGTGGGACTCTCACGGTCTTTAATGGTTTGGATCAGAGACAATTTTCTGTTTTCCCTGTCAAACTCAAAAACATAGATACCCTCACTGCCACGTTCTTCATAAGTACCTATGTACAGCAATTCCTTTTTTTTCTTCATCTCAATAGCCGATGGATTGAAGATAATTCCAAATGCGAAAATTATGCTATAGATCAATACCTGCATGATTATTCAGTGAAAAGTGTGAGAAAGCTTCTAACAACACGGACAAGCATAAGCCTTAAGATGGTAAATCCAAGGCATCAATCAAAGTTGCTGACTTATTTCATCTGGCAAATAAAATGTATGAAATTATAAAAGATAAAGTTAATAATTCACTAATTGGATAAATTAAGTTATATTCCATAGTTGAATTATTATTTATTAAACAAATTTTATATGAAAAAATTTTACCTTTTATTGATCTTTTTTATTGGAGTGAGTTTCAACAATACCCTGTATGCCCAGTCGAGGACAGTCACAGGGAAAGTACTTACTGTAGAGGATGGTCTGGGTTTGCCTGGTGCAGCAGTATTGATTAAGGGAACCAGTACAGGTACAACCACAGATGTCAATGGTGATTTTTCTTTGGAAGTACCTGCTAATAGAAATACTTTGGTGATTTCATTTGTAGGCATGAGGACAATGGAGATTTTGATTCCTGCTTCCAATCGGGTTGAAGTGACGCTTAGAACTGACGAAACAGATCTGTCAGAAATTATCGTTACAGGCACACGTGTAGGAGCGAGATCTAGGATAGATTCACCGGTACCAGTAGATATCATTCCGGTAAACGAAGTCATCAATGCACTGGGACAGGTAGATCTCAACCAGATTCTGACCTATATCGCACCTTCATTCCAATCCAGCAGGCAGACGATCTCTGATGGTACAGATCATGTGGACCCAGCCCAGTTACGTGGTTTGGGTACCGATCAGGTATTGGTCTTGATCAATGGAAAAAGACGGCACCAATCCGCTTTGGTCAATGTCAATGGGACTGTCAATAGAGGTCAGGTCGGTACAGATTTGAATGCCATTCCAGCAAATTCCGTAGAGCGAATAGAAATCCTGAGGGATGGAGCTGCTGCGCAATACGGTTCAGATGCCATAGCAGGCGTGATCAATATTGTCTTGCGCAAAGGGGATGGCTTAAGTGGTTCGGTGGCTTCAGGTACCCATATTACTTCTTATGCCAAAAACTATGTCCTCAACAACGGGCAGAATCCCAATGTAAACACTGTAGATGGCACCATGTACAGTGCGAATCTTAACTACGGCTGGAAAATTAAGGAGACGGGTTATCTAAACTTGACTGGAGAGTATGTCAGCAGGGGTTTTACAAATAGAACCGGAACATATACGGGACAGATTTTCCCAGCTGTCGAAGGACAAATCGTAGATGAGGCAGAACTACAGGCGAGGGGACTGACCAGAGAAGATTTTGATATGCAGATAGGTAATTCGGAGATCAATGGCGGTGGCATTATGTTGAATTTTTCATTACCCATCAATAATGGCCTGGAACTCTACACTTTCGGTGGATATAACAACAAAAAAGGCAATGCAGCAGGGTTTTACAGGTATCCAAATGCCGTTCCCGCAGCTGTCCGCGCCAATGTTTTTACCAAATACCCGAATGGCTTTTTACCTTTTATCAATACCGATATTACTGATTTATCGAATACGCTTGGATTAAGAGGGGAATTGGGCACTTGGAGGTTTGATTTGAGTAACACCTTCGGCCAAAATATTTTTGATTTTGAAATCACACAGTCGGTCAATTATACACAGGCACTTCAAACTGCAGATTTTCAGACTGAATTTGATGCAGGGGGGTTGAACTTCCTTCAAAATACTGTTAACCTTGATTTTGCCAAAAGGTACGATATATTGGCTGGGTTGAATGTTGCGATAGGGGCAGAGTATAGGGTAGAACAGTTTGGGGTTAGGGCTGGTGAGGAAACCTCTTACCGTAATTTTAATCCAGAAGCTGGAGTACCTGCCGGTTCCCAGGTGTTTGGTGGATTTACCCCATCTACTGCAGGCACATTCAACCGGAACAACAAGGCTATCTATCTGGATTTAGAGCAGGAGTTTACAGACCGATGGAACCTTGCCGCAGCAATTAGATTTGAAAACTATTCAGATTTTGGGAGCACTACCAATTACAAATTGGCAAGTAGGTACAAGCTTGCTGATAGGATCACACTTAGAGGTTCTACCAGTACAGGCTTTAGGGCACCTTCTATGCAGCAGATTTATTATTCGAGGGTAAACACACTTTTTGTAACAGTCCCTGGATCCGGATTGGTACCGGTAGAGAGTGGGACTTTTAGAAATGACAGTGAACCTGCCAGAATTTTAGGGATTCCAAGACTCCGACAAGAAACATCTTTGAGCTATACCTTAGGTACCACTGTTCAGTTGCTTGATAATTTGGAAATCACAGTAGATGCCTATCAGATAGATATTGATGACCGGATTGTTCTTACAAATAATTTTACTGATGGAGGAAACTTGGCCATTAGGGAGCAACTTGAAGCGGCAAATGCCACTACGGCTAATTTTTTCACCAATGCCATTGATACGAGGGCGAGGGGAATTGAGTCTGTGGTCACTTACAATTTGAGGTTAGAGGGTGGTTCTTCTATTAATTTTATTCTTGCAGGAACCTTTATTGACAACATCGTCAAAAAGGATAGTGACGGTAATCCAATTATAAAAGGCTCCCAGATTTTGGAACAGACAGGGCAGTTAGGCAATTATTTCAATAGGGAGGACCAAAGCAGAATAGAGGTCGCTAATCCCAGAAACAAAGTCAGTTTGATGACCAATTATAATGTGGGAAAGTTTACCTTCATGGCAAGGGCTGTAAGATTCGGGGAGGTGGTCTTTTTAGATCCTACGATGGGGAATGATCCGCTAACATGGCCTGTCAATACGCTGACCGGTGAAAGGGAGACGCTGGATCAAGTGTTCACGCCTAAAGTTGTCACAGATGTCACGCTCAGCTATAAGTTTACCGAACAGTTGAGGATCAATATCGGTGCAAACAACATCTTTGATGTGTATCAGGATATCCATCAGCATAGTGGAAATTTCAGTTTAGGAAGGTTCGTTTACTCGCGAAGGGTTCAACAAATGGGTTTCAATGGCCGATTTGTATTTGCCAGACTTAACTTTAATTTCTAGTCTTCAATTGTGATTTTCTACCACTTACAGATATTGGAGGCAATTTTGCAATTCACTCTTTCTAACCAAAATTTTAGAAAATATGGGTATAGAATTGATTAT
>DAIPZN010000195.1:0-4117 GCA_036782195.1 Cyclobacteriaceae bacterium | reverse complement strand
ATATAATAGCATTAGCCCCAAATAATAAGAAAATATTGTAAAATGGGTATGATTAAGAGGGGTAATACAGCAACGATATTTTACAAAAGTACTTATTAAGGATGTATAATACTATTTTTTATATATAAAAAAAATAAAATTTCTATATAAGCCCAAAGCGGCTTACAAGTTCATTGTGCTTACGGAAAGAATAGACAAAAAAAATCAAGCCAGAAGGGAATTATCTGGCTTGATTCTGCAAAAATGGAAAAAGAAATGACCTACAATTCTTTAAGGGTTATATTTCGCCAATAGACTTTTATTCCTCCTCCATCATGGATCTGAAGTAAAATACCTCCTTCACCTTGTCCGATTTTGCTATCTGTAAAGTCAACCATTTCAACACCGTTGAGATACGAAATTACTCTATCCCCGTTGACCACAATCTTCAATTTATTCCAATCTCCATACTTTAGGGCTTTATCTTTTTCCGGATCAGGTTTGATCAACCACCCCCTTCCATAAGATTCATATATTCCACCTGTACTATGTCCGGGAGGGGCCACTTCTACTTGCCAGCCAGAAACTTTGGTCCCATCTACAGTTGATCGAATAAAAACGCCACTATTGCCATCTGCTTCCTGCTTAAACTCAAGATTCACCTCGAAATTTTTGTAGTTCTTTTTGGTACCCAAATAACCATATTCTTTATCTGGACCACTTTCTGAAACGAGTAGTCCATTTTCCACATACCATTTTTCTGTACCATATATTGTCCAGCCTTTAAGGTTTTTGCCGTTGAAGAGAGAAATTTCTTTTTTAGGCTGAAATGCGAAAAAGGCAACAATAGTGGTCATTGCCACTAATGCCAATACTGTTTTTTTCATAATGTTCTTATTTTGATGTTTTTGAACCAGGCTTCACTGCCATGGTCTTGTAATGAAATTAAACCTGTTTTTGCAATGGCATAATCTGGATAACTATCCCACTTGCCACTATTTCTCCTTTGTGTCCAGTCCTCTGAATAAGGTACAAATTCAACTGTTTTTTTTCCGTTTAACCAATAGCTTGCGCCTTCATTCGAAAAAATTATCCTAGAAACATTCCACTCTCCCGCTGGCTTAACAACGCCTTCTAAGTCAGGACTGTACATTGCATAATCAGCCGCTAGCGATTGCCAGTCTTCTAATTTCTCTGGAAATCCTAATTGATCAATCACTTGATATTCAGGTCCGGTCTCATAAGGTGCTTTATATTTCGGATCTTCTACCACATGATAAAACACTCCGCTGTTTCCTCCCTCTGCAATTTTCCAAGTGAATTCTAATTCAAATTCTTCAAAATCAACAGGGGCAAAAACTATATCCCCACCAATATCACCGCCTTTGCCAAGTGCTTTTAATGCCCCATCTTCTACCACCCATCCATCAGGAAAAGCGGTTCCATTAAATGCCCTCCATCCGTCTGTATTTTCTCCATCAAAGAGCAACATCCAGCCCTCTTCTTTTTCTGCCTCAGTCAATGTGTTGTCGGATACAACCACTTCTACGGCTGTCTCATCTGACTCTGTTGATTTGTCTGGACTACATGCGATGGCAGCAATTGCGGTTACTGCTATCAACCATTTTGAATTTCTCATACCAACTTCATGTTTTTAGGATCCCACTGAATAAATTTATTTTGAAAATAACTGTCATTACACAACAAGGCAGGCGCGGCAGCTCTGAATCCGAAGACCGGATCTTCAGCAACCCTGCCACCAGTCCGAGTTGCGTGGAAAAGATTGGCAAAGTGATCATAGTGCGCACCTCTATACGATCTTTCGGCTGCATAGACTGTTTCTCTTGGTGGGAGGATCTTTGCCCTTCCCTCATTACCACCTCTTAATCTTGCCTGTTCTGCCAAAAACGGATCGTCGCTTTCTGCACTGCTATTCATTTTAACGACTACTTCTTCCCATTTCACATCCATGGAACCTTTAGTGCCTACAATCCTCAAATAGGTAGTGCCACTAGTCCCATCTACAAAATTGCATCTCAAGCTTAAATTGAAACCTGGATGTTCTTCAGATTCCGGATATGTAAATGTACCTAAGAGCACATCTGGCACCTCTCTCCCATCCTTCCAGTAGCGCAAGCCACCCATAGCGGAAATTTTTTCCGGACCTAAAGAATTGGTAATAAAGTGAAGACTAGAGAATAGGTGGACAAACAGATCGCCTGACATACCAGTACCGTAGTCCAAATAATTCCTCCATCTAAAGAAACGTAAAGGATCCCAATTTCTGGAAGTAGTGTTGGAAATATACCGCTTCCAGTCAACTGTCTTCTCACTTCCATCTTGAGGAACATTATATTGCCATGCACCTTCTGGTGAGTGACGAGCCCAGAATCCTTCTGCATACACAATTTCTCCGATAGCTCCTGCTGCCAAAAGTTCTTTTGCTTTTTCATTACCTAAGGAAGAAACTCCTTGACTGCCTATAAGCATGACTTTACCTGATTTTTTCCATGCATTGATGACATCCATGCCCTCTTTGACTGAATGTACCATTGGTTTTTCACAGTACACATGCTTTCCAGCATTCAAAGCATCAATACTTATTTGCTTATGCCAATGATCTGGTGTCGCAATAATTACTAGATCTACATCTTTCCGCCTGAGGATTTCATGATGGTCTTTTGTCAAAAACAGATGGTCGCCCCAACGCTTTTTGGCACTTTCTAGACGTCCCTGATATAAATCACATACCGCTACAAGCTTTATGTTTTCATGCTTTAAAGCCGTAGTGGTGTCTTCAACACCCATTATTCCTGCACCTATCAATGCTATACCTATTTCTTTCTCTAAATTGCCTGAAAAAAGTGGGTTCCTTCCAAGTATCTGTTCCGCTTGAATCTCTTGACTGAATGCAAGAGGACTTACTGCGGCAACAGCGCCGGTTACTCCCAATATTTTCAAGAAATCTCTTCTTTGCTGCTTCATAGCAATGATATAAATTTACGAATCCAAAAGTTAATTAATTTTTTTAATTAAGTCGAACATGATGTTTTAATTTTTTATAAACGGTCAGTGATTAAATCCCATTTGTTTATCTAATTGCTTAAGATAATCTGCAGCATGTAAAAGTCTACTTCCAAACCATGAAAACAATTCTCCATCTACCGTCAGTACTTTGGAATGAGGCAGAAGTTTTTGATAATAATCCACATGTTTTTCTTTAAAGGGAAATGGCTCAGAACTTAGCATTAGATAGTTTGGATCAATTTGAATTAACTCTTCTAATGTGATAATTGGGTATCTGCTTTGGGTGATGCTATTTGAAAAACCGCCAAATGAAAGAATTGAGTCAATAAAGGTATTTTTCCCCGCAGCCATAATAGGATCATTCCAAATTAAATAAACAGCAGAGCCTTTTCTAGGTTTGGGGTTTCCATATTTTGAGCGTATCTCATTGATTAATCTTTGTGCACTTTCTGATTTTGATGTGATTTCGCCAATTTTTGAAATCATGTCCAAGGAGCTGGGAATGTCTGATATATCACTTACCCAAACAGGATACTTTCGAGTCAGCTTTTCTATACCTTCTACATAGTTTTCTTCTTTATTTCCTATAATCAAGTCTGGCTTTAATGCATCTATTTTGTCAAAATGGAAATTTTTAGTGCCTCCAATAACTGTTTTCTTTTTTTTCAAATGGGGAGGATGAATACAGAATTTGGTAATCCCCACAAGCTGCTCCTCCAGACCAAGGTCATACAAAAGTTCTGTCTGAGATGGTACCAAGGAAACAATCCTTTTTGGGGAATTTGGAAGGAAAATGGTGCGATTGAGTTGGTCTAGGAATTGGGGCATGGTAAATTTCTATTGAAATCATATAATTAAAAAAAGTATCCTCAAAAATCTTGAAAGGAGTTTGCAAATATTTAATTATATGATTGTCCGCAATTACATAGAATGCTATTTTATTTTTATTAACTGGTCGGAAGACCGAAGACGGAAGGATTTCAGGCTTTAACTTTTTCAAGATATTTCTGAAGCTTTTTCAGCCTTCTGGTAAGAAAGCGGATATATATATTTAATTAAATAAAAGTAATAGAAAAATATAATTTTTTTTGCCTATTACTTTTATAAATAT
>DAIPZN010000194.1:0-4213 GCA_036782195.1 Cyclobacteriaceae bacterium | reverse complement strand
ATGATTTCTTGTGTGGAATTGAGAAACTTTCCTATCTTTGTCTCGGGTGATTAAGCAACTTTTTCCGCTCTATACTTTTACTTTCGATAAGAAAGAAGTGGAGGTTATTTCGAGAATTATTTTTACTAACTTTCATTTCAAAAAATAAATCCGCTTCGGCGGATTTTTTTTTGTTTTGGATTAGGGTGGGGATGTGATATTGTAATTTGCCTTTTAAATAATCATGTTTAGTAAAATGGATTTCACGAAATACGTATTGAAGTTTGATTTCAGGTTAGGGGCCATTTTGCTTGTATCTTTTCTATTGATTGACCCGGCAAAAACTACTGCTGAAGTAATAAAGGATGAGGCAGATAGCCTTTATTATAAAGACTACCCCCATTTATTGACAACTAGGATATATACTTCAAGAAAATATACGGCATTTGAAGTAAAGCATCCCGATTTCCCCGGAAAGTTGAATTATACGCCCACTTCTACTTTAAATTTGGGGGTAGGGGCAACTTATCAGGATTTTACCTTAAATATAGCCTATGGCTTCGGCTTCATGAATCCACGAAGGGAAATTCTGGAGACAAAATATCTAGACCTTCAAGCGCATATTTATCCAAAGAAATTTGTCATAGACCTTTTTGGACAATTTTATAACGGGTATTATTTGGAAAGGCAAGCAAGTCAAAACGGCGGACCTATCATATTTCCGGATATGAGCGTAAGAAAGTTTGGGGGAAATTTCCAGTACCTTTTTAATGGAGATAAAATATCCTTAAAAGCTGCTTTTCTTCAGAGTGCATGGCAACAGCGCTCGGCAGGAAGTTTGCTTGCTGGTTTTGAAATTTATGGGGGATCAGTGCAAAATCCTTTTCCAATCTTGCCGCAGGGATTGTATTCCGGACCTTTTTCTGATTTCAACAGGCTGAATTTTTTCCAGATTGGTCCTAATCTAGGTTATGTGTATACCTTGGTTTTTTTCAGGAGGGTCTTTATTACAGGGATGGCTTCCGGTAACCTTAGTCTAGGAACACAAAAAATTCAGGATAATATTGAAGAACAAGGGACTTGGGGACTCAGTTCTAACATGTTTTTGAGGGGATTTGTGGGGTACAATTCCGGCAGGTGGTCAATCAATGCCAACTACGTCAGCAATCAGGTGCAGCTTGTGAAGAATAGCAGCTTTTCTAATAACTTGTCAACAGGGAATTATAGAATAAATTTTGTGTATCGATTTGATGTAAGCCCAAAGCTGAAATCATTTCTGGATCAAGTACATCCTAAGCGGTTTTTGCCAGGAGGTAAAAATTCACTTCCCAGTGCGTAAATTCCAACTATTCCAATTTGACATCTTCATGAATGACATTGGAATGTGCCATGTGATATCTATTTAGATTAAGTAGTGTTGGGGGGCTATTGGATTAAAATGACAAAAGGTACAAGATTGTTTTTGAGAAACACTTGTACCTTTTGGGTAATAAATTCATAATAGTAACATCTCTTGGCACATCCTTTACACTGCTAATAGTTCAAAGCACAGACAGCCGTCATAAGTAAATATTAATCTTTGTATATCTGGCTCGGCCAAAAATCATTAGCCGAATTGATGTCAGTAATGACTTTGTCAGGGTCAAGTTCTATAGAGATAACTTTTTTATCTACTTTCAGAAGATGATTCCACTGATTTCCTTTAAACCATATTTCCACAGGAAGAGACCTTCTTTCCTTTGAACCGTCCTCAAAAGTGATTTCCATGAGCACAGGCATTGGTAAGTCGCCTTTATTTGAAAGTGCAACGATATAGTTTGCTCCATAAGGATAAACAGCATCGATAGCTAGGTCAATATTGGCATTGCTATAAAACCAGCCTTTCCAAAACCAATCGAGATTTTCCCCTGAGACATTCTCCATATGGTTGAAGAAGTCACTGGGTTGGGGATGTTTGTAAGCCCATGCTTTGATATAGGATCTAAATGCATTGTCGAATCTTTCATGCCCGAGAATATACTCACGCAACATGATCAATCCCAAGGCAGGTTTAAAATAGGCAACCATCCCAAGGTTGTTAGACTGCGTACGGTCAGGATGCGTCGCTATTGGTTCTCTGTTTTCATTAGTCAGCCATCCTAAGTATCTTCTGGTCTGAATGAGGTTGTTGGTATACTCACCATTGTTGAAGGCTAGATAGCTGTAATAATTGATAAAGGTATTGAAACCCTCATCCATCCAGGCATGTCTTCTTTCATTGGATCCTACTATCATAGGAAACCAATTGTGCCCGAACTCATGATCTGTCACTCCCCAAAGTCCTTCTCCCTTTGATCTAAAGCTACAGAAGTTCAGCCCTGGATATTCCATTCCATTGATATCCGCTGCAACATTTACTGCAACTGGGTATGGGTATTCGTACCACATTTCTGAATAATGCTCCACGGAAGCTTTTCCATATTCTGTGGATCTTCCCCAAGCTTCTTGTCCATCGCTTTCTTTAGGATAGACAGATTGCGCCATCGCTTTTTTGCCACTTGGGAGGTTGATCCTTGCTGCATCCCAAATAAATGCTTTGGAAGAAGCAAAGGCCACATCCCGTGTATTCTGCATTTTGAAATGCCACGTGGTCATGCCGGATTTCGCTACCCTGTTGTTGGTATAATCTGTAACTTCTTCTGGTGCTATGATGTACACCCTCTCGTCACTTCCAGCAGCCTGTCTCATTCTTTCCTGCTGTTTTTTAGTCAAGACCTGATTGGTATTGACCAATTCACCAGAGGCTACTACAATGTGATCAAATGGAACTGTGACCTTGTATTCAAAGTCCCCATAGCCTAAGTAAAACTCGCCAGCTCCCAGATATGGGTCAGTATTCCATCCTGTGACATCATCAAATACAGCTACTTTTGGATACCATTGAGCCATAGCATAGATCACTCCATCTTTTACATTGAGTCTTCCCATTCTATCCATTCCTTTTTCAGGAATTAAATATTTGAAATTCATTTTTACAGTGGCTTTGCCTCCGTTAGCTTGTATAGGCTCATCAAAAAAGACCTGCATTCTTGTGTCATCAATCAGGTATTTAGAAGAAGCACGCTTATTTTTACCAACAATTTGGGCCTGAAGGCCAGAGATATCATAACCGCCATTGACATCTCCGTTGTATCTGTTACCTTGAACAGGAGTGGTCAAAGTTCCTCTTGAAGTTTCAGTAAACCTGTTTTGCTCAAGATAAAGCCAAATAAAATCCAGGGCTTCAGGGCTGTTGTTGGTATAAGTAAGTGTGAGATCTCCACTTAGTGAGTGTTCGGTTTCGTCTAGGGTGACATTGATGTTGTAATCGGATCTATTCTGCCAATAAGAAGGACCAGGCTTTCCCGAAGCTGTCCTATATGCAGTACCTTGTCTGTATCCAAATTCTGTGAAAGCTTTGTCTTTATTCCCAGTCACTTGTTGGGCAAATAAGCCTTTGCCAAGGCCTATAAAGAGCAAAAGAAGAATGATTTTGATGTTGTTTTGACTCATAATTCTGATTTATATGATTAAACTGACCTAAAAGTATGTAATTGATATAGAAGTTAAAAACAGGCAATAGAGATTCAAAAGTTAAAGTTTTTAAAGTCGGGAAGCTTTGATGTATTAGGTTTAAGTCCAAAATCAGTTTTTATTTGTCAGCTTAAACCACAACTATTAATTATGAGAAAAATTTACCTTTTATATGTCTTATTTTTCCTTTCATGGAAGGCTGTAGCTCAACAGGATAGTTCAATCGTTGATTTAGGCGAGGTTATGATCCAGGAAAACAGGATAGAAATTCCATTCAGTAAAACATCTAGAAACATAGCAATAATCCAACGCAAAGAAATTGAAACTACTCCTGGTAGGAGTCTGCAGGAACTATTGGCTTTTGTGCCGGGGGTAGATGTAAGACAGCGAGGTGTAAGTGGAGTCCAAGCAGATATAGGTATCAGAGGAGGTGGATTTGAACAGACCCTGATGTTGATCAATGGCATCAAACTTACTGATCCACAAACTGGTCACCATATGATGAATATCCCGCTACCATTGACTGCAATACAGCGTGTAGAAGTCCTAAAAGGACCTGGAGCCAGAATTTTTGGGCAAAATGCCTATTCTGGCGCGGTCAATATCATCACCCAACTACCAGATACAAAAAGTTTGCAAATACAAGGGTTTGGCGGTGATTTTGGTATGAGGGGTGGTAGTT
>DAIPZN010000193.1:0-4267 GCA_036782195.1 Cyclobacteriaceae bacterium | reverse complement strand
GTTATTGATATTCTAATTAATGTATTTTGTTACAAAAAATGTCGGTAGGATATCAAAAATTGAAAAAAACAATACTTTTTGTTATCAAAAAATTACGTTTTGATATTTTGTTTTTGAGCAAAACTGACTTAATTTTCGCTATCACCTCCAAACGCTTAACACCCTATGTACATTTATGGAGCCTCAGGTCATGCTCGAGTCATCATAGACATGATCGATTCTTTTGAAAAAATTCATGGAGTTTTTGATGATAACCCAGAAGTAAAAGATATTTTAGGTTATCCTGTCCTGGGACCTTTGCCAGAGGATCTAAGATTCAAATCTGATTTGTTCATTGCAATTGGTGATAACAGAATCAGAAAAAAAATCGCAGAAAGGTTGGCAGGCTTTTGTCGCTTTGCAAATATTATTCACGACTCCGCCATATTTTCAAAAAGGGCAAACATCCAATCTGGCACTGTAATTATGGAGGGTGCCATTGTCAAAGTAAATACAGAGATTGGAAGCCATGTTATTGTCAATACTGGTGCTTCAGTGGATCATGACTGTAAGATTGGTGATTTTGTGCATATTGCACCACAGGCCACCCTCTGTGGGGGAATTACTGTTGGTGAAGGTACATTGGTAGGAGCCAATGCCACTATCCTCCCGGGTGTAAAGGTCGGACGCTGGGCCACGATTGGCGCAGGAAGTATTGTACACAGGGATGTGGCTGACCATAGTATTTGGATAGGCAATAAACCTGTTGCTCCCTTGGTCTCTGCTAGAGTAGCACAGCAGGCTTAGGGTTTGGAATGCCGATTTGAAAGGCATGAAACTTTAATAAGAACAACAAAGCTTAATTTCTTTCTTACTAAAAAAATATCAGCTCTATTATTTTAATCAATCCCACCAAAGCTTTTTACGATGGACTTTTTTAAAAAAATGAAGATTCTCCCCAGATGGATCATAGGTCTACTGGACGTCTTGATTGTGATTCAATGTGGTGTTGCAGCCTATTTAATCAGATTCAATTTTGAACTAGTACAGTTAGATAACAACCTGTATCTAACCGGTGTATTTGGTTTTGCCCTTTCTTTTTTGGTCTCTATGATTTTTACCCAAAGTTACAAGGGTATAGTCAGACATACCGGTATCAGAGATGGTTACATCATATTCAAAACAGTTGCACTAAGTTCCTTTACTGTAATTGTAGCCAACATGATCCGTGGTCTATTGGACAGCAATCATTTGATGCCTTCCTCCGTTTTGGTAATCACTGCATTGCTTTCTTTGGTGTTTATGGTTGGCTACAGGGTTTTAGTGAAAGAATTTTTTGATTATCTGAGATTAGGTTTAACAAGAAGTGAGTCAATTAATATAGCCATATTTGGTGCAGGTCAAGCAGGGATGATTACTTATGATGTGTTGAAATCTGACACGACTGCACATGTAAGTACCGTTGCCTTTATGGATGATGATCCACAAAAATATGGGAAGCTTATTAAGGGCGTCAGGATTTATCGAGGTATAGAGGATCTTTCCAAAATTGTCAACCAACTGGGTGTGTCTGAAGTCATCATTGCAGTAAAAGACATCAGTGTGGAAAGACGCAGGGAAATTATAGACGCCTGCCTTAAATATAATGTACACACCAGAATCATTCCTCCTGTCAATCAATGGGTCAATGGAAATTTATCTCCCAATGACATCAGGGAAGTCAAAATTGAAGACTTGTTGGGAAGGGAAGAGATTATTCTTGACAAGCGTAATCTTGAGGAAGATTTTTATGGAAAAGTAATTCTGGTGACAGGAGCAGCAGGTTCTATTGGCAGTGAGCTTTGTCGTCAGTTGATTCACTATGGCCCTAAAAAGCTGATCATGGTAGATCAAGCGGAGTCAGCTTTGTATGACATCCAACAAGATCTTCAGGGGATATCTCCGCTGACACCAAGAAAGATGATTTTGGCAGACGTGCGGAACTTCAAGAAAATGAAGGAGATATTTAAGCAATATCAACCGGATGTGGTTTTTCATGCTGCTGCCTATAAGCATGTTCCCATGATGGAAAATTATCCTGAAGAATCAATTGCTTGCAATATCTTAGGGACCAAAGTGGTTGCGGATTTGTCTGTGATGTACAAAGCAAGAAAATTTGTTTTAGTAAGTACTGATAAAGCAGTAAATCCGACAAATGTTATGGGGGCTTCAAAAAGAGCTGCCGAAATGTACGTACAGTCCTTGAACGAACATCTTGCTTCTATCGGAACAAAGCCGAGGACTAGGTTTATCACTACAAGATTTGGAAATGTTCTCGGATCAAATGGTTCTGTTATTCCTCTATTTAAAAAGCAAATTCAAAGAGGTGGACCTGTGACAGTAACAGATCCTGGCATTACCCGATATTTTATGACCATACCTGAGGCTTGCCAACTTGTCCTAGAGGCTGCTGTCATGGGTAATGGTGGTGAAATATATGTTTTTGATATGGGCAAGCCAATCAAAATCCATGACCTGGCCAAAAAGATGATTCAGCTAAGTGGCAAAAAAGTTGGAATCGATATTAAAATTGAGTTTACAGGATTGAGGGAAGGTGAAAAGCTTTATGAAGAGCTATTGAATGAAACCGAAAAAGTCATTCACACCCATCATCCTAAAATCAAAATTGCACAAGTTTCACCTATACCATATTTTATTATTCAGGAAAGAATTGAAATGTTCAAGTCATTACTTGAAAAAAGCAATGAGAACAATCTTATAATACATCTAAAAAACATCGTCCCTGAATATGTAAGCAATGCTTCCAGATTTGAGGTTTTGGATAGACTGAATTGAAAAAGTAAGATTATCTTAAAAGCCTTTTTTATGGGTTTGTCCTCATCTATTTTGGGGAGAGACTAATAGAAAAGGCTTTTTTTTATTGTTCAGGCAAAAAAAGAAGCACTTCATTTGAAGTGCTTCCTGTATTTCAGATGCATGTTTTTTTAATCTGCCAGATATTTTTCCACAGGCACATAATCCATTCCAAAAGCCTCAGCAACTGCTTTGTAAACGATTTCACCATGGATCACATTAAGACCAGGAACTAAATCGGAATTATCCTGTGCTGCTTTTTTCCAACCCTTCTCAGCTAGCTGTATGGCATAAGGTAGGGTTGCATTAGTCAATGCCAGTGTAGAGGTATAAGGTACAGCGCCTGGCATATTTGCGACGCAGTAATGTACTACATCATCAATGATATAGGTAGGATTCTCATGGGTAGTAGGCTTGCATGTTTCAATACAACCGCCTTGGTCTACCGCAACATCTACAAGTACAGTTCCGGGCTTCATGTCTTTCAACATATCCCTAGTGATCAGATGTGGGGCTTTGGCTCCAGGTATCAAGACTGCTCCGACAATTAAGTCAGAGGATTTAATCAATTCTCTGATGTTATACTCATTGGACATCATTGTTTTCACATTAGCAGGCATTACATCCGCCAGGTACCGTAATCTTGGTAGCGAAACATCCATGATAGTTACGTCAGCGCCTAAGCCTGCAGCCATCCAAGCTGCCTGGGTACCTACAATGCCGCCTCCAAGGATCAATACTTTAGCAGGAAGTACACCTGGTACGCCCCCCAATAAGATACCTCTTCCCTTCAATGGCTTTTCTAGGTAGTTGGCACCTTTTTGTATCGCCATTCTTCCTGCTACTTCTGACATTGGGACCAAAAGCGGAAGGCTTCTGTCAGGTTTTTCAACGGTTTCATAAGCCAAGCATACAGCTTTGCTCTCAACCATTGCTTTCGTTAACGGCTCGTAGGAAGCAAAGTGAAAATAGGTGAACAAAAGTTGACCCTCTTTAATTAGTTTGTATTCGGGTTCAATAGGTTCTTTGACTTTAATGATCATCTCAGCTGCTTCATATACCGCTTCAATAGTCGGCAATATTGCGGCTCCTGCTGAAGTATAAGCTGAATCCGAAAAACCACTACCTTCGCCTGCGGTATGTTGAACATAAACCTGATGGCCACGCTTCACCAATTCTTTGGCTCCGGCAGGGGTCAATGCAACCCTGTTTTCGTTGTTTTTTATTTCCTTCGGAACACCTATTATCATAACGTTAAAATTTGGGTTTGTGAATTTTGATGAGGCAAAGATAATAAGGCGTAGCAATTCCAATGATAATTCAATGTACTTATTTTGAATCAGATAAGAAAAGTAGATCTATATGAAATTTTATATCGAATTTTTTTTTCTATCTAAATAAAATTTTAAAAATCACCTTCTTTAAATGTAAAATT
>DAIPZN010000192.1:0-4330 GCA_036782195.1 Cyclobacteriaceae bacterium | reverse complement strand
TTTGTATAGTTTTAATTTGGTTATTGTCATTCTACGCCAGAATTGATCTAATTGGGCTAGGTATTGAAGTAGCGGATAAGGAATAGTTTCAGCTAAAAACAGGAAAGCATTAAGGCTGATTTTGTCGCCGAAGAATTTTGGTGAATTGTACCTTTTAGCCCTATACCAAATTTGAATTACCAAAGTCTGGAGCAGCTAAGTGCCTAAATACCCAACGGTTTGGATGCCGGTTTTTAATTGTATGGTCTTGGTAAAGCATTTGCCAAACAACTTATAATCATTGTTTTATGTTAAAAAACACTAAAAATCTGAATTCATTTTACTTTCTACGCGGAGGTGGAGAGATGGGAGATGAAATAAGAAATTATAATTGGTCCGAAACCCAGTTGGGTTCTCCTGAACTATGGCCATATAGTTTGAGAACCACTCTCAGCAATCTACTTTCTTCAAAATTCCCAATGTTGCTATGGTGGGGGGAGGATTTGATACAATTCTATAATGATTCATTCCGTCCCTCTTTTGGCAATGATGACAAACATCCTAAGGCACTAGGTCAAGGTGGGAAAGAATGTTGGTCTGAATTATGGGATTTGTTTTATCCGCTTATTGAACAGGTCAAAACAACAGGTGAACCTACCTGGAATGAAAATATTTGGGTGCCCATTTTTCGAAATGGAATCGTGGAAGATTTTTTTTGGACTTTTAGCTTGAGTCAAGTACTTGATGATTATGGTGATCCAGCAGGCATAATAATGACTTGTATGGAGACCACAGACAAAATTTTCTCCAAAATTCAGTTAGAAGAAAGTGAGAACAGATTTGAAAATTTGGTAAAAGAAGCTACGGTCGGCATCATCGTATTAACAGGGGATGAAAATAAAATAGATATCGCGAATAAAGCTTTCGGCAGATTGATTAACCGTCCTCCGGAAGAGCTGATTGGAAAAAGCCTATTTGACATAATTCCGGAAACCGAGCTTGAATTTGGACATATCCTTGAACAGGTAAGAATCAAAGGTCAACCAATTTATTTATATGAAAAGCCATATACCATTTATGGTGAATCAGCTGATAAGACAGGTTATTTGAATCTGGTTTACCAACCTTACCGGAAAAACAGTGAAGGGATTGTGGATGGGGTAATGGTACTATGTCAGGATGTAACTGAGGTAGTCTTATCAAATGAAGCCAACCAGACGAGTAAAATGAAGCTTCAGGCCATTATCGCAGCGGCTCCTGTAGCAATTGGCGTATTTATAGGGAGGGATTTGATTATCGATAACCCCAATCAGACTTTCATTGATATCGTCGGTAAAGGTCCGGATATTTCAGGTTTACCTTTAAGGGAAGTAATGCCTGAACTTGAGACCGAAGGCCAGCCTTTTCTCAAAATTTTGGATGATGTCTTTACCACAGGCAAACCATTTTATTCGCCCTCTTCTTTGGTGAAAATTGTTCAAAATGGGATATTAAAGCATAATTATTACAATATCTCCTATGTGCCCCTCAGAGATACTGAAGGTGAAATTTATGGAATTCTTGATGTGGCTGTTGATATTACACAACAGATTAAGGCCCAGAAGATGGTGGAAGAAAGTGAAAAACGCTTCCGCAAAATTATCGCCGAGTCTCCTGTGGCCATTGCCGTGTTCCGTGGAGAGGATTTTGTAGCAGAAATTGCCAATGAGTCTTATCTACAGCTTGTGGACATTCCTCAGGAAAAGTTCATCGGTACTCCCCTTTTTGAAAGTCTGCCAAGTGTACGGGTGGCCATTGAATCTATTGTAAGAGAAGTAGTAAGAACAGGTATCCCTTATCACGGACGTGAATTAGAAGTCTTCCATACTAGAAAAGGCATCCCGGAAATAGTTTATGTAAATTTTGTTTATTCCCCTGTCACCGACGAAGATGGAAACCGCAATGGCTTTGCAGTTGTCGCAACAGAAGTAACTGACCTTGTAGAAAGCAGAAAAACCCTCGAATCTACCCAATCGCATCTGAAATTGCTAAGTGACACTGTACCGGCAATGATTTTCTATCTGGATTCAGAAGAGCGCTATCAGTCCTACAATGAACGTTTTATGCACTGGTTTGGTGTAGACGCTTCCGAAGCATTGGGGAAAACTGTAAGGGAATTTATTGGAGATAAAGCCTACAAAAAAGTGAAACCTCATTTGGATGTAGCCTATGGAGGTAAGCAGGAATTCTATGAAATGCAGGCACCTTCACGCATGAATGAGATGAGGTGGCTTCAAATTGTCTATACCCCATATGAAGAAGCAGGGGAAGTCATCGGGGTTATAGTTCATGCTTCTGATATCACTAAAATCAAAAATCAACAAAAACAGCTTGAAGTACAGGAAATTGCCCTAAGAAATGCAGTAGAAATGGCTGAATTGGGTACTTGGAAGATGGATTTTACCAGTGGTTTGGCCCATCTATCAAAACGGCACATGGATATTTTTGGAATCGATAAGCAGGAAATCACATTAGAGGAAGGACTTTCTTTGATTGTCCCTGAAGACAGAGAGGTAGTGAAAAAAAAGTTTTCCTATGCAAAGACCTTAGAGTCCGGAGGAAAATATGATGTTGAATATAGGGTCCAAAATGTAAAGACAAAGCGTATACATATCATTAAATCTTCAGGTCAGGTATTTTATGACAATGCCGGAAAGGCTATCAAAATTGAGGGGATTATGCAGGATGTGACCATTCAGCGGCAGACCCATCAGGCACTTGAGGATGAAATTAAAATCCGCACTGAACAGCTTCAAAGCACAAATGAAACTTTAGCTAAAATAAATGAAGAATTGCAACTGTCAACCCAACAACTGATGAGGTCAAATGAAGAGTTGGGACAATTTGCCTATGTTGCAAGTCATGACCTTCAAGAACCTCTCAGGAAAATACAGATTTTTTCAGATCGCATATTACATAAATCACTACCCACAGATATTCAGGAATGGGCCATTAAAATCAACGAATCAGCTGAAAGAATGAGTCTTTTGATTCGAAACCTTCTGGAGTTTTCCCGATTGATCAACCCTGAGGAATCATTTCAGCAAGTAGATCTGAACAAAATGGTTAATGAGGTGATTGAAGATTTTGAAATTGAAATCAAAGACAGAAATGCACAAGTATTCAATCACGGACTTCCAATAATTATAGCCTCTGAACTGCAAATGCAACAGTTGTTCCTGAACCTGATCAGCAATGCTTTGAAATATGTTCCGGATGGAACAAGGCCTATGGTAAATATCACCTATAAGACTGTTGTTCATGATGAAGTACAGCGATATGTAGACAATCCTCGTGACAATTCAGATTATCACCATATTTCTGTTTCAGACAATGGTATAGGTTTTGAAAAAGAATATGCAGAACATATTTTTGAAATTTTCAGAAGGTTACATGGAAAAGCAAAATATAAGGGCTCAGGTATAGGGCTGGCATTGTGTAAAAGGATCGTGAATAACCATCGCGGTTATATTGTTGCAGAGTCTACACCTGGAAAGGGAAGCACATTCCATCTTTTTTTGCCTATTAATCTATAGATAAAGTAATATAATTTATGCGTAAAAAAATTGACCATTTCATCCTTGCAGATGATGATGAAGATGATACCAGGCTATTTGCAGAGGCATTACATGAAATTGATCCAAAAATTAGGTTTGACTATTATCCAAATGGAAAGGAGTTGGTGGAAAGAATTAAGCTTATCCCAATTGACAATGCCATTATTTTTTTAGATATCAATATGCCAGAGATGAATGGATGGGAAACGCTGAAAAAACTAAAGGCCTCGTCTTCTACTCAGGATATTCCAGTCATAATTTATTCTACATCTTATACAAATCCTGATGGAAATGAGGCTATGAACCTTGGTGCATTGTGTTTTTATGAAAAACCTTCCAGCTATTTTAAGCTAAGAGATTTTTTAAGTCTTATAGCTAGTGCATCATTGGAAACTTTAAAGTCCGTTCTAGAGCTTGTCCACCACACTAAGGAGCATAAGTTATTCATTTGAATTTTTTAGTCCACTTTTCTTAAAACCTCAGATAAGAATCGAAGATGATTTTCTAGTTGCTTAAGCATCGAGGTTGTGATTTTTGATTTTTTAACTTGTATTAATTAAAATTAATCTTAAAAATATTTTATTATACCTATAAACCGCTGAAAGGATTCAGCGGTTTTTTTGTTTAATTTCTCCTTACAGCTGATTATTTAGGTAATAAAATCAATATTTAATGAAATGATAAAATCATATTAATAATAAAATAAACACTAAAAATGATTATAAATAACAAAATAAAAGAATAAAGTGTAAATG
>DAIPZN010000191.1:0-4345 GCA_036782195.1 Cyclobacteriaceae bacterium | reverse complement strand
ATAGTAATCTTATTATCCATAGTTTACATTATTCAATAATTATGGCATAAATTTTATATCATTTTTAATCAGGTTTTAATTCACCTATAGCAATATTTTTATGAACTTAAACTTCTTTACTCATCAAAGCAAACGAGTATTCATGTCATCCCGCCAATCCCACAAACCTAATGATGACGCTTCTTCGCAAGGTATAGCCCTTCCAGGAGAAGAAACTAGAAACAGAACGGAAACTGTTACAAAGTCGGAGCATGAAATTTCATTGGACAATAAAAAGCTGAGTAGAATCAACCAGGATCAGGAAACTTTCATTTATACGCTTGCCCATGACTTGAAAGCTCCACTAAACAATATTGAAGGGCTTCTTGCTCTAATGAAGGAGGCTGAGGATCTTGATGAGGTAAAGGCCTTAATGGATACAGTCTTGATCTCCGTTCAGCAGTTAAAAGCTACTGTAAATGACCTTGGAGATATACAGTCTATCGGTCGGGAGACAAAAGATAAGGTTGATATTTCCGCAGTTTATGAAGAAGTAAAGTCGAGCATTGCTGATTTATTGCATTCGGCCAAAGCAGATCTTCAATTGGATTTTAAGGTTAAACATGTGTCTTTTCCCAGAAAAAACCTGAAGAGTATCTTACTGAACCTAATGAGTAATGCCATCAAATACAAATCCCAGGAAAGGGATTTGAAACTTCTAATCGCAACAACCCAGATAGATGATTTCATCAGACTTTCGGTACAGGACAACGGGATCGGGATCGCAAAGGAAAACCACAAAGACCTATTTAAGAAATTCTCAAGATTGCATTTGAACAAAAATGAAATTGAAGGCACTGGACTTGGACTTTATCTTGTCCACAGGATGGTAACCAAAGGTGGAGGATATATCAATGTAGAATCAAAAGTAGATGAAGGAACCACTTTTCATATTTATTTCAAAATTTGAGCTGATAAAAGCTGGTTGAAAATTTCAGTTGATAGGCATAACATGCTTAAATTGGAAATGTTTAATTCATTCAAAATGGCTATTACATTTCCATTTGAAACAACTCTAGAAGATTTTGAAAGCAACCTATGGCGTTTTCATCTCATAGTTCCGGACACCGCAGCACAGGCACTAAATGAAGGGAATAATAAAAGAGTCATCTGTAGGATTGAAGATGCAGATCCCTATCCAGCAGCATTGATGAAAACCAAAACCTATTGGTTTATTCTGGTGAACAAAAAACTGAAAGAAAAACTTCTATTGAACGTAGGTCAAAAAATTACTGTGCATTTGGAAAAAGACCACTCCCAATACGGTCATGAAATGCCTGAAGAATTACAGGTGCTTCTTGAGCAAGAGGAAGAGGCCAATAATTATTTTAAACAACTAACACCTGGTAAGCAAAGAAGCTTGATCTATCTGGTCAATCAGGTTAAAAACAGCAACAGCAGGTTAAACAGATCATTAGGAATTGTTTCCCACCTTAAAGAAGCAAACGGCAAATTGGATTTTCGGGCATTGATGGATAAAATCAAGTATTACAACAATTTACCCCATTTTCCAATCTAGTCCAAAAAGACAGTCTTCCCATTTTTTGCTGAAGTTCTTGCTGCTTCCAAAATCTCAACGACAAGAAGATTGTTACTTAAGGAATAAGGACTAAAAGGCTCCACTTTAACCTTACCTCTAATTACATCTATCAGGTACTTAAACGGATCTTCATAGACGCCTGATTTCTCAGCTTCAATCTCAACGGTTTGCGCTTTATCTTCACCTTGAAGTCTGACATGTAAGCCCGTCCTTCCAGAAGTAATCATAGAACCATCCGTTCCATACAATTCCATGTCTTTTCTGTCAAAAGGCCAATTCCAAGAGGCTTGAATAATGGCTTGGGCATCGCCGTAATCTAAAATTATCGTCGTTTCGTCGTCAACCTTGGAATAGATCTCTGGCTTGAAGTTCTGAGCCACAGCAGTTACCGACAGCGGCCTTTCCCCTTCCATCATGTAGGTCATTATATTGGCGCCATAGCATCCAAAATCGATAAGGGCTCCTCCCCCATTTAGATCAGGATCAGTGAGCCAAGAAAGGAATTCATCGCCTACACCGATTTCTTTAGGCCCCTTGTGTCCATGGTGAAACACGGCTTTGGTAAACTTCCCGATCTTCTTTTGGCCAACAATTATCTTATATGCTGCATCATGATTGGCATACCATGAAGTTTCGTAGTTGGTAAGCAAATGGATACCATATTTTTTAGCTAAAGCTTCCATTTCCCTGGCATGTTCCATCCAAGCCGACATAGGTTTTTCCAACATGACATGAATGCCTTTAGGAGCTGCCAATCTCACTACTTGCAAATGGTCATAAATAGATCCAAATCCCAAAACAGCTTCGGGTTTTGTCTGCTGGAGCATGGCTTCTGCATCAGCATAAAATAAGTCTTTGGGAAGATTGAACTGTTTGGCATATCTAGATGCGATCTGGGCATCAGGTTCATAAATGCCAACTAAAACAAAATCAGCTTTACTGTTGAAAATCCAGGGAGAATGACCATGAGTCAAACCCATCACGGCAAATTTCACAGGAGGAAATTCAGTTGCTTTGACTGGAATTACCGTCCAAAAGAGCAACAAAAACAAGGAAAGATAGTATGACATGGTCTATAGAATTGACTATGAGTTAAAGTTAATTATGCATCTCCACTTTCTTGCCAGAAGAATTAAAATTTACCAGAAATATCCCTAATAACGGAATCCTCATATACTTCAGTCTTCCAGTCATGTAAACAAAGGGAATTTGCCTTGAGTTACAATTGCGGATAACCATAAAGTTTATATTCATTAAAGCCAAACCCAAATACATCTAAGAAAAAAAAATCAGACAAAAATCTGTATAGGGAAAAGGTAAGTGTAATAATCGGTTTCTCCATACCAAAAAACAAAAGTGTATCTTTACAAGATGTCTAAAACATCACACCAGCAATATCTGGATCTTCTCGGAATCGAATCTTTCAATAGCATGCAACTGGATTTTTTCGAGTTGGCTGAAGGCAATCATGACTTAATTTTGTTGGCACCGACCGGTACAGGCAAGACTTTGGCATACATGGTTCCAATGATCTCACATCTTAATCTTCAACATGAGGGGTTACAGGCTCTAGTCATTTTGCCATCCCGTGAATTGGCCATTCAGACAGAGTTGGTTTTCAAAGCACTCAAAACTCCATATAAAGTAAGTACGTGCTATGGTGGACATGATGTAAAAACAGAAAAAAACAGCCTTTCGGGCAATCCTTCTGTGGTAATCGGAACGCCCGGCAGGATTGCAGATCACATTAAGCGGGGAAATATCCAATTCAAAAACGTAAAAATGGTTGTGTTGGATGAATTTGACAAAGCCTTGCAATATGGTTTCCATGAACAAATCAGGCAGATCTTCAGTGCCTTGGGAACTACCCAAAAGCACTGGCTGACATCTGCGACTAATTTGAGAAGTATCCCCGATTTTATTCCTATCAGTAACCTAAAGACACTGAACCATCTCAAACAAAAGGAAGAAAGCAAGTTGGAGTTGAGGGTATTGCGGACTGATACAAAAGAAAAAGCAATATCCCTTATGAGGTTATTGGCAACTTTTCAGGATGGGGCGAGTTTGGTTTTTTGCAACCACCGCGAAGCGGTAACCAGAATTGCTCAACTTTTGGAAGAGGAAGGCTTTGCTTTTAGTATGCTCCATGGAGGTATGGATCAAATAGACCGGGAAAAAAACCTAATTAAATTCAGGAGCGGGGTAAATAACATCCTGATTGCAACTGACCTGGCAGCAAGAGGGCTTGACATACCTGACATCAAGCAGGTGATCCACTACCAGTTACCCGCTAAGCCTGATGCATATATCCATCGCAACGGTCGAACAGCCAGGATGCATGCCAGTGGGGAGAGTTATTTGGTTTTATCAGATGATGATATTCTTCCTGATTACATCCCAGTGGATCTTCCTGAAGTGACGCTTCCTGATGTCATGACACCGCCTAATCTAACCAAATGGTCATTGCTGTACTTCAGTGTAGGCAAAAAAGAGAAAATCAGCAAAGGTGACATCGTCGGTTTCCTGTCCCATAAAGGACAGTTGTCCAAAGAAGAAATTGGACTTATTACCGTACTTGACCATTCATCTTATGCAGCTGTTGGGCATACTAAGCTTGCTACTGTCCTAAAACAGGTAAAAGGAGAGAAACTGAAAAACCAAAAAGCAAAAATCGAAGAAGCCCGGTGAAACTGATTTTCACCTAAGAAAGGAAAAAGAAATATTTGGGAAAACGAATAGCAACAGTTAAATTAGATTAATTAATAT
>DAIPZN010000190.1:0-4438 GCA_036782195.1 Cyclobacteriaceae bacterium | reverse complement strand
TTCTTGAATAGGTAAAGTTTGGAGCTTTTTTGTTAGTAGAACTTCATTTTCTTCAAAAAAGGTTTATGAATAGAAATGTTTTTCCTTTAGCTGTTCTTAATCAAACTGTAGAGGTCTATGATTCAAAGATCACACCTCGATCTCAAGCAGTTTATCAGCTACTCACAATAATGATAATACTTGCGCTTTTAGCACTTCCTTTGGTAAAAGTGGATGTTGCTGTGATGGCAAGAGGAACATTTCAGTCTTCTCTACAACGGAATCCACTTATTAGTTCTGTAGGAGGAAGGTTGGAAAAATGGACAATGGCTGAAAATCAAAAGGTGGTCAAGGGGGATTTGATTGCTGTTATCAGATCTGAGACTGTCCAGAGGGAAATTGCAGGACTGGAAGAACAACTTAAACTTGTGGAGGACTTTATAAGTGACATAGGCAATTTATTACCAGCTGATATAAGTGGGACAGCTGTATTTCCAATCTTAAAATCAAAGTTCTATCAAGCTTCCTATTTGGAATTTCAATCCAGGATCTACAATCAAGCAGCAATCCTTCAAAAGTTGGAAAGGGATTATGATAGGGCCAAGATCCTTTTCGAAAGTAAGTCGATTGCTTTTGCGGAATTTGATGACACAGAAGTTCAATATAAACAAGCATATAACCAATTGGAACTGTTGAAAAAACAGCAGCTAAATCATTGGGAGCAAGAGCTGGTTAAACATCAAAATGATCAAGTCAGGTTAAAAATCCAAATGGATCTTCTAATTGAACAAATGGATCAATATAGGATTATTGCTGGCGCCAATGGGACTTTGCAAAATGTGCTAAATCTGAATGAGGGTGATTTTGTCCTTCCGCAGCAAAAGCTAGGTGAACTTTCACCCGACACAACCCTGATTGCAGTCACTTATATTTCCCCTATGGATATTGCATTTATTGAAAAAGGGCAGGAAGTCACCTTTCAAATAGATTCATATAATTACAATCAATGGGGTGTGGCAACAGGTAAAGTAATTGAGATAGCAGACGATCTTTCGTTAATCAATGAAAAGCAAGTGGGTTTTTTAGTGACATGTGCCTTAGACACACCTTATCTGTCATTGTCATCCGGTCAGGAAGGAATGGTGAAAAAAGGCATGACTTATAACGCACGGTTTGTAATAGCAAGAAGATCATTGTTTCAGTTACTTTACGATAAGGTTGATAATTGGATCAATCCTCAAGTTCAACTTCCATCTTAATTTTTTTTTTATGGGGATCAAAATCAAACAACGGGATATTACGGACTGTGGTGCAGCTTGTCTGGCATCGGTAGCAGCACATTACAAATTGGAAATGCCTGTAGCTAAAATCCGTCAGATGGCTTCTACAGACCAAAAGGGAACCAATATTCTGGGCCTGATAGAAGCAGCAACAAAAATGGGATTTTCTGCAAAAGGGGTAAGAGGGGAGTTTGAAGCGCTTAAGGAAGTTCCAATGCCTGTAATCGCTCACGTGATTGTAAAAAAGGTACTGCATCATTTTGTAGTCCTATATAAGGTGAGTGATAAGGCAGTGGAATACATGGATCCAGGTGACGGCCAAATACACAAAGTTAGTCCAGATGCATTTAAGGAAATTTGGACAGGGGTATTGGTACTTCTAATGCCTAATGAAGAATTTAAATCAATAAGTAAAAAAGTAAGTACATGGGGTAGGTTTTGGTATTTGGTCAGACCGCATAGGGGGGTGATGTTCCAATCTCTGGTTGGGGCGGTTATTTATACTATTTTGGGATTGTCCACCTCCATATACGTCCAGAAAATCATTGACCACGTGTTTATCGGTCGCAATACCAATTTGCTTAATCTGTTGTCAGTGGTAATGATTTTTTTGTTGTTGATGCAGGTATTGATTGGGATATACAAGACCCTGTTCATCATTAAGATAGGGCAGCGGATAGATGCCCGGTTGATATTGGGATATTACAAGCATTTACTTACTCTGCCTCAACGGTTTTTTGACACTATGCGGGTTGGAGAGATTATATCAAGGGTCAATGATGCCGTGAAAATCCGCACGTTCATCAATGATGTGTCCATTGGATTTTTAGTTAATATTTTTATTGTCCTGTTTTCATTCGCATTGATGTTTACCTTTTATTGGAAACTGGCTTTGGTAATGTTATTGGTAATCCCGCTTTATTCATTGGTTTATTGGGTTACCAACAGCCTGAACAAAAAAATAGAAAGAAGGCTGATGGAGGAATCAGCCGAATTGGAATCCCAACTTGTAGAATCGATAACCTCAGCGGGTACGATCAAAAGGTTTGGGGCTGAAGACCACGCCAATATCAAAACAGAGGTGAGGTTTGTGTCCTTGCTGAGGACAGTCTATCAATCTGGCTTGAACAATATTTTCTCAGGAACCTCTTCGGAAGTAATCTCAAGATTTTTTACCATCATCCTTCTTTGGGTAGGTGCAGGTTATGTCCTGAAAAATGAAATAACACCCGGCGAACTGATGTCTTTTTATGCCCTGACAGGATATTTGACTGGTCCCGTTTCCAGTTTAATTGGTATGAACAAAACCATTCAGAATGCATTAATAGCAGCTGACAGGCTTTTTGAGATTATGGATTTAGAAGTGGAGAGTTCGGCTGATACATTTCCCATTAAAAAGGAAAATGTGGGCGACATCACTTTCAAAAACGTCAATTTCAGATATGGCTCCCGGGCCAATGTTTTTGATGACCTTAACATTACTTTTCAGAAAGGTAAAATCTCGGGAGTAGTAGGGGAGAGTGGTTCGGGCAAGAGTACCCTGGTATCCCTGCTTCAGAATCTTTACCCAATCCAATCAGGCAATATTCATATCGGGGAGCATGACATCAAGTTTATCGACAATGCCAGCTTGAGGCAAATAGTTTCCGTGGTGCCGCAGCGTATAGATCTATTTTCTGGCAATGTACTGGAAAATATCGCTTTGGGAGATTATCAGCCTGATATGCAAAGGATAGTAGGTATTTGCAACAAGTTGGGCATGATGGATTTTATAGAAAATCTTCCGAATGGATTTGGGACATTTTTGGGAGAAAATGGGGCATCACTCTCAGGAGGACAAAAACAACGGATAGCCATTGCAAGGGCACTTTATAGAGATCCGGATATTTTAATTTTGGATGAAGCCACCGCTTCCCTAGATCCTGGTTCGGAGCAGTTTGTACAGCAGACTATTCGGATGCTAGCGGCAGAAGGAAAGACTATCATCTTTATTACACATAGGTTGGCAGCAGTGCAGGATTTTGATTGTCTATATGTTTTGGATAAAGGGAAGCTGATAGAGGAAGGTGATCATGCTACTTTATTGGCTAAGGAAGGCAAGTACTTCGAAATGATCCGTAAGCAATTGGTGGTGCTTTAATGTTTAACGTAAGCGTTAATAGTTAAAGGTTCACTGTTCAACGTTAAACACTTAACCTTTAACCCAATTGACCAATAACTATTTAACCAAAAAAAACATGGAATTTATCAGACAAATTGAAAGATTGCAGCTGTTGAACAAACTGGTAAAGGAGCAGCGGACAGGAAGCCCAGAAGAAATTGCGGAGAGATTGGGCGTGAGTAGGAGACAACTTTATGCTTATTTGGAATATTTGAAGGATCAAGGTATTGATATTTATTATTCCAGAAAAATAAATAGTTTTATTATCAGTAATGACAAAGAGCTGGAGATCGTATTCAAATTCCAGGTTTTAGGTGAAGAAAACAATAGGGATATATTTGGAGGAAAAAATCTAAAAAATATTTTTCCGTGCTGTTTTTATGCACGGAGCGACTCTAAATTAACATCATGATCAGCCATCGGAATCAGATGCTAGCTACTGGTCAAAAATGTGCTGTGATGAGGTAACTGACCCCTGTAAAAGGTCGGAAAAACGAAAACAAAACAAACAGATGGAAAAGTTTAAAGAACTGAGCATCGAGGAGATGCAGGAGGTAGATGGGGGATTAACATGGGCGGCTTTGGCAGGAGCAGTGGCTATGGGCTTACTTCTTGAGGCCATGATGAACCCTAAATCAACTATTGATGCTATAAAAGGGGGATGGGATAGAGCAGGAGAATTAGAGAAATATGCTGAACTTTAATTTATTAATCCATGAAAAATTTCAAAAGTTTAGAAGAAAATGAGCTCATCGAGATAAAAGGTGGTGGTCTTAGCGAATGGGGAGAAATTCTATGGGATGCCGTAGGCTATACAGCTAGAGTTTGGGATATTTGCTGTCAAAAGGCATTTCGAAATGGAACTTTATCAGACCCTCAATTTCATAGTAAATAATATACACGCGTGTTTCAATCACTGAAAATCTGGATTTTCAGTGATTGTTTCATTAGACGATATGGTTAAAAATAATATTTATCGGATCTTTTCAATTATTTTTCTTTTTATTATATCATATGT
>DAIPZN010000189.1:0-4480 GCA_036782195.1 Cyclobacteriaceae bacterium | reverse complement strand
ATCTCTACTACGGAACAGCAGACTCTATGGTGGGAATGGCCATCTGGAATCCTCAATCCAACAAATAAGAAGGACCTCAAAAGGTTCTTTTTTTATTTTCACAAAATCCCTACCTTTTAAAACCCAAAATCAATCACCTTAAACCTAAATGTATGAGTAACCTTAATATTAAGGCGGTATCTGAACATACTTATGATGCCATAGTAGTAGGTTCAGGAATCAGCGGGGGGTTTGCTGCAAAAGAACTTTGCCAGAAAGGCTTTAAAACCCTGGTTCTCGAACGTGGCCGGATGGTCACACACATTGAAGATTACCCAACAATGAACAAAGATCCATGGGACTTTGACAACGGCGGTAAACTCACCCATAAAGAACGTGAAGACCATTACGTACAGGTACGCAGCGGATTTGTGAATGAAGACAACAAACATTTTTATCACAATGACAAGGCCGATCCATATGAAGAAAAGCAGCGTTTTGACTGGATCCGTGCTGATAATGTTGGTGGCCGCTCCCTGCTTTGGGGCAGACAGTGCTACAGATGGTCTGACTTGGATTTTGAAGCAAATGCCAAAGAAGGAATAGCCATAGATTGGCCGATCAGATATAAAGACTTGGCTCCATGGTACGACTACGTAGAAAGATATGTAGGTGTGTCTGGTGAAAAAATGGGTCTTCCTCATGTCCCAGATGGTCAGTTCCTCCCTCCAATGGAAATGAACTGTCTAGAAAAACATATTAAAAAATCCATAGAAAGCAAATTCCCCTTTCGAAACATGACCATCGGTAGGGTTGCAAACCTTACCGTAGAACACAATGGACGTGGTGCCTGCCAATCCCGGAACAGATGCAGCAGAGGTTGTCCATATAGTGCATATTACAGCTCCGTGTCTGTAGCCCTTCCAGATGCCGCCAAAACAGGCAATCTTACCTTAAGACCAAACTCCATGGTGCATTCTGTAATATATGATGCACAAAGTGGCAAAGCAACCGGAGTTCGCGTGATTGACAGGGAGAGCAAAGAAATGATGGAGTATTATGCCAAGATCATTTTCATCAATGCTTCTGCCCCAGGTACAGCAGCGATTATGCTCAATTCCATTTCCGATAGGTTCCCTAATGGCCTTGGTAACGACAGCGGAGAACTTGGCCACAACATCATGGACCACCACTATCGATTAGGTGCCACAGGAATGTATGAAGGCTTTGAAGATGTGTATTACAAAGGTAGAAGACCTAATGGCATCTACATCCCCCGTTTCCGCAATATCAATGAGCAGACCAAAATGAAAGAGTTTTTGAGAGGATATGGCTACCAAGGGAGCGCAAGCAGACAAAACTGGGCAAGAGGTGCTAATGATACCGGCTTTGGAGGAGAATTTAAAGATAACCTGATGCAGGCAGGTCCTTGGACCTTCGGAATTACTGGATTTGGAGAAGTCCTTCCTTATCATGAAAACAAAATGTACCTTGATCATTCCCAGAAAGATGAATGGGGTCTTCCCAAAATGGTATTTGATGCAGGATACAAGGAAAACGAAATGATCATGAGGGAATTTATTAAATCTGATGCAGCAGAAATGCTGGAAGCCGCTGGCTTGAAGAATGTAAAAACCTATGATAACAGCGGAGCACTTGGAATTGGCGTTCACGAAATGGGAACTGCACGAATGGGAAGAGATCCCAGGACTTCAGTGCTTAACGGTAACAACCAAGTGCATGGAGTTCCTAATGTGTTTGTCACTGATGGCGCCTGCATGACCTCATCAGGAACACAAAATCCTTCCATTACTTATATGGCCATGACTGCCAGGGCAGTGGACTTCATTGTAAAAGAATCCAACAAACTTAATCTCTAATCCATACAGATATGAACAGAAGAGATGCGATCAAAGGAACTGCAATGGTTTTGGGATTTGCCATTACCGGATCTACTTTGTCCAGCCTGCTCCAGTCCTGTACACCGGAACCTGGGTTGGCATATACACCATTGCTGCTGAATGATACACAGGCTAAGACATTGGCTGCTATTGTAGATAGGTTGCTACCCAAAACCGACACACCAGGCGCACTTGAAATAGGAGTGGACAGGTTTATAGACAAACTCCTGGCTAACGCATTTCCCCCTGATATCCAAGAAGGTTTCGCCGGAGGCATTGATACTTTCAATCAAAAGGCAAAAGTTTCACATGGCAAGGATTTCATGAAGCTAGGTCCAGCAGAACAAGACCAAGTACTGAAAACTTATGAGGAAAACTCGGGACCTTTGCCGGGATCTATGTGGGGTTTTTCTTTTGGAGAGCCGGAAGAATTCCCTTTTTACCGAATGATGAAGGAATTAGCCTTAATTGGATATTTCAATTCTGAGAAAATTGGCAAAGAATATCTGGCTTATAATCCCATCCCAGGACCTTATGAAGGCTGTATAGGATACGATACAATAGGCAAAAACTGGGCTGAATAAAACAGAAAAACCACCGATTGGTGGTTTTTTTTTGTTCATTTGAAAGTGAAACTGCTGACTACTTTTCGGTAGATTTGAATGAAAAAACAAAATAATGCCTTCCAATCATTCAGTATTTGACCTAGCGGTAATAGGGCTAGGCGCAATAGGCTCATCCACCTTGTACCACCTAAGCAAAAGCGGACTAAAAATATTGGGCATAGATCAGTTTTCCCCGCCCCACGAAATGGGGTCTTCACATGGGGAATCCCGCATCACCAGACTTGCAGTAGGAGAAGGTCCGGCTTTTGTTCCCTTTGTCAAAAGGTCACATCAGCTCTGGGATGAAATCCATCAGCTCACTGGGGAAAAAATCATGACCACTACCGGAGGGCTGTTGCTTGATACTGTTGAAAAAGGATGGTCTAAACATGGTGCTGAAGGTTTCTTTGACCGTACAGTCAGATTGGCACAAGAGGCAAATATTACACATGAAATTCTTCTTGGAGACCGCGTCAGAGATACCTTTCCCCAATTCAATACCGGACCCAATGTGAGGGGATATTTTGAACCAGATGCAGGCTTTTTGCGTCCCGAATTAGCGATAAAGGTGCAACTTCATCTTGCAGAAAGCAACAAAGCCATCATTAAAACCCATACCCAAGTGCAGAGAATAGCACCCCTGTCAGGAGGGGGAGTATTAATTCAGACAAACCAAGGTGTATTTGAAGCAACAAAAGTGGTAATCAGTGCAGGAGCTTGGATCAAAGATTTCATCCCTGCCTATGCACATGGACAGTTCAAAATCTGCAGGCAGGTATTGCATTGGCTCCCACTCAAAGATAAAGCGGTAAGAGATTCAAAAGCTGTATTTATGTGGGGCTATGGAAGCCAGGCTGAGGACTTTTTGTATGGCTTTCCGAGTCTTGATGGCAAGACAATAAAAGTCGCATCCGAATCCTTTGTAGAAAGCCAACATGCAGACACCTTAGATAGGAATGTAACAAAAGTAGAGCAGGAAACTTTCCTAGAAGAAAAAGTCGCCGATAAGCTGAACCACGTGGACAGAGCTGTCTTAAAATCAAAAGTATGCCTGTACACCGTCACACCTGACGCCAATTTTGTTGTGGACCATATGCCTGACTTTGAAGAAGTACTTGTAGCTTCTACCTGTAGTGGCCATGGTTTCAAGCATTCTGCAGGAATTGGTGAGGCAATAGCCGAAAAAATGCTAAACAAAAAACCAACACTATCCTTAGATGCATTCAAATGGACACAAAGCTACTAAACCTTCTTAAAACTGTATAGGTATGGAGCCTTGTGGCTTTTGCCAGAAAACCGTTTTTCATGCCGCTCCAAGATCTCCATGCCAAGCATTTTCCTTTGAAAACTGGTCCGCCTCAGCTTTTCTCCTAAAATGGCTTCATGCACCTGTTGCAATTCATTCATAGTAAATCTCTCTGGCAAAAGGTTTCCGCCTATCAGCTTTCGGTCTAGATTTTCCCTCAGCGTCTGCAAGGCCTTTTCCACGATACTGTTGTGATCAAGGATCAAAGATGGCAATTGATTTACATCATACCATGCAATAGAATCAGAAAGGGCATCTGGTTTTGGTACTACTTTGTCGTAATCGATTAATGCATAATAGGCTACCGAAAGAAACCTGTCCAGCAGCCAAAAGTCATCCTTAACATCAAACCCATTGGCCTTTAGGATGGTTTTCATCACCTCAGGTTGGAACCTGCCATGATCCCCAAAGGTGTAAAACTGCTCCAAATAAATATCATGGAGCCCCGTCCGCTCATGGAGACCTCTATTTACAGCTACATTCAAATCCTCATCTCGTCTTACAAACCCGCCAGGTAATGCCAACCAACCTGTATTGTGGTATTCCATTAGGAGAATTTTCAAACTGGATCCTGAGAAGCCAAAAATGACCGAATCAAACGCAAGGTGGGGAATATAGTCTTTTTCTTGAGGTAAAGCCATGTCGAAAGGTGGTGAATTTCTGCAAAAAAGTAAATAGGATTATTACAA
>DAIPZN010000188.1:0-4584 GCA_036782195.1 Cyclobacteriaceae bacterium | reverse complement strand
ATTGAACATTAAGTCCACGTACTTGTTAAAAATGTAAAGGAATCAACTAGACACATTTTAAACTTTATGACGATGAAAAACACGTTTATTTTAACAGTAATGATGACCTTTCTTTTTGTAGGTCAGGCAATGAGTCAGGGGCTGCATATCGGGGCCAAAGCAGGTGTAAATTTTGCCAATTTCAGTGGTGGGGAATTGGATGGATTTGATTTTACAGGTATCACCAATTTCCATGGTGGTGTGTTTTTGGAACTTGCCACTTCCCAGAGATTTTCCATTCAGCCAGAAGTGATTTATTCTTCTCAAGGTGCCAACATCTCTGATGTGACTTCAGAGTATCAAAACAGACTTGGCTATCTATCAGTCCCCTTAATGGCGAGGATTTATTTCGTTCCAGACAGGTTCAGTTTAGACCTTGGTCCAACATTCTCCTTCCTGATGAATGAAGTGGAAAACCCAAACTTTAGTCCCTCCAATGATTTTGATTTTGCCTTATCAGGGGGTCTTACTGGGCATCTTTCCCACAATTTCTTTTTGCAGGCAAGATATAATCTTGGCCTAACAGATGTGAGGCCAGATGCCAATGTCAGAAATTCCGTAATCCAATTTTCTTTTGGAATCAGGTTCTAAAAATAATTAGAACGCTGCATTCATCCACATTAAAACATTGGATACTCAGAGGCTGCCTGTATAGACAGCCTCTTTTTTATTTCAAAGGATTTGGCCGATTATCATTGGCGGCAACAGCTCAACCTTAGAAATGTAAATGGTTTCAGGTAATTTTTTTATATTCAGCCATCATACCTTAAACCTATTTAGCTAATGAAACTTTACAAAACCCAAGCATCTATCCTTGTTGAGGCAAACGGCAAATTCTACCCTGTCCAGGAATCCAACTGGGATACTTTGGTAAACAAGGAAGATCTCCACGCCTATCTCACCAAACAGACAGAAAACGCACCTGTTTCAGCGCCTGAAGAGATTTTAGCGCCTATTGGCACACAAGAAATCTGGGCTGCTGGTGTTACCTATTACAGAAGTAGGGAGGCCAGAATGGAAGAATCAAAAGAAAGCGGCGCTGCGGTTTTTTATTCTAAAGTTTATGAAGCTGAGCGTCCCGAACTGTTTTTCAAATCCACCCATTACAGAGTCGCACATCCACAAGGCAAAGTTAAAATCAGAAAAGATTCCCAGTGGAATGTCCCTGAGCCTGAATTGACGCTATTTATCAATGCCTCAGGAAATATTGTAGGCTACAGCATCGGCAATGACATGAGTTCACGTGACATAGAAGGTGAAAATCCGCTCTACTTACCCCAAGCCAAATGCTATGACCAGGCAGCTGCCATTGGTCCATGCCTTTGGGTACCAAATGCACCGATCAATCCGGATGCAGAACTTCAAATGCAGATCGAAAGGGGTGGAAAAGTGGAGTTTGCAGGAAAAATCTCCATCAACCAAATGAAAAGAAAACATACCGAACTAGCGGAATTTCTCCTTCGGGAGATGAGTTTCCCGGTAGGTGTCTATTTAATGACCGGAACATGCCTGGTTCCTGATGACACCTTTACCTTACTTTCAGGTGACAAGATCAGCATTCACGTCCCAGAGATCGGGACCTTGGTCAATTACGTAGCCTAACCCTTTCGGCCCGACACCTGTCGGGCTTTTTTTTTGGCTAAATGGGCATAGGGTTTTATCACAAAAAATCTGCAATCCTGTATTTAACCCTCAAAAATTGCTTTATTTTGATGAATTTTGAAGCAAGGTTTTAAAACCTATTAGGGTGGTATGAAAGGAAGTTCTCTCAACAAAAAACAAAGCTATTGGCTCTTTCAGATTCTTGGCTGGGGCGCCATCATCTTTGTGGAGACAGTGAATTATACATTTTTCATTATCCAGAAATTTGACATTACCTACATCATTCAGTTCACTTTCCTTTCTCTGACTGGCCTTTTCGTCACCCATAGCTACAAATCCTGGGGGATCAATCCTGCCATCTTCGACAAGCACCAATCCCAAATCGCGATCAAAGGCCTTACAGATACCTTGATCATCAGTTTTCTGATCACTGTCATCACCGGTCTACCTGCTTTGATCCTGAACTACGACCAAATGCTAGCCAGTACAAGTCAGTTTCTGATCAACTTCTTTGGGCAGATCATGAACATAGCCAGATATGTAGTGGTGTGGATCATCATTTACTACCTCTACCATGTGCAGCTGAAAACCAGTGAGATCAAAGAACAGAAGCTTTTGTTGGAAAACCTGGCCAAAACCTCCGAACTTGAACTGCTCAAGTCACAGCTTAACCCACATTTTCTTTTCAATGCCTTAAACAGCATCAAAGCCCTGGTCCTTATTGATCAGGAAAAAGCCAGAGAGGCCATTATCAAGCTGAGCGAATTGCTGAGATTTACGCTCAATTATGAAAAAACACCCTTAATCAATATTGCGGATGAGATCAATGAGGTGGTCAAGTACCTCGAATTGGAGAAGATCCGCTTTGGAGACAGGCTGGATGTACACATTGACCTTCAAGCTGAATCTTTAGACGCGAAAGTTCCTCCGGCTATGATTTTGACCCTTGCAGAAAACGCCATCAAACATGGCATCACCAAACTGCCAGACGGCGGGGTAATTGCCATCCGCTCATCTATTTCTGGAGGACATTGCCGCATCGAAGTCACCAATACAGGATCACTTCATCTCAATGGAAACACCGGTATTGGCCTAAAAAACATCAACCAACGCTTAATCAACTTATTTGGGGAAAAAGCTGAAATGGTGCTCAAAAACAAAACCGAACACCAGGTTTCCGCTACCCTGATCTATCCAGTGAAGTATAACAGCCATGATTAAAAAATGCTATATCGTGGATGACGAAATCCTTGCCATCCAAGAGCTTGCTACCTTACTCAAACCTTATCCGCAACTGCAGGTAATCGGTTCGAGTGACCGTGCCTCCAAAGCTATAGAAGAAATCAACCAACTGAAACCGGATCTGATTTTCCTGGATATCAATATGCCCGGCATGAACGGTTTTGACCTGCTTGAAAAACTGGATGAATCCCCGGAAGTCATATTCGTCACTGCCTATGATGAGTTTGCACTCAAGGCATTTGAAGTCAATGCCTTGGATTATATCCTCAAACCCATCAATCCTGACCGACTGGGCGATGCTGTTGTCAGGATCAACAAAAACCTTCCCTCACAACAACCTGCAAATTCCGAAAAACTCAGCCTTGAAAAGAAAATTTTTATCAAGGATGGAGAACGCTGCTATTTTGTTCCGGTAAAGGACATCTTCCTATTTGAGAGTGAAGGCAATTATGTCAAGGTATACTTCAATGACAAAAAACCATTGCTCCACAAGTCATTGACCTATATGGAAAACAGGCTTCCTGAAGAAAACTTTTTCAGGGCCAACAGGCAGTTTGTCTTCAACCTCGATTTTGTGGTGAAAATCGAACCCTACTTCAACAGCACCCTTTTGATCACGCTTAAAAGTGGCCACAAAATAGACCTGAGTCAAAGACAAAGCGTCAAATTCAGGGAAATCACAGGAGTCTGACAGCTTTATAAGATTCCCAAAAGCTTTTATAAAATTCCTTTCCCATACCTTTATGCCCAAAGGCCAACATCAGCCAATAGGCAAGAAAAGCTGGATTTAGGAGATGCATTTTGCCTTCTCTACTGAGTTTCCAAATTCAGAAGGAAATCTATTTGGTGAAAAATCAGTTCTTTTAGATAAGCATTTTTCACTAAACAACTTCATATGAAAGCTTCGGATATTTTTGTCAAAGCCTTGGAGAATGAAGGGGTCGAATATATTTTCGCCGTTCCAGGTGAGGAAAACCTGGATTTTCTCCAATCACTGAAAAACTCTTCCATCAAACTCATCCTCAACAGGCACGAACAGGGAGCCGGATTTATGGCCGCCACCTGGGGCAGGCTCACCGGAAAACCAGGGGTATGCCTGTCTACTTTAGGACCAGGGGCTACCAATATGATGACGCCTGCCGCTTTTGCCCAACTCGGCGGCATGCCCATGGTGATCCTGACAGGCCAAAAACCCATCAAAAAAAGCAAACAGGCCCGATTCCAGATCATCAACGTCGTGGACATGATGCAGCCTGTGACCAAGTTTACCAAACAGATCGTCAACGGCAACAGCATCACCTCAGATATCCGGGAGGCCTTTCGTATAGCCATTGAGGAAAGACCGGGTACGGTGCACCTGGAACTTCCTGAAGACATCGCACAGGAAGACTGTGAACTGGAGCTTTTTGAGGTGGTGGGACACCATATCCCAAAGCCGGACGACAAAGCCATTGAAGAAGCTGTCAAAATGATCGGGGAAGCAAAGCAACCCCTACTCCTGATCGGTGCCGGAGCCAATAGAAAGGTAACCTGTCAGGCCTTGAAGGATTTTGTGGACCATACGGGGATTTATTTTTTCACCACCCAAATGGGCAAAGGGGTCATCGATGAAAGAAATGAATTGTATCTGGGTACTGCTGCCTTGTCAAGCAATGATTTTGTACATACCGCTATAGACGCTGCCGACCTGATCATCAATGT
>DAIPZN010000187.1:0-4668 GCA_036782195.1 Cyclobacteriaceae bacterium | reverse complement strand
GATTATTCCTTCCTTGGCAAAAACTGGTCATTTCGACCTTATTTTTTTGAGCATATACACAAATCGAGGACTAGTAAGGACGATTGGACCGTCTCACCCGTCTACCATGATATCTCGGAAAAACTTATGCTAAAGACTTTTTCGAAAAACCTTTCCGATAATTTGATTTTATTTATCGATGTTGTCGTTTCTTAGATTTTTAATTTTTGCCTCCCTAAACTTGCCTAGGATAGTGGTATCTATATGGCAAAAATCCAATTTTTGCAATTATAAGAATTTATAATTGCGATTTTACATATTTTTGCAATTATAAAAATATATAGACGCAGCTTATATGGAATCCAGAAACATCAATAGCTTCAAAGCAGGGAATTGGATCAAGCGGTTGGAGTATCGTAGTTTCAGCCCTCAGAAGATCAACTATGAATGGGTAATTTCAGACCCGAAGCTGAATAATCTACTTAGCCAAGCGGATCGGAGTTTGGGGAAGCTTGATGCTTTTTCCGAACTGATTCCGGATGTGGATTTCTTCATCATGATGCACATCACCAAAGAAGCAACAGTTTCGAGTAAAATTGAAGGAACTCAGACATCATTTCAGGAAGCTTTGGTACAAGAACAGGATCTTGACCCTGAGCGTAGAGAGGATTGGAAAGAAGTTCGCCGTTATATTGAAGCCATGAATCAGGCGATGGAAGAAATGGTCAAAATCCCTATTTCTACACGTTTGATTAAAAATACACATAGAACTTTATTGCAAAACGCAAGGGGCACAGACAAACTTCCGGGGGAATTCAGAAGCAGTCAAAACTGGATCGGGCCAAGTTTGAAAAATGCAATTTTCGTTCCGCCCACACATCCTGAAATACCAGAGCTGATGGGAGATCTTGAACAGTTCATCCATGCAGACATCAGTGATCAACCTACCTATGTGACGCATTTGGTTAAGATTGCTTTGATCCATTATCAGTTTGAAACAATCCATCCATTTCTTGACGGCAACGGAAGGATAGGGAGATTGCTGATCACGCTGTATCTGTTGGATAAGGGATTGTTAAAAAGGCCTGTCTTGTACCTTTCTGATTTCTTCGAAAAAAACAGGAGGGATTATTATGACAACTTGATGCGGGTTCGTGAAAAGGACGACCTGGCTACTTGGTTGCAATTTTTTTTCATTGGGGTAATTGAGACAGCTGAGGCGAGTATCCAAACTTTTCAGCAGATACTGGCACTAAGGGAAAGGGTTGAATATACAAAACTCATTGACCTAGGCAAGCGGCAACAAGATGCAAGAAAGATTTTAAACGTACTCTACCGCAATCCTATCATTGATAGTGCTGAAATTGCAAAGGTTTTAGACGTACATGCTTCTACAGCAAATCGTTTGGTCAAAGACCTGTTGCAACTGGGAATTTTGGTGGAGCTCACAGGCTTCAAACGAAACAGGATCTTTGCATTCCAGGAATACATTGATTTGTTCAGCTAAAAAAAATACAGGAAGCCTATTTCAGGCTTCCTGTATGACTTTTTGATTTTTCATATGTCCAAATGCTCAGACTAGACCTCTATCATGAAGGAGCATCCAGTCTAAAGTCTTATATCTTACGTCTTTTGTCTAATCAAAGCTTCCTATACTTCCTTGTCCGCTCATCTTCAATGATCCCTTTCCAGTTCAGACCGAATGCGAAATCATACTTGTTTCCCAGTTCATCAACATGGCAGTCCATGTCATGGGCTACATCTTCAAATTGGGTCTCCACTGTTTTCATGTCAGCAGGCATCTGGATCGGCAGTAGGGCAGAAGGTTCGGCTCTTCCTGTCAACAGATCCAAAACAGCTTGATTTTGTACGCCGAAGTGGAGCAGGATACCAGCTGTTTCTTTTTCAAATTCATGGAAGACCAATGGATTTCCAGTTTCCACGATGGCGATTACAGGTTTGCCGTTCATTTGCTGTTTCGTTTCCAGCAGGGTTTTCAGTTCTTGGTAGTTTGCCGCAGTGATGGTTTTGTCTTTGTAGCTTCTGTTGGTCACTTCGGGAGCAATGACAGGGTCGCCTGCTGCAATGCTTTCGTTTCTTGCATGCTCAGCTTTGTACGGGCCGTATTGCAAACTTATGGGCACATAGCCTGTTCCGCCTTTTTCGCGGTCTTCAGGGTCGTATCCAGTGCCGCTTTCGGGGTTACTCAAAAAGACCAAGGCGACATCTGCTTCTTCAGCTGTCTCTACGAGGTCAAAATATTGTCCTGCAATTGCCAAATTGATCGCATCAACCCATTTTTCCTCTGACTTGATGCCCCACCAGTTGGTGACAGAAGGGATAAACTTCTTCGGGATATACACCTTGGTTTTTTCTGCCAAGGGCAGGATGTTCCCTTTGTTTTTGAGCAAAACCACTGACTTCAGTTGGGCTGCATAGCCTTCGTCTACAAAGCTGCCATTACCTACTGTCTGCTCGCTTTCTGAAGGGTCCAAATAGGGATTTTCAAAAAGTCCGGCATTGAATATATTCCTGAGCAAGCGTACTGCAGATTGTTCAAAGCGATTTCTCATCCATTCCTCACTGTATTCTTTTACGCCCATCTCATAAGCAGCTAGTACCGGCTTGAGGTCATTGTTGCCGCCAAACTGATCCATACCTGCCATCAGCGCCAGGTAATGCCGCTCTTCCACGGTTTTGTCTTCTACACCCCAAGGCTTGCCGACAAAGAGTTCGGGCTTTTCACCCTCGTCTCTTGTCACACCCCAGTCCGTGCAGACCACGCCGTCATAATTGTACTGCTTCCTGAGCAGTTCTGTGATCATATATACATTGAATGCATTGGCTGTATTCAGCTGATCCTGCTTGTCCTGTCCATAAGAGATGGTGTAATATGGCATCACAGCGGAGGCTGATTTTGTTTTGCCGTTGAGCTTAAAGGCACCCTCGGTAAATGGGATCAGGTGATAGTCAAAATTGTTGCCCGGATAAACAGCAAACTTTCCGTAAGCGAAGTGGGCATCACGGCCACCTTCCTCAGGGCCGCCGCCGGGCCAGTGCTTGACCATGGCATTGACACTTTGGGAACCCCAGCCGCTGTAGAATTCATGATCCACGTCCGAACTTTGGAATCCGTCCACATAGGCCCTTGCCAGTTCTGCCGAAAGTTGTGCGTCTTCCCCAAAAGTCCCTTTGAGCCTGTTCCACCTCGGTTCTGTTCCCAAGTCGATCTGAGGCGAGAGGGCAGTAGTAATGCCCAGAGCGCGGTATTCGATTGATGCAACCTGTCCGAACCGCTCTACCAAGACAGGGTCAAAAGTTGCCGCCAAGCCCAGTGCTTCCGGCCACATCGAAATGCTGCCACCCGCTCCGGCATTATATTCCGTACTTGCCACAGGGCCATGCCGTGGGTCAGAGCTGTTGTTGGTCGGAATACCCAGCCCAAGTCCTTCTACAAAAGCCTGAGCCTGATTATTCCACTTGGCTGCGATCAGAGGGCTTTCTACCCTTGTCAGGAGAACATGTCGGAGGTTGTCCTCTGAGAGGAATTTCTTTTGCTGATCGGTAAGATCAAATGCGCCCATGCCGCTTTCTGCAAGTGGCTTGCCGCCATAAGTTCCTGCCCCAAACCCTCCTGATGCTGCAGGAATGGATTGATGGGAGCTGTACAGCATCAGTCCTGCAATCTGCTCCACAGTCATCTTGGAAGCAAGGTCTTTGGCGCGCGCCTCTATGCTTTGCCTCCAGTCTTCATAAGGATCCAAGATATTGTTTTTGTTGAGGTCCTTGAATTTTAAACCATCCTGATCCAGGATGCTTACCCCGGAGTTGAGGGAATAGCCTAATGACGGACCTTTGGTTTGGTTAATGATCCTGATGTTGTCATCAAGTTGGTTTTCTGTTACCTCGTTTTTGTCGCATGCGACCAGCATCAGGGACATGAGGAAAATGGCTATGGGTGAGCGTTGCATTTGCTATTTTTTTTACAATCATAATGTAAAAAGTACATAATGAAAAATCCACGATAGAAAAGAATTGTTTATCAGTTCAATATGCGCTATGAGGTACATGTTATCCTATTTCAAAATCAAACAGAGGAATGTATAGGTCGGTCCTTATAAGCCCCTTCTTTTAGCATTTTCAAATTTCTATCTGTAAATTCCTACTTTAACTTTAAACCCAATCCTTATGAAAAAATTAATTACATTGTTTACGCTGTTTTGCCTTGTGCTGACAATTGCAGTTGCTAATGTTACTTCGAACCCAGAGAGTTTTGTAGGTCAGTGGGATTTGATGATTGAAGGTACTCCTCAAGGGGATATCCGAGTCATTATGACATTGGAAAAAGTGGATGGAGTACTAGTAGGTAATTTTAAAATGGCCGGAACTGATCAGGAAACAAAACTATCTTCCATATCTGGAAGTTCAGAAAGCATCAGTTTTTCCTTTTTTGCTGAAGGGTATGATTTATATATGAATCTGAAACCTGATGGTGAAAATGCTGTCAAAGGCTTTTTGATAGATCAATTTCCTGTGTCTGGCAAGAGATTGAAATAGCCCAAAAGCTATCCCGAAAATGAAGGTCCTTTCGGGATAGCTTTTTTCTATTCCTCAAAGTGGTGAGGTCATTTAAGTTGCCCATTTTTGAAATTCGCTAGTGGATAAATCCAAATAAATCATTTCACATAG
>DAIPZN010000186.1:724-4961 GCA_036782195.1 Cyclobacteriaceae bacterium | reverse complement strand
ATATTTGAATATTGTACTTTATAAAGACAATAATAAAAACATCAATTTATACCACCTTCTTCACCTTCTTTATCATGAAAAAAGTAAAAAAAATTACTTTTTTATTATACCTGTTGATTGGCTTGTCCACTTCGTTTGGATTTGCACAGACACCGGGTTTAATCTATAAGCCTGCTTCTTCCCAATTGGGCAGAAGTGTGATGGATCCCAACGGAGATGGCTTTACCTCTCCTACGAGCAACGGATTTGTAACCCGGGATTATGGTACCTATAGCGAATTGGCTATGTTGCCGATTCCCCAACTGCAGGGAGAGCCCACAGGCGATCCTCAGACGGGGGGAACAGGCGGCCATACAGAAGTCGTCAGCTTTGAAGGAGGCAATTCCGTGGCCATCCTCAAGCGCACGGTAAGCGGTGTAGATTACCTGATGGTCCGCTTCAGGATTGGCAAGGCCTCTACTGCAAGAAAGGGATATTCCCTTCTGATCGATACCAACAACGACTTTAAATTGGTCAGCTCAGGTAACGGTGGTTTTGAAAAGGAAATTGTTCTTGAGACTGGAACTGCGGTAAAAATATATACGCACCATGTGTCTAATGGAACCTCTACCCATATTGCCTACAATGTGGAAGAGCACCATCAGCGCTCCATAGCGCTCAGCACCAACAACGGTGACCCGGATTATTTTTATGATTTCTTTGTTCCCTACGCGGCTTTGGGTATTCCTGCGGGTACACTTGTCAGGTTTGCAGCAGCCACCATTACCAGTGCGCAAAGTGGTATCAATGGCACTTCCTCTGATGTAAACGGTGTCAATGACGCACAATACGGCGGCAATGCAGCAGCGATCTACGACGCGATCATCGGAAGTTTTCCTCCGGTGGACTTGGCGACATTGGATGTGAACGGCAGCTTCGGTCAGATCCTTTCCCTTGCACCAACAGTAAATTCTTCATTAACCACTGCCAGCAACTCCATTTCGGGTAGCAGCAGGGAACCTGACGGCACTCTAATCCAGGTATTTCGAAACGGTACCCTTATTAGTTCTACAACTGTCAACAACAACCTTTGGACAGTTACCGGTGTCTCCGGACTAGCCTTGGGCAATACAATTACCGCTCGGGCTACTGCAACTGGCAAAGGACAGTCTGGAGATTCCAATACTGTGACAGTTCAAGGTGTACAAGCTTGTTATGTGGCTTCACCTATTATAGTCAGCGGCACCAACTCAGGCAACGTCCATATGAACCTGACATGGAATTGGCCTTCAGGAGTTACCCCAACAATCACTGGTGCTGATGCTGCATTGGTGCAGGTGTACCAACAATCTGCGCCTGGTACTTTTACGGCAATAGGAACACCTACCAATGTCAGTACGGCAGGGACTGTTTTCTATCCCATTGGGGGAAATGGAAACCTAACTGGTACTTTTGTGGCAACGGTCACTTTCAGGAATTGTACATCCCAATACAGCAACACAGTCAACTTCCAGAATTCCACAATCAATCAATCGGGCAAAACAGCCATACCGTCCATCCTGACTACTTCAGTAGAACCATCTGCAGGACTCAAAAACATTTCCGTGAGGAATACCCATACAGCGGCAGCAAATCTGATAATTTATGTGAATGGAGTGCAAAGGGGAACTGCAGCTTCTGTTGCCCCTTCAGCTACAGCTGTCTTTGAACTAACTGGATTGATTCAAGGGGAGATTATCAACAGCAGGGCCCAGGGCTTGCTGGCAGCTGACCGGCTTTCAGACAAATCCAATGAAATCACCGTAGGCACTGCAGCCTCCTCATCTGACGCCCCAGTAATCTTGGGCAATTATGTGGCAGGATCCAACCTTTCGGTCTCTGGAAATTCTACAGAAACGGCAGGAACACTGATACAGGTGTATCGCAACGGCACAACACATCTGGGCTCTACTACAGTCAATGCATTCGGGAATTGGGTACTTTCAGGACTTACCCTAGTTGGAAATGATGTCCTTACCGCTACAGCTACAGCAAGTGGTAAAAGCGTCAGTACAGCATCCAGTCCCAAAACAGTAGCTACCTCCCTACCCACTGCACCAGTGCTGAATGGTCCGATTGCGGCAGGAGTAGCGGCTGTGACGGGAACCGGGGGAAGTGGAACCGTGACTATCTATGTTGACGGTAGCCCAGTCGGCACCACCTCCGGAGCTTCCTGGACCTATACTTTTCCCAACCCGCTTGACCTTTACAAAGGCGCCGTGGTCCATGCCACCAACACCGTCAGCAGCGTGGAAAGCCAGCCTTCCAATATGGTGACGGCCACGGGGGTCAGCAGCTTTCTGATTACGAATCCCCAGGATGGAGGGTTGGGAACCCAGACTGCAGGCAATCCCTTTAACATCAAAATCACAGCAAAAAACGGGGCCAACGGTTCAGGTACCAATGCCGTCGGTTATGCCGGTCAGGTCACATTGGCCTCTACATCCAGCATACTGGCAGGCGGTGGGGTGAGTCCCGCCTTTTCGGCAGGTGTGCTCAACAACCATGGCATTTCCTTGGCTAGTGCAGGTGTCGGCCACAAGATCGTGGCCATCAACAGCCTGGATCCCACGGCTTATGGGGAAGCATTGGTCACGGTACAGGCCAATGTTTCTTACCTGATCCAGGTGCAGGCTGTTACCCCCATAGTTGCAGGAGCTTTTAGCAAAGTCACCATCAACAGGACCGATGCCTACGGCAATCCTGCATCATCGGGAGACCTCAGAATTTACCTTACTGCCACTAAGGGGTTGTTTAGAAGGACACAAAACGACAACACCAACATCCACCAAGTGCTGATACCCAACGGATCCACTTTTGTGGATGTGTATTATTCCCACACCGAGGCGGGCACTTATCAGATTACAGTCTCTGAAACTTCCCCTGCCAACGGTCCTACGGGAATGCCTGATGCGGCTGTGCATGTGACTGTAGAGGGGAGTTCTCCGCAACGTTCTTCATATGCATTAATTGAATGGTTATGGACTTATCCAACCAATATCAATTACAACCGGCATCAAAACAATTACCAGATCAATGTCGCCCAACACGTTGATGTCCTGACTGTGGAAATAGATTCCTGGGGTGGTTATAATGCAATTTATTTAAATGAAAATAGAATATCGGGTTATTGGGACTACTATGATGTACCCTTATCCTTTGGAGAAAATATCATAAAACTCACTGTAATTGCCCAAGACGGTACGCAGAATATCTATACCATTGTCGTCAACCGTGCATCCCCTGTCAAAAAACAGCTGACTTTAGGGCCTCCCACAGTGACGCTTACCAAAGCTTATGATGGCACTGCAGGCGCGGCGGTTACCGTGGGAACAGTCAGTGGAATCAGCCAAGGTGAACAGGTCATCGTCAATGCCTATGCTGCTTATGACAATACTGCTATCGGCAACGACAAAACCATTACCGTCAGCTATACTTTGTCAGGTGTCGATAAGGACTTGTATGAAGTGCCGGCCAATGCCGTATTCAGTACCGGATCCATAACACCTAGGCAGTTGACGATCAGCGGAGGTTACCTGACCAGGTCCAAAACCTATGACGGCAGCAATTCCGCAGAGGTGGTGGCAGGCACATTATTAGGTGTGGTAGGCAGTGAAGCGGTAGCGCTTACAACATTGGCCACATATACCAACACTCTTGTAGGTCAAAACAAAATCATTACCGTCAGCTATTCAATCTCAGGAGCCAATGCAGGCAATTACCTTGCTCCAATTACAGAAACATACACTACAGGTGAGATCACCCGAAAGCAGCTTAATGTATCGGGTAGCCAGGTTACCTTGACCAAGACCTATGACGGCAACCCTTCCGCTGCAGCGGTGGCAGGCATTCTTTCAGGTGTGGTAGGCAATGAAACGGTGACGCTCAATGCCGCGGCGGCTTACACCAATGAGCAGGTAGGCCAAAACAAGACTATCACGCTCGACTATACTTTATCCGGAACTGATGCAGGCAATTATCTTGCGCCTGAAGCAGAAACCTTCAACTCAGGACAAATCACACGCAGACAGCTGACCGTATCGGGTAGCCAGGTTACCTTGACCAAAGCCTATGATGGGAACGATGTTGCCGCGGTGGTGGCAGGCACACTTTCAGGCGTGATAGGCAGTGAAGCAGTGACGCTCAATGCCGCGGCGGCTTACGCCAATGAGCAGGTAGGCCAAAACAAGACTATCACGCTCGACTATACTTTATCCGG
>DAIPZN010000186.1:0-624 GCA_036782195.1 Cyclobacteriaceae bacterium | reverse complement strand
GACAAATCACACGCAGACAGCTGACCGTATCGGGTAGCCAGGTTACCTTGACCAAGACTTATGACGGTACCGATGCTGCCGTGGTGGTGGCAGGGTCACTTACAGGTGTGGTAGGCAGCGAAGAAGTGACGCTTGGCGCTACAGCGGAATATACCGATCCCAATGCAGGTCAGCTCAAAACACTTGTTGTTAACTATTCCCTAGTAGGTTCGGATGCCGACAAATACTCAGCGCCCATGGCAGAAAAATACAGCAATGCGGAAATCCTGCCATTGACACTTGAAATAAAGGCCAATGCCCTGCAAAAGGAAATCGGGACGGCAGATCCTGCATTGACGTATACCCTTCAATCCGGAAGCCTGATCGGTTCCGATCACTTCAGTGGACAGCTTTCCAGGGAACCGGGTGAAACGGCAGGAACCTACAAAATCCAACAGGGCACACTGACCGTAGGAAACAATTATGCCATTGATTTCACAGAAGGTAATCTGACCATATACTATGGGGATGCTGATGGTGACGGGGTTACCGACGACATGGACCTTTGCCCTAACTCGCCTGCCAATACCGCAGTCAACGCGGACGGTTGTGCGCTGAGCCAATTGGATTCCGACGGTGACGGGG
>DAIPZN010000185.1:0-5004 GCA_036782195.1 Cyclobacteriaceae bacterium | reverse complement strand
GTGTATATATTGTTTTATCAGTTGATGATAATGCTTTATTGCCACAAAAAACAGCCTGAAAAATGAAGGCGACTAAAACGACAAAAATCACTTCTTCAAAAAAAGGCCGGCCAAAAAAGGCCGGCCTGATTCAATATGTCTTCGGATTTATATCGCTGTTAGTAACCTGGATTCTGAGGAAGCGGGGCAGAATTGTTAGTGAGAATTTCTTCTAAAGGAATTGGCCAGATGAAGATATTCTCAGTGTAGGCTAATGAATGATCTGTGGGAATAGTTCTGGTAAGATCTTCATAAAACGTAACACTGGTAATTGATCTTGAAGTTGCTTTTGCAGGGATACCTGCCATCCTACCTTCACCAGAAAGTCTATGGATATTTGGGAATCTTCTGCCTTCAGCTAAGAATTCAATCCTGGTTTCATTGATAATAGCAGTGATCAAAGCATCTGCATTTGCGAAAGAAGCTTCGGTGTAAACAGGAACATCACTAGGCAATGCTCTGTTTCTTACACTGTTCAATAAGGTAACTGCTGCACTGGAATTGCCCAAACGTGCTTGAGCTTCAGCTGCTGCAAGAACGATTTCAGAAAACCTGATGATAGGTGTAGGATCAGAGAAGGTTGTATTGTCAATGTATTTGTTAGTGAACATACCTAATGGACCTCTACTTACCATACCGTCAGCAGCACCTTGGATACTTCTTCTAAGGTCACGTGGATGCCAGAAATCAGCTCTCCAAATTAGCGGGCTAATTTTAACCAGACCTCTTGCACCTTTATTTGGATTGCCATACATGTTAGGTAGCGCTCCGTTTACCCCTGCATTTGAAGCTTGGGTATTTTCAAAGGAAAAGATGTTATCTGAAGTATTACCACCTCTGAAAGGAGCCAAAGGATTAGCAGTCACAGCAAAAGCCGAAGTCAATTTTGCGTGCTCAGCTACAACGCCTTCCCAATCCTTCATATGAAGCTTCACTCTCGCTTTAAGCGCGATAGCTGCCGCCTTTCTTGCCCTGAATGCATTTCCAGCTTCAGGTAAAAGAGATTCAGCTTCATTTAGATCTGTAAGCAGTTGATCATATACACTTTGTACGGTACCTCTGCCGACAGCTTCTCCTGGTTGAACTTTAGCCACATCATTGATGGCAAATGTTCTATACGGAATTCCCATTGAGGAAGGGTTGTCAGAATACGGTCTTGCAAAGTACACCACAAGTTCATGGTGCGCTAAAGCCCTTAAGAAAAGAGCTTCACCTCTGTATCTGTTTCTTAATTCAGGAGTCAATGCCCCTCTTTCAACTGCGCCGTCAAGGTTTTCAAGCACAATATTGGCTCTATTGATCATCCTGTATAAGGAAATCCACTGACCGTTGTTGTTAGCAGTCTGGGGGTTGTGTCCGTTAGTATAGGTTACCTCATAAAACAGCTGGTCATTATACATGTCCTCTCCTCTCATATCACCTTGCTGAGTGGATGCTGCTCCAAAAGGATACCCTCTCTGTACGCTTCCCAAATAGAATCCGCGTTGAGCAGCTTCATAAATACCAAGCACTGAAGCATTAATTCTATTCGCATCCGCAAATGCCTCTGCATCTGGAATGATATTGGCAGGCTGAAGATCAGTCACTTCACATGCCGACACACAGAACATAGCTAGTGCGGCAAAACCTACTTTTATTCTATTGATATAATGTTTTTTCATTTTCTTCGAATTATTTGTGATCAATTAGAATCCTACATTTAAACCTAGAGACCAAGTTCTGATGATTGGAGCCACATTCCAGTCTACGCCAAAGTTAAGCTGACCAGAATACTGGTTGGATTCAGGATCTATACCAGAGTATTTGGTGAAGATCAATGGATTTTGAACCTGTGCAAAGAACCTTGCTGAGCGAATAGCACCGTTGAAGGTAGTGTTCAGCATTGTATTTGGCACTCTGTAGCCAACCACGATGTTCTGTACCCTTACAAAATCACCCTTCTCAATAAATCTTGAGTTGGAAGCAGATGTCTGCCAAGTGTTGGCATCTCTACCTGAATAAAGACGTGGCACGTCAGTAACCTGACCGCTTTCAGTCCATCTCTTAAGAATTTCAACATGGTTGTTAGAGAAACCTAATCCCATCAAACCTCTTAGGGATTCATTCATGATATAATTGCCTCCAGAGTATCTTACAAAAATCTCTGCATCCCAATTGCCATAATTGAAGCTATTAGACCAACCTCCAGAATACCTTGGCAATGTATTTCCCAAGAAGAACTGAGTAGGCGCGGTTCCAGCCACAGTAGTTTCAGCAGGATTTTCAGGATTGAATGCCCTCCAAGCTGAAGCACCCACAAGCTGTACTATGTTGTCACCACTGAAGTACATGGCATTACCATTTGCCGGGTTGACCCCAGCCCATTTAAAGCCATACAACTGAGCAATAGGACCTCCAACTACTGTTCTGTTGTAGGTTCCAGTCAAAGGCTGAACCAAGCTAGTCACTTCATTTTTCAACCATGTGAAGTTGAAATCTGTGCTCCAGGAAAACTTACCTGTAGACAAAACCTGACTTAATGCACGGAATTCAACACCTTGGTTAACCATTGCCCCTACGTTTTGGCTAATGGTATTACCTGGGATACCTAAAGATGGCGCAGTTGGGGCATTTAATACCATGCCGTCTACGTTGTTTTTGAAGTAGTCAGCAGAAAGGGTTACACTACCGATTTTCATGTCAAGGCCGACATTGAATTTTTTGGAAGTTTCCCACTGAAGTCCCACGTTAGCTACGTTGGAATAACCAATACCAGCGCCGGCAGCTGCCAATACAGGACCAAAACCACCTGCATATGGGAATGCACCACCAGGTAAGCTTACGTTACCAACTTCAGCATAAGATACCCTCGCTTTGAAATCAGAAATCAGGTTGCTATTGAAGAAATCTTCGTCAGAAATTCTCCAACCCAATGAACCGCCAGGGAATGTACCTCTTCGGTTTTCAGGAGCAAGCTGAGAAATCCCGTCATTTCTTACTGCCAATGAAAGTAAATATTTGCCTTTAAAGCTATAGTTGACTCTTGCAAAATATGAATCAAAACCGTTTTCTGAGAAACCTCCACCTGAAAACTGATTGTTATAAGAACCAGAGATCAGGTTTCGGAAACGGAAAAACTCATCTGAGAAGTCAGTTCCTGATGCATTGAAATTGTAGAAGTTGGTGTACTGATATTCAACACCTACTGTTGCATTGATGCTATGGTCATCAGCAAGTACAGCCTGATAGTTTAATGTATTCTGCCAGTTCCAACGGAAAGCTGGGTTGAACGCCATGTACACGTTACCGTTTGAGCTTCTTCCGTCTCCATGCTTCGGATCCAAAGTCTGGAAATCATCCGCTTGAGTCAAATCAATACCAATTTGTGTTCTTGCTGTCAAACCATTGACAATATCTACCTCTCCATATGCATTGCCCAAAACTCTATGGTTCCTACCTCTGTAGAAGTTTTTTTCAAGGACATATGCGATGTTTGGAATGTTGTTGTCCGGACCCGCCAAGTTTGCTCCAAAACCTGTTGTCGCACCGTTGGCAGTGATGTTGTAACCACTGAAAGCAGTATTTGCAGGGTCAAAAATCGGTACGTTAGGCAATGCCCTAGTAGCATTGTAAATAGCACCTGAAAGGGAGTTTGCACCATTGTTCAAACCTGTGATTTCAGTGTAAGTATAGGAAAGGCTTTTGCCTATTCTTACCTTTTTAGAGATTGAGTGATCAAGGTTTGATCTAAATGAATAACGCTTCAGATCATTGTTTTTGATGACAGATTGCTGATCGGTAAATCCTGTTGAGAAGAAATACTTTGTATTTTCATTTCCACCTGAAACAGAAAGGTTGTGCTGCTGGGTATTGCCTCTTCTCATTACAGCATCTTGCCAATCAGTATTTACACCAATATTAGCCAATGGAGATTGGTTGGCATTGGTTCTTTTCTCATTTGCAATCTGAACAAACTGATCACCGTTCAGAAGATCAAATCTTCCAACAGCTTCATTGTAACCAGTGCTAACATTGTAATTGATTTGAGCTTTACCTGACCTACCTCTTTTTGTTGTAATGAGGATCACGCCATTGGCTGCCCTAGAACCGAAGATTGCTGTTGCAGATCCATCTTTTAAAACTTCGTAAGACTCGATATCGGCAGGATTGATATTGGCCAAAGGATTGGAAGCTACTACTGCAGATCTATCAGAATCAACAATAGGCACACCGTCAATTACGATCAATGGATCAGCTCCGCCAGACAAGGAATTGACACCTCGGATTCTGATGATGGGGCGAGAGCCCAATATACCATTTGGAACTGTAACGGATACACCTGGGGCCCTACCCGCCAATTGGGTATCAAAAGATGGCGCCACTAGATTTTCAATTGCCGCATTATTGATTGAAGCAACAGATCCGGTGATGTCCCTTCTCTCTTGAGTACCATAACCAGTTACTACAACTTCTCCAAGGGTTTTGAGATCAGCTCTCATTTCTACATTGAGCACACTGTTGTTTCCTACAGCCACTTCTTGCGTAAAAAACCCAACAAATGAGAAAACCAAAGTAGAACTACCCTCTGGTACAGAAAGAGAATAATTACCGTTGAAATCTGTAACAGTTCCAACTGTAGTTCCTTTAACTAGGATATTGACTCCGGGAATACCGTTAGGTTCTTCAGAGGAAGTGACCTTCCCGGAGACAGTCCTACTTTGCGCATATAGCGACACAGCGGCCGCAGCTATGAACGCTAGAGTAAGTAAAACTTTCTTCATTATTGATAATTTAGTTTAGTTAATAATGGTCAATTTTATTTATTAACCTTACATAATCCAAAATCAGAAAGAAATTTTACGTGGACAGAATTAAAAATTTAAGAAATAGCAATTTGTAAAACTATTATTTTACGCAACATTATTCTTTGATATTTTAATACTTAAAATGTAGTTGTAAATAATTGGTTTTTTAACGCTTATTAAC
>DAIPZN010000184.1:0-5130 GCA_036782195.1 Cyclobacteriaceae bacterium | reverse complement strand
ATTCAAAAATGAGGTCTCTATAACAATTTGATAATTGTCTTTAGTTGGTTTGATAGAAATTAAGCATTAATTTAATTGTTGATATCTTAGAAGGATTTTAATATTGTGCCTGATTCCCATGATCTAAAAAAAACTGTAAACAGATTTAAATCGAGTTGGGGGTTTTAATTTTTCTATTTATAAAATGCTGAAAAATGTGAAGTTATTGCTGCTGGGAATACTTTTTATAGCTTGTAGGGAACCAAGAAGCCTTGGTTTTTTTCCAGAGACTCCTGTCAATTTAGCGTTAGCCAATTCTGCTTGGGATGATGTCAATTCCGATATTTTCTTTGTCGGACATTATGTTGACTTGGTGTTTTCTACCAACAGGCCCAACCCTACCACTGACTTTAAATTGACTCATTATGGTTTATCTTTTACCTGGGATCAAAAAGAGAATTTTTTACTACTCCAAAGAAGCTTACCTCATTTTCCAGATCCAAGAACAAAAGCATTACAGGATTTGACAATCAACAGCTATTCCAATTCCGATGAAAAAGGTCCCTATACTTATGTAGATGCTTCAAACAACCTTTCCTTGCTCTTTTCCCGAGAGTCGGATGGCATTCATTCCATACATGCGTTGACAGAAAAGCCTATACCATCTTTGAACAGCCGTAACCTTCCTTTTTTAAGGATTTTGGATGAGACTTCAAACGAGATGTATCCCTGTCTTTATGGAAAGAACTATTTAAAAGGTGAAAGAGAAGGGGTAGATACTCCCTTGAAATTGTTATTCAGTTCGGATAAGGAGGGAAATTTCAACATTTATGAAATTGACATTCCCGTAGGGAAGTCTCCAATAGAAGTTCTTAGCAGCTCTGGAATCAAAGATGCGGTTAAACTCAACATCAACAGCGGTTCAAATGACCACATGCCATATGTGATGGGTGATCTGTTGGTGTTTGCCTCGGACCGTCCAGGAGGCATTGGGGGTTATGATTTATACTATTCAAAAAAAACAGCTGATTCATGGTCTGAGCCAATCACTTTCGGTGGAGGCATCAATTCAGAGTTTGATGAATATAGACCTGTAGTTTCGTCAGAAAGTAGATTTATCAATAACCTGATGATATTCTCGTCCAATCGGACAGGTGGCCAAGGAGGCTTTGACTTGTACTATGTAGGTTTTCCCAAGTAAGTTAATGACTCCACTTTTTAGGAAATCCACAACCCATCCTGCAAAGGTGATTTTAATATGTCCGTTGGAGCTATTTCATCTTTATTCTCAAAGTGCCACACCTGTAAGTCTTGAGAGGGTGTGTCGGATCAGCTTATCTACTGTTGCATGCGCATCAGGATCATAAGTTTTGTTGATCCTATTTGCGACAATCGCATTTAAGCTTAGTACTTCATGTCCAAGAAGCCTACCTAAAGCATAATACCCTGCCGTCTCCATTTCAAAGTTAGTCAGTGTCAGCCCATCCACTGAAAGACCGCTTAGCTTTTCGATAATATCCGGAATTGCTGGATCAAGCCTTACTTTTCTACCTTGAGGACCAAAAAAACCAGGACAGGTAACAGTATTGCCGGCAATGAGGCCATCTCCAAGTTGGGACATGAGTAATTCCGAGCCCTGTACACAGTAAGGTCTGAAGGAAAGGCCTAAAACATCTTGGATCTTGTACCCTAGCTTCAATTCCATTTCGGTCTGCGCTATGGTATAGTAGCTCATCAGGGTATCCAAACCTATTCCATAGGCAGATGCCAAAAGCGAGCCAGCGGGCAAGTCCTGCTGCATGCTTCCGGAAGTGCCAACCCGTATGATCTGCAGGGATGTAAGCTGCGGCTTGATCATCCTGGTGCTGAAATCAACATTGACCAAGGCATCCAGTTCCGTCATGAAAATCTCTACATTGTCAGTACCCATGCCAGTGCTCATGACTGTGAGTCTCTTGCCTCCTAATGTTCCGGTATGGGTGATAAATTCCCGTTTGCTCATCCGGAACTCGACCTGATCAAAATATTTAGATACTTCTTGCACCCGATCAGGATCACCGACTGCAATAACAGTTGAAGCCAGATGTTCTGGCTTCAAGTTAAGATGATAGACACTGCCATCTCCATTGATGATCAATTCAGACTCTGGGATGATCTTACTCATGATGGGGAATTTTGAAGTGTGGATGCATCCTTTTTCCTGTTCAGGCCTTTGTAGGGATTGTATCCATTTGTATTTTTCTGGTAGTACCCAGTACCGTCATAAGGACGTTTTTCGGGATGTTCTTTGCACTCTGGAGAACAGGCACCTTCAAGTTCCCACCCACATTTTTCACAAATGGGAACATGGATGTTACAAGTAGAATTTGCGCAATTCACCATTCTGTCAGATACTGTTCCACATACATGGCATGTGGAGATAACCTTGGGGTTTACTTTATTAACATCTACTGCTATTCTATTGTCAAAAACATAGCATTTGCCTTCAAAGTCTTCTCCACCGGCTTCCATACCGTACTTGATGATGCCGCCATGCAATTGGTAGACATCTTTAAAACCTTGTTCCAGAAGAAAAGCGGAGGCTTTTTCACATTTGATACCACCTGTGCAATAGGTAAGGATTTTTTTATCTTTAAGATGCTCTAGCTCTTTGACTTTTTCAGGAAAATCCCTAAAATTCTCAATATCCAATGTCAAGGCATTTTTGAAATGGCCTAATTCATGTTCGTAATTGGACCTTACATCCAAAATGACTACATCCTCTTCGTCCTTGAGTTTTTTGAACTCCTCTGGCTCGAGGTGCTTGCCTGTTCTAACATTGGGATCGATATGTCTTAGACTACTGTGCACGATCTCTGGCTTGTACCTGACGTGAATTTTAGCAAAAGCATGCTTATCATGCACATCGATCTTGAATTCTGTTTTGGAAAAACGGGGATCAGCATGAATATAAGCCATGTACTTGGCACAATCTTCCTTCAGACCGGAGACTGTTCCGTTAAGTCCTTCCGGAGAAATAATGATGCGGCCACGGATATTGTTTTCGACACAGAAGAGGTGGTGTTCCTCTCTGTAAGCTTCAGCGTCTGCAATAGGTGCATAGCAATAGTAAAGGAGGATTTGGTATTGTTGATTTTCCATAACTAAGGCCCTGTTTCCGACAGGGTGTCTGGTTTATTTATTGAATTTGTATTACTTCTTGATCACTGCAGCAGGGTTGCCGAAAACAGTATCTCCATCTTTGACATCTGAGATCACAACGGAACCAGCGCCAACACGGGCGTTTTTCCCAACCGTAACCCCAGAAACGACAACTACACCTGAGCCTAAAAAAGCTCCTTCCTTAAGTGTTGCATTTGCATTGACAATAGTACCGGCACCTACCTGCACATAATCCTCCACCACTGCAAGATGGTCAATCACTGCTCCTGAGTGGATTAAGCAGTAATTCCCGACTTTTGATGCGGCACCTATTACTGTACTGGCATTGATGAAATTGCCATGCCCAAGTACAGCATCTGTAGAGATATAAGCAGTTTGGTGAATAGCATTTATAGGTTGTACTTTTCTGTTTTCCAACAGCAACTTCACCAAAAATTGCCGGTATTTGTTGTCGTCAACGGCGACAAATGCTTCACATTTTTTACCGACCAACTTGAGGTAGCCTTCATCTTCTGGGTTGCCCAACACAGGCACCAAGTTGATTTCCTGACCATGTAACTTTTCATCTTCATCCAAGAATCCGTAGACAATGATCTGGTTACTATTGAAAATCTCCAAGGCAGGGTGGGCTATACCTTTGGCGCCTAATATGATTACCGGTTTGTCCATTTCTGCTCATTTGGTTGGAACGCAAAAGTACGGCTAATTAGGCTTTTAGCAAAATCAGACTAAGGGGCTTTTCAAGATATTCTGACCGATTTTGCAGTCAAGACAGCGCTTCGGCTGGCAATATTCACGGTATAAACCTATCATTCCTTGCGAATCATAGGCATTCATGGGCTTCCAAGAATGCTTCCCATACATCCTGGTGATAAAGTTATCTTCGGACGGGAGACGGTTCATTAGGTCAAATGTCCTTTCTTTCCATGACAGATCTTCAATATAACTACCATACACATACCAAAGTGGGGCAACCGCATTGATCAAGAGCAATTGCAGGCTGCCTGTCGAAATGGTCTTTGAAAGCGGTCTAGATGAAGCACTCCCTAAACCAAAATGATGCTGCCAATAATCCGGCAATTGGATATTTAGCAGTTTTTTAATCCCTGAAAAGTCTGGTGTATCTGACAAAAAACTAGAAAATAAACTTGGACTTTGGCTTAACAGTTGGGCAAGTTGCGCTATTCTGATTGCTGGAAAATTTGAAGGCCTGACACCTTTAAATACCCATTGATGAGCATGCACTCCATTGGGGAATTGATATTTATGCAGATAAAACAGGTATTCATGTTTGATAAGATTTGTATAGGCATCATTGACTTGATCCGGGATCAACCCAGCCTGACCCAATAGCATCGCTTCGATTTGAAAAGGATTCCCCGCATGCTTTTGTATTAGTTTGTAGGGTATGCTTTCTGCAAGCTGCATCATCGGAATGCTATTGGTTTTAAAGCCAAAGCTCTGAAAAAGCCACCGATAAGTTGTCTCCTCCCAATCATTTTTTGTCTCTACCAAAACGGTTTTAAGGGAGGTGCTTTTTTGCTCCAATCTTTCTACCAAGGCCTTTTCAAGCATACTGAATCTGATAATCTCAGCTGTTTTTGCTAGGCTGTCTGCACATAAGATTTCCTGTTGATTTCTTACTAGCCTTTCGTAATTCCGAAGCACATCTAACCATATCCTGCCCTTTAAAGCCAAGGTAGGCAGTTGCGTTCCGTCATTTCTTGTGATCAGCTGATCTTCTTCCCATACTACGTGAAGTATTACCGTCTCATATCGAGGATCTTTGCCATGTTCATGCAAATGCCAGTCAGATGACTTCTTATGAATTTCAATATGTCCGGCATATGAAATTTCACCTATCTGAACATGGGCTTCAATAAAGTCCGGGCCATCGTATTGATTGTGCTTACCTATTTTATGGATCATCAGACGCTGACCGGAACTAGTCTCTAGTCCTGTTTTATCAAAATACTGATATTTCCATAC
>DAIPZN010000183.1:0-5159 GCA_036782195.1 Cyclobacteriaceae bacterium | reverse complement strand
CATTAATGGTAGGGGACTATGCAGGTGAAGGTGATCTCATTCAGTTGATCACAGATGATGAAGATGAAGGTCAGCTCCAAAATGAAAATTACGCTACTGATATCCCGATCTTGTCTGTACGCAATACAGTTCTTTTTCCGGGAGTAGTCATACCCATTACAGTCGGACGGCAGCGCTCGATCAAACTGGTCAAAAAAGCGCAAAAAGGAGACAAACTAATCGGTGTATGTGCACAGATCAATGCGCAGCATGATGACCCTTCATGGGAAGATATCTATCATGTCGGCACTTTAGCCAAAATCATCAAAATGATTGTGCTTCCAGATGGAAACACCACCATTATCATTCAAGGGAAAAAAAGATTTCAGATCACAGAAACACTGACTGAGGACCCATATTTCACAGCTAGAGTAGCATATCTTGAGGAGAATTTTCCTAAAAACAGCAAAAAGATTCAAGCCCTTGAGGAGTCACTGAAGGATGCCGCAGCCAAAATCCTTCACCTCAATCCTGAAATTCCGCGGGAAGCGCAAGTTGCATTGGATAACATAGATAACACAGCCTTCCTTACCCACTTCCTGTCTTCTAATATCAATGCTCCCGTTGAGTCAAAGCAAAGGCTACTTGAAATCAATGATGGGGTGGAGCGTGCTACCCTTCTGCTTGAGTTTATGATGAAGGATATTCAAATGCTTGAACTCAAGAGTGAGATACAGAAGAAAGTCCATACTGATATTGATCAGCAACAAAGGGATTATTTTCTGCGGCAGCAAATGAAGGTCCTGCAAAATGAACTTGGAGAAGAAGGGCCTGAAAAAGAAGTTGAAGACCTTCGTATGCGTGGTGCCCTCAAAAAGTGGCCAAAAGAAGTGGCCAAGCATTTTGAAAAGGAACTGGATAAAATCCTGCGCATCAATCCCTCTGCAGCTGAATATCCAATTGCATTGAATTATGCCGAAACCTTGGTTGAACTGCCATGGAATGAGTATACTGAAGACAACTTTGACTTGAAAAGAGCAAAGGCTGTACTGGACAAGGACCATCACGGCTTAGAAAAAGTAAAAGAAAGGATCATAGAGTACCTGGCAGTGCTCAAGCTTAAGAATGACCTCAAAGGCCCAATATTGTGTTTATATGGCCCTCCGGGTGTTGGTAAGACATCTTTAGGTAAATCAATTGCAACAGCTTTGGGCCGCAAATATGTCAGGATGTCTTTGGGTGGCGTTCATGATGAAGCAGAGATCAGAGGTCACCGCAAAACATATGTGGGTGCTATGCCTGGTAAAATCATCCAGAACATGAAAAAGGTGAAAACTTCCAATCCTGTCTATGTTTTGGATGAAATTGATAAGTTGAGCTCTGATTTCAGAGGTGATCCATCATCTGCATTCCTTGAGGTTCTGGATCCGGAGCAAAACAGCACCTTTACGGACAATTACCTTGAAGTGGAATACGATCTTTCTAAAGTGCTCTTTATAGCCACAGCCAACTCACTGGATACCATTCAGCCTGCACTTAGAGACAGGATGGAAATCATAGAGGTGACGGGATATACCATGGAGGAAAAACTGGAAATTGCTAAAAAGCACCTGGTTCCTAAGCAGCGTAAAGAACACGGATTAAAAGGCAAAGACATCATTTTTGATAAGGCTGCCTTGATTAAGATCATTGAGGATTACACCAGGGAATCAGGTGTGCGGAGTTTAGAGAGGGCTATCGGGAAAGTTGTGCGAAACATCGCCAAGTCCATAGCCATGGAAGAAGAATACGCCAAAAAAATCACTACCGAAACGGTAAGAAAAATTTTAGGAGGAGAAATATTCGATAAGGAAATCTACCAGGATAATGACACTGCAGGGGTAGTCACAGGATTGGCCTGGACTTCTGTAGGTGGAGAGATATTGTTTATTGAAAGTTCCCTCAGTAGAGGTAAAGGAAAATTGACCTTGTCGGGTCAATTAGGCGATGTGATGAAGGAGTCTGCCATGACAGCCCTATCATACCTGAGATCAAAAGCTGACAAGCTTGGGATTGACTATAGGGTATTTGACCACTATGACCTTCACATCCATGTGCCGGCCGGAGCAGTGCCCAAAGACGGTCCTTCAGCAGGTATAACCATGCTTACAGCCATGGCTTCCAGCTTTACCCAAAGAAAAGTAAAAGCCAAGGTAGCCATGACAGGCGAAATCACACTACGAGGCAAAGTGATGCCAGTTGGAGGTATTAAAGAAAAGATCCTTGCAGCTAGACGAGCAGGCTTGAAGGAAATAATCTTATGTCAGAAAAACAAAAGAGATATCGAAGAAATAGATCAGGAATACCTCAAAGGGATCAATTTCCATTTTGTAGATAAAGTTGAGGAGGTGCTAGATATTGCGCTGCTAAAAGAGAAAGTCGCTGATCCGGTGGAGTTTGTATTTCCCTCTGCTGTAAAAATGAATGAAGAATAACTGGCAGAGTATTCTGCCGTTAACCTTCTAAATACCTGAATTAATTTATTCAAGTTTGAACCAACTGAAATGAGAGACGACATCAAAGAATTAACTCCAAGGCAGATTGTAGCTGAATTGGATAAATATATTATCGGTCAGCACGATGCGAAGCGAAATGTGGCGATTGCCCTGCGCAATAGGATCAGAAGAATGAATGTCAAAGGAGATATTCAAAAGGATATTGTCCCTAACAACATCCTGATGATCGGATCTACAGGTGTAGGTAAGACTGAAATTGCCAGAAGGCTTGCTAAAGTTGCCAATGCCCCGTTTACCAAGGTCGAGGCTTCCAAATTTACAGAAGTCGGATATGTAGGGAGAGATGTGGAAAGCATGGTCAGGGACCTTGTAGAACAATCTGTCCATCTTGTTAGGGAAAAAAAGAATGAAGAAGTAAAAGAAAAAGCAGCTGTTGCAGTTGAAGAGATTATTTTAGATATCCTCATACCACCTGTAAAGGCAGCAGGTTTCTCACGTACTACATCCTCCTACTCAGGAGAATTCAATCCTGACAATGCTACCGAAGAAGAACTCAATGAAAAAACCCGTGAAAAATTCAGGGATAAATTAAAAAGGGGGGAACTGGAAGATAGAAAAATAGAAATCAACGTCAAGCAAAGTGCTCCTGTAGGAATTGGGATGATTGGCAATGGGATGGTTGATGATGCCAGTATGGCAGGTATTCAGGATATGATCAGTGGGATGATGCCTAAGCGGACCAAGAAAAGAAAACTGACTATTTCTGAAGCGAGGAAGGTGCTGATGGAGGAAGAGACAAGCAAGCTTGTGGATTTCGATGAAGTGAAGGAAGAGGCACTTCGAATAGCCGAAAACAACGGGATTATCTTTATTGATGAAATAGACAAAATCGCTTCCAAAAGTGGAAAATCAGGAGGAGGACCCGATGTCAGCAGGGAAGGGGTTCAAAGGGATCTCTTGCCCATAGTAGAAGGAAGCGCTGTCAATACCAAATATGGCATTGTCAACACTGACCATGTGCTTTTTATAGCAGCGGGAGCTTTTCATGTAAGTAAGCCATCAGATCTCATTCCAGAGCTTCAGGGAAGATTTCCTATCAGAGTAGAATTAAGTAGCCTGACTGAGGATGATTTTTACCGAATTTTAAAAGATCCAAAAAATGCGCTTACCAAACAGTATCAGGCTTTGTTTGAAGCAGAAGAAGTGTTTTTGGATTTCAATGATGAGGCAATAAGGGAAATAGCAAAGCTAGCCTTTAAAATAAATGAAGAAGTGGAGAATATTGGAGCCAGAAGACTTCATACTGTTATGAGCCATCTCTTGAATGATTTCTTATTTGATGTGCCTGATACCATTGAGGCAAACTCCAAAATCATGATTACTAAGGAAATGGTAGAAGAAAGGTTGAGTTCATTGGTCAAAAACAGAGATCTCTCCCAATACATATTGTAAATTCTCGTATCCGGTTTGCCACAGGCAAACCGGTTTTTTTATATGAAGCCCAAAAATCTCTATATCGTTACTGGAAGCACAAAAGGAATAGGCTATGCCTTAGTGAAAAAGTTGCTAGAAGACGAACAGAATCTGGTGATTGGCTTAGGGAGAACTGACGGAGCAATGGAGACTCCCAACTTCAGATTTGTCCAGGTCGACCTTTCACAAACCCCACTTTCTGAACAGCTGTTACAACAGATTTTTCCCACTGGTGATTTCGAGAAAGTGGTATTGATCAACAATGCAGGCTGGATTGGCCAAGTGGGATACATCGGAGAATTGGCAATTGAGGAATACCAAAAGCTTCTGCAGATCAATGTTCTTGCACCTGCCTTTTTGATGAATGAGTATGTGCGGAGATACAAAGGTGCTCTGCATCAGGAAAGACTGGTTGTAAATATCAGCTCTGGAGCAGCAAAAAAAGTAATAGATGGTTGGGCTGGCTATGCGTCAAGTAAGGCTGCTTTGAACCTCATTACCCAAATTGCACAAGAAGAGGCTAATCTTACAGGGTCTGGAATTAGGTTTTTTGCTTTGGCTCCTGGAGTTGTTGATACAGACATGCAGACTGCCATTCGAGGGAGTTCGAAAGCTTCATTTTCTGCCTTGGAAAAATTCATTGACCTAAAGCAAAACGGTCAACTAAGTGCTCCTTCGGAGACAGCCGAAAGAATCATGTATTTACTCAGACATCCAGCTGAATTCAAAGAGGTAATTCAGGATGTCAGAAATTTTTAATTCGCTTTTTTGGGGTAGTCAAAAAACCAAAATTCAGCGGTTTTGTCTGATATGTTTTTCCATGTATCAGTGTTACAGGAAAATCCAAAAATTCCGGAAGTAGGAAGATTATCGATGTTTTGCCCTAAGCTCCAGATGAGCTCGTTAAGTCCAGGGTTATGACCTACAATCGCTAAAGTTGAATATGAATTCGGGCACGAATTGATTTTATCTAATATTCTCCCACTCGATGCATGAAAAAGATCATGTGAAAAATCCACCTCCATGTTTGGATACCCGAGATGTTGGATCAAGAGCAGTGCGGTGGATTTTGCCCTAACCGCGTCTGAAGCATAGATCACTTCCGGGAAGATATTTTTAGCTTTCAGTCTTTGGGCCATCTTTGGCATGTCCCGCAAACCTCTCGGACTTAGCGGTCTTTTGTGATCCTCCAGATAAGGATCGTCCCAGGAT
>DAIPZN010000182.1:0-5167 GCA_036782195.1 Cyclobacteriaceae bacterium | reverse complement strand
ATTATAACTTTAAACAATATTTTATTAATGATGGGCTTTACATCATAAAAATATGACTAAACAAACAAAATGTTTATCTTAATTTGTATACAGGTTCAGGATCAGCTATTTACAAATCGAGAATCCTCAATCAATGGCTTATTTGAAGGATAAAATCATTCATTTATTGTTGGGCTTTTCTCTTTGTTCTAAGGTGATTTTTGAAAGCCATGCTTACAGCCAAAAGTCTTCTGAACGGCTATTTTGATGAGAATGAAAAAGATATAAAAAAGAAAAGCAGCCGTGGAAACGGCTGCTTTTGGTTCGGTTTTAAATTAAATTTAATAACCGGGATTCTGATCGGAATTGCTCAGGGCAGGGTTGTTGTCGATTTCTGAAAGCGGTAATGGAAGCAGGTTGTATCTTGCATTCCAAACAGCTATAGGTTCGGCCGGTAAGGTTTGTTGCCTTCTCCATCTTCTGATGTCCCTGTTTCTGATCTGCTCACCTGGCATCTCCACACGTCTTTCATGCTGAATAGCCAATCTCATTTGCTCTTTTGTAGAGGTTGGGAATTGAGCAGTTGGATAAGCAGGCATGGCCACATCCGCCCTTGCACGTACTTGATTGATGTATTGAAGTGCTCCTGCAGGTCCAGCTGTTTCGTTAATGGCTTCAGCCATCATTAGTAGGACATCAGCATAGCGGATTACTCTGAAATTGATCCCAGATCTTACATCTTCATTTGCTCTTTTGTAGATCATCTGGTACTTTCTCCAACTTGGTCGGTTTACATTACCTTGTACCCTATCAGCTGTTAATATGCTTTGTCCTCCATTATAAGTATCTCCAATTCTATAGAAATTGTAGCTTATTCTTGGGTCATTTTTAGGAGAGCCTTTCTCTATTGTTTCAAATTCATTAATCAAAGAGAGACTAGGGATGACGTTTCTCCATGCTGTAGGTCCGTATTCCTGACCGCGGAAAGTGACTTCTGCTATGCCACCTCCATCGCCATTCCAGCCTCCGGCATCACCAAAGGCCTCTGAGAATTGGATTTCCCATACTGATTCAGCATTGTTTTCGTTTTCTTCTTCGAAATTGTCAAGATATCTATCCATCAATCTGTATTGATTGGAATTGATTACTTCCTGAAGCAAAGGTACAGCTTCACTATATTGACCTCGGAACATGCGGATTTTGGCAGCAAGTGCTTGTGCAGCTCCTTTGCTTGCTCTGCCTCTGTCTGCACCTGTGTAGGTGCTTTTTAAAGGTAGTTTGCTAATAGCTTCTGCCAAATCTGCGAATATCAACTGATAGACCTCTTCTTCCGAAACCCTAGGGAAGCCTGTAGGGATATTTGCTGAGGTGCGCATCAATGGAAGGGGACCCCAAAGAGAAACAAGCTCGAAATTAGCCAAGGCGCGGAGGAAGTAGGCTTCACCCAGTACCCTGGATCTTAGCGATTCAGTGATTTCCTGAGTTGCCTTATCTGCATTTTCAATAACTAAGTTTGCACGATGTACAATCCTGAACCAACCTCTCCAATTGGCTTCAACAAGTGGGTTTGATGCATCGAATACGTGGTTGAGGATTTGAGCCCTTTGAGCTTCAAGCTGAGGACCACCTGTATCACAATCATCTGATAACAAATCGTGCAAGAAAAAATATTCTCTGTTATATAAATTGTTCCCCTGAAGACCAGCATAAACCGAATTGATTGCTGCGACTAATTGAGGTCCTGACCTATAAAATGTCTCAATGGAAAGTTGATTTGGGTTGATAGGATTTAACTTATCCTCGTTACAAGAAACGAATCCTATCCCGACCAATGCTGCTGTTAATAATATTTTTGATTTCATAAGCTTCTTTATTTAAATGGCAGGTTTAGAAAGTAAGTTGTAAGCCACCGATGATTGTTCTAGCGGCAGGGAACTGACCATAATCAATACCAGCGCCCAATGTGGAGTTAATGCCTGTACGAACAGCAACTTCCGGATCATAGCCTGAGTATTTCGTAAATGTCAATGGGTTCTGTGATTGGACAAACACCCTCACTTTGCTGATACTTCCTTTGCTCCAGGAATTCAATTGATTTGTAGGGAGATTATATCCTATAATGATGTTTTTCACCCTCATGTATGAACCATCTTCAACCCAACGTGAACTTGCTCTTGCGTTTCTGTTTGGGTCACCAGAGACTGCTCTTGGCACATCTGTGTTGGTATTTGTTGGTGTCCATCTGTCAAGCACCACAGTGCTGGCATTGAAAAGCCTAGTCATACCTTCAGTGTGGAAACGGAGCAGGTTAAATACTTCATTGCCCTGAACACCTTGTAGGAATACAGTAAGGTCAAAGTTTTTGTAATTGGCAGACATGTTTAATCCGTAAGTGAAATCCGGAAGATAATGTCCTAGGTATGTTCTGTCGCTGGCGTTGATGGTTCCGTCTCCGTTGATGTCTTTGAAGCGGATATCTCCTGGTCTTGCATTAGGCTGTGCTGCTGTTGATTCTCCAGATTGGAAAAGTCCATCTGCTACCCAACCATAGAAGTAAGCAATTGGTCTGCCTGCCTCTGTAAATGTAAGCTGATCACCTTGGAAGCCAGGGCCAAATATCGTGTTGCCTGTTCCAAGTGAAGTAAGCTCATTTCTCACAAATCCAACGTTTCCATCAATTGAAAACTGGAACGGTCCATTAAATTTTCGGTATCCTGCAGTGACTTCAAAACCACGATTGGATACTTTTCCCACGTTGGCAAATGGTGCCACGTCAAATCCCAAAGAAGGAGGAAGCGGAACCCTTAAAAGCATTCCTTGAGTTTGGTTATCAAAGTACTCGACACTTAAATTGACTTTGTCGTTGAAAAGCCCCAAGTCCAACCCAATGTTTTTCATTATTGTTGTCTCCCATCTCAAATCTGCATTTGCAAGTTCAGAAATGGTGCTTCCGCCTTGGAGAGAGCCGTCGAAATTGTAGAAATGGTTACTATTTATTGTGCCTTGGTACGCATAATCCCCAATTCTATCATTACCTGTTTCACCGTAGCTAGCTCTAAGCTTCAGATCACTGACAGCTTCAAGGCTCTTCATAAAACTCTCCTCACTTAGCCTCCAACCAACAGATAGGGAAGGGAAAGTACCCCACTTATAATTAGGGCCAAATCTTGAACCGCCATCCCGTCTTACAGAAGCACTGAAAAGATATCTTTGCTCATAGTCATAATTGATCCTTCCGATATAAGAAATCAAAGCGTACTCAGTTTTGTTTCCTGAAGTAGTTTGGTTTTGAACACCTTGCAATACCTTAACATCGTTGGTCAGGAAGTTTTGTCCTGTTCCATTCAAGCTGGTGTTGGTGAATGTTTGTTGCTCAATAACACCCAAAACATCAAACGAATGCTTGTCAATCTTCTTGTTATAGCTAAACTGATTGCTAATTAAAGGAGAGAAGAAAGTAGATCTTGTCTGGGATATGGCAGCAAAAGCTTGGTTGTTGAAGTCACCCGCATTGAACCTTGGTGAGTAAGAATCGCCTTGGCCCAGTGCCAGATCCACACCTACCAGGAATTTATAGCGAAAACCTTTAAATAAGTCGACGTTGATGTAGCCTGTACCAAGTATTTTATAGTCTTGGGAACGGTCAGTCCGTAAAATAGCATTGAGTACAGGGTTTTCAGGATCGGATCCGTCTACTCTGTCTGGTGCACGAAAACCTCCCAGTCTAGTTTCGTCACGAACTGGAATATATGGCACCTGCTTCACAATGTGCTCTAGCTGGCTTCTACCACCTGTAAAAGGTTCATTAGCTCTGTCAGAATATGCTAAAGTTAGCGTCTGACCTGCACTTACTTTTTTGCTGATTTTAAATTCAGTATTGCTTCTGAATGAAACCCTTTCGAATCCAGTTCCAAGCATGATGCCTTCTTGCTTGAAATACCCCATAGTAACATTGTAAAGGACATTTTCTGTACCTCCTGAAATTGCCACATTGTGATCCTGTATCGGTGCACTCCTGAACATCTCCGCTTGCCAGTCAGTATCAACACTGGCCAATGGGCCTAAATCTCCAAATCTTTGTGGAGCAGGTTGATTGCCATTGGCAAGTAGTTCTCTACCAAAACTTAGATATTGTTCTCTATTGAGCAGGCCGAGCTTTTTCCAGGCGGTCTGGGAACCTATATAGGATTCAACACTGACTTTTGCTTTTCCGACACTTCCTCTCTTTGTGGTTACTAGGATAACCCCATTCGCTGCCCTTGATCCGTAAATTGCCGCAGCTGAAGCATCTTTTAATACCTCAATGGATTCAATGTCTGAAGGGTTGATTTGGTTGAGACCTCCGGCAGGCACCCCGTCAATTACATAAAGCGGATCGTTGTTGCCAACAGTACCGATACCTCGGATCCTAACCAGCGGGTTTGTACCAGGTGCACCAGCATTGGTAACTGTGACACCTGCAGCCCTACCCTGTAATGCTGAAGCAAGATTGGGGACAGGAAGCTGTTTGATCTGGTCCGAACTGATAGAGGATATGGCGCCAGTTACTTTTGCCCTTTCTTGAGTTCCGTATCCCACTACGATTATTTCTGAAAGTGAGGAAAGATCCGGTTCAAGTAATACATTTAAGACTGAACTGTTGCCGACTCTAAGCTCTTGCTGTTTGAATCCGATAAAGGAAAAAACCAAAACAGCATTTGAATTGGGTACTTCAAGGGTGAAATTACCATTGATGTCGGTTGCTGTGCCTATGGTAGTGCCTTTTACAAGCACGTTTACGCCAGGCATTGTTTCCCTGTCTTCTGATGAGGTTACTGTTCCTCTCACACTGATAGGACCTGTTTGTGCAATTGCTGGTGCAATGATCATGGTCATTCCAAAGATCATCATGAAAACCATCCTCTTGAGAAATTCTAGAGGAGGGCTTTGGTAAGTTGGGTAAATTGTTTTGGTCATTTGTATTTAGTTTAATTGGTTAATAGAGAAATTGTATACTTCAGAAATAAAATCCAGACGGCTCATCATTGGCATTGGCACTAGGATGAAAGGGTGACTTTCACCATATTTAAATGGGTAGATCAAACTAACTATTTCAATAATATTGATATTTTAGCAAAAAAAAACAAGTGTAGAAAAAACAATTAATAAATTTTTATAATGAAAAATCTTTTTATGTACAATATAAATT
>DAIPZN010000181.1:0-5309 GCA_036782195.1 Cyclobacteriaceae bacterium | reverse complement strand
GGAGGAGACAAAAACAAAAGAGGGGATCAAAACAACGGGACATAAGCAAGCATTTCTTATACGATGAAGCTAAATACGATATGGATATTAGGCCTGGCACTTTTGGTGCTAGGCGCTTGTTCGGGTGACCGCATTTATGAAAATTACCATGGGATAGAAAGCCAGAATTGGAATGTCATAGATACCATACATTTTGAATTGCCCAAACATCCCGTAGGACATACAATTCTTGGGATCAAATATACCCAAGATTATAAGTACAGAAACTTGTATGTCAGGTATGTATTGAAAGACAGTTTGAATCAGGTTCTGGAAAGCCAATTGCTGGATATACCTTTATTTGAGGCTTCTTCCGGCAAACCATTAGGAAAGGGATTTGGCAGTACTTATACAAAATACGACACCCTTCCACTTCGAAACCTTGATTATCATTCGGTTTCCTTCACCCAATACATGCGTGTAGATACGCTTCCCGGCATAGAAGCTATAGGCATCAAGCTTGTTCATTGATTTGCATCAAGAGGAACGCTCTTTCCAGAACTGCCTGCTAAAAAAGAACCGATAAGGCCAACCCTTACTCCTAAGCAATAATGGATGATAAACAAATGGCTCTTTAGGGCCTCCTGACACATAAAGTCTTTCATCATCTGTCAACAAAGCCTCCACTACCTCAGATTCAGCACTTACTGTTAAGTCCAAAACCGGGGATTCAGGATAGGTAGTCACCCAATATTGTTGGTCTTTACCAACCAAAAAATTCTTGAGCGCAAAGTTACTCTCATAACCTTGTTGAACGGGGACAATTTGGACAGGCTTACCTGAAACCATATCTCCAACGAATCCCAGATAATCATGAAGCAGCTTGATCCCTGGATTCACTAGTTGTTCCTTTTTAAAGTCAGTGGGATGTAGACTCGTGATAAGGGTTATTTTTCTTCTTGCACGGGTGATTGCAACATTCAACCTATTTTGTCCACCCATTTTAGACAACAAGCCAAAATTGGCTATCAGTTTTCCTTTTTTGTTTTTGGCATAGCCTATTGAGAAAATTACCCAGTCAAATTCATCCCCCTGCACATTTTCAATGTTTTTGACTGCTACCTTATGGTAAGCCTTATGCCTTCTTTCCTGAAGCAGTTGACTGATCAACTCCATTTGGTAAAAGTTAAAGGTAATCACCCCTACACGGAAATCCTGTTCTGTAGCCAATATCCTGTCTAAGACTTCCAAAACCATCTCAGCTTCTTGCATATTGGTCTGATTCTCCCAAACTCCGTTGACCTGTATCAGTTCAAAGGGATTTTCAGATTGATTGAGTAGGTGCAATTCTGGCAGCATGCCCAATTTATTATCATAAAAATGCACATTGGAAAAATGGATCAATGGAAGCTGGGCACTTCTATAATGACCTTGAAGCCAGTATTTAGGAAAAAATCCTGAAGCCAGGTCCAAAAGGGACTCAGTCTCCAATTCAAGACCTTCATCTTCTGAATCCAATCGGGTCTGGTAAAGATCATAAGGCTGCAGCTGCTGCGAATCCCCTGCTATCACCACTTGCTGTCCGCGCAACATTGCAGGAATCCCTCTTTCCACATAGCACTGTGATGCTTCGTCAAAGATGACAAGGTCAAACAGCTGTTGCATGGGGAAAATTGCCGAAACAGTTTCGGGAGAGGCAAGCCAACATGGAATCAGTCTGAATACTTCCTCTGCATACGCTTCCATTACTTGTCGGATGCTCCATATCTTTTTTTGTTTACCTACCTGATGTTTCAGGTCTCTATAAGTCAGCAGATTGTTTAGCCTGTTGTATTCGAGATTTTTGAACGTCAATTCCCTGCAGCGCAACTCAGCTATCGCATTGGAAAGCTCCCACTTTTCCTCTACAGCATCCATCAACTCCCGCTGTGTATCTAAAAGCGTAAGAGAAGTGGCGTCCTTCAATACCGGATATTTGGTTTCGATATGTTCTATCCAATGGAACCTTAAGGATTGCAAGAATATAGCTTTCATGGCATCAAAATCCTGGTCTGGAAACATCTCAAGAATTTTTTCCATTACTGCTATGTCCTCAGGACTTGACCTTCTCCTCAAGTTGTCAAAATCCACCAACTCATCGTAGACAAAAGGCACTTGCTCGCGAAGAGCAACTATGCCTCCTTCGATATTTTGGGTAATCAAATGCTGTACCTGTATCTTACTCAGGTACAAATTCCAGAAGCCCATGTGACTATCAAGCATCTCCACAAAATCAATCAACCTGTCTAAGGCTTTGGGAACTGACTCTTCAGACATGAGTTTTAGAAGGAAACCACCCAATTCACCCATGCTTTCCAAGAGTTTGATAGCCTTGACGGCATCGAGATGAATGGACCCAAAATGGTTTATGGCTACAAAATCAAAAGGTTTGGCAGGAAGGTCCAGCCATTCTTTGCCAGACAACAGCGTATATTGATGGTTCAGGTTGAGCCTGTTCTCCAGTCTTTTGATCAGCACTGCATTTCCTGATGCATCTTCACTCAGTTGATTTTGCTTCAGCAGTTCCATCAGTTGCTGAAATGCCTTTTTCTGAAAAGGCCAAGTCAGGCTATTGTAGATGGACTTTTTCCTTGCTGCAAAATTGATAGACAATTGGAAATAAGGCTCAACTTCCTCATCTGCAACCTGCCAGGCAATTCCTTCTTCTGAGAATAAGGATTTGAGGGCTTCGATTTTGTGTTCCAGCCATAGCAAATCGATTTGTGCAGGATCAACATGCTTGATTCTTGAAAACACAGCCAAAGAATCCGGGAGATGAAGGTGGCTTTTAAGCTGTTTGAGCTTTTGGTGCTGTTCATAAAAAGAAAATAAGAAAGACACATCAAATCCCTCATATTTGGAATATCGCTCAACAAAATCATGCTTGAGCCCCTCCACTTCACTCAGTACTTCCTGCAATCTATTGGCTGCCCCCAATCCAAAGTTTCCAAAATCCACCCTATGCAACCAAAAAGATCCGGGATGCTGGTAAGTGCGGTAATAGGTGGAATACAACTTGAAGTTCCGGAGAAATGAATCAACCGAATTCCAGTGAAACCTTCTATAATACTGGGTTAGGTCTATCTTTGCCACCTGGTTTTCTGTGCTGAGATAAAGGGCTTTGATAGGCAATCCACATTCCTCAGTATTGTAAAGAGCCTTTTTGAATTCATCAAGGTATTCTACCTGATTGTCTATTTGTCTTGAAAGTAATAGAAACTGGCGCTCCAGTTGAATGGCATCAATGCTACTATTGAGTTTTTGATAATTGTCCAAAGAATTGATCTGGTCCAATATCTTCTTAAACAGTTCCCTCCGGTCATTCCTGAAATCATGGACCAATCCCAAAAACGAAGCGAATCCCTTTTCCTGCAGCCTACCATATACCACATCTAAAGCAGCTCGCTTTTGGGATACAATCAGGACTTTTTTACCTCTGGCAATGTAATCGGCGGCTAAATTGGCTATCAACTGAGACTTACCTGTCCCTGGAGGGCCTTCTACCACACATGACCTACCCATTCTCACTGCTTTTAAAACAGCTTCCTGGCTGGCATCAATTGGAAAAACGGTATAAAGTTGTTCTTCCCTGACGTCAACGAGTTGCTGATCCTCAGAAGCAAAATGTTCAGCAAATAAAGCCTCGAGATTTTCAAAGGCATTTGCAGCCAAAAGTGCCTCATAATCCTGTGTGAGAAATCCTACTTTTTGGGAAAATTGACCCAAAACAGCATAGTTGCGCAGCTTTAAGGTACCCGTACTTAGCTTCTCCTCATCAATTTGTTTGTCGACATCCGGGAAAGTCAGAAGTTTGCTCTCATAAAGCTCCTGATTGAAATTCAGGGCAAAATGTTGCTTGAGAAACTGATATAGCTCGTTTTTAAATTCAAGTATGTCTTTGGGAAACTTATCTAGCGGATTGTCTTCTAGATCTAAAGGTGCTTGGTTAAAGGCATTGGCATAAGCCAGGATAAACGCTTTGTTGAAAAACGGCTGGACCTGCTCCTGAGGCTTTAGCAACCATTCTCCTTCAGCTAATACCAATTGAACTGGAAAAAAAAGCAAGGGGCACCTGATTACCTGTTCATTGAGCAACTTACCTTCCACAAAAGGCCAAGCCACATAAAGACTCTGTTCACCTGTCTCCGTCTCTGCAAGTGTCACGAGATTCTGAAGCCGCCTGAATCGTTGAGAAAGTTGATTGACATGCTTATCTCTTGCATCTGCAAAAGGAATAAGGGATATGGATTTTTTACCTGAAATAATTGCCTCAACGTAATAAAAGGCTTCTTTTTGCTGCAATTGATCCATTTCCTTCATGTCTATCATCTGACTTGGGACAAGCCTAGGCAGATAAAGCGACCGGTTTTTACCAGACAGATCGATCAGTCGGTTGAGATAAACCTGAAGTGTGGATTTGAGCATGGGTGTTATTTAAATGGAGAGTCTTTTTCTTTGGCCATATGATTGTAAACAATTCCGTCCATGATTCCCGGAATCCATTTATTCAAAAATACAGCTAATTTCCCTTGTTTGGTCAATACTAAGTCGCGTTTTCTCCTTACTGTCGCGTTCAAAATAGCTTCTGCCACTTCCTCTGAACTCATCATTTTTTCTTCTTCCCTTGGCGATTCGCCTTGGATGCTGCCGTCTCCTGTCAGCGCATTGTTCCGGATATTGGATGAAGTAAAACCCGGGCAAGCCACCAAGACATGGACTCCCTTTTTCATCACCTCAGTGCGAAGGGATTCCAAAAAGCCGTTCATGGCAAATTTACTGGCCGTATAGGCGGTGCGGGCAGGCGTTCCCCTGTAGCCGTTGATGGATGACACCCCGATGATGGACCCTTGATGCTGCAGGATGGATTCCAGACAATACTTGGTCGCGTAGACAGTTCCGTAAAAATTGGTGTCCATGACTTTTCTGAACACCTCCATATCCAAGTCCTGAAAAAGGGCCCGCATGGATATCCCAGCGTTGTTGATCAAAATATCAATTCTCCCGAATTTCTGTATGGTTTCTAACGCTAGTCGCCTGTTGTCGGCCTCTGAGGCTGCATCGGCTTCTACCCCCATACAGGTGATGTTTGCCTGCTGCAGTTTGAGGAGGGTATTGTCCAGCTTGAGCCTGTTTCTGCCGGTGATGACCACCTTAGCCCCTGCCTTGCCAAAAGCCAAAGCACAGGCCTCCCCTATTCCGGATGTGGCCCCTGTCACTATGACTACTTTATCTTTAAGATTCATCATGTCGGTTTTTCAAAAATAAAGATAACAGAGAACAAGGGAATATTC
>DAIPZN010000180.1:0-5343 GCA_036782195.1 Cyclobacteriaceae bacterium | reverse complement strand
ATACCGTGTTGAGCAAAAACGCTCCCCAGATATCTACACCTGTTTCAGTCTCAAAAACAAGATAGACATCTTGATGACCAGTTTGCTTTGAAATTTTAATCTCAACATCAAACCATCTCCCCTTTCCGGTTTTGGGTCTAAGATTTTCATTAAGTAAAGGAGATTCACCAATGACAACACCCTCAGGACTTCCTGTTTTTACCAGGAATCTGCCGGTTTTTTTGTTAGGGTCAACAGCCAGTACCAAACTTGATATCCCACTGAGATCCAACTGTAGAAATCCCACATGTGACTTGTTCTCTGTGAACTTGATCAATCTGGAATTTTGGTTATTTGCTTTTGCTGTTCCATTAAACATATCTGCATCTGCAGCCAAAACCATGGGATGACGCAGGACTATTTGCTCCCTCCTCAGGATAGCAGGTTGCCCATTCCTGCTTTCGTCTGTATAGCTAGCAGAGATCCAATACGTCCCTTTGGTTGAAGATGGTTCGTGTCTATCTAAGATGAGCTTCCCTTTGACCGGCAACCTTGCCTTAGAAGCTGTAGCATGATCAGGTGAAAGAGAGAGAATATAATTCACCATTTCAACAATTTCCTGACCAGGAACATGGGCGTGTGATGGCATCAATCGTTCGCCCCACACCCCATTGCCACCGGCAGTTATTTTTTGGTTTAAGTAATCCACTGATTGAGGATCAGCTCCATATTTGTTGGCTACTTCCTGATAGCTTGGTCCTACGGAAGCTTTGTCTATAGCATGGCAGGCGTTGCAGCCATTGGACACAATCAAGGTTTTTCCTAATGGAGCTGGTTGTTCTGACTGATGCCCTTGCTGCACTTCTACTCTATCAAAACCTTCCTTCAGGTAACCCCAGGTCACTTCTACCGCATCAGGAGAAATAGTTCCACTTTCAGTGGAGCCATCTTCTAAGTCAGATACCTTTACTGAATAATTAAGTTCAGGCTGTCCCCAGTAAAAGCTCCTATTGCCTTCAATATCTATTTCAACTCTTGGGGGTTCATTGCCCACTGCAACAGCAATGGCCGCTGTAGACTGCAGACCCTGCTTATCCGTTACAGTCAATATTACATTGTAATTACCAGGTTTGTCAAAAGTGAAGCTAGGATTTGTCTCTTTTGATACTGTTTTGCCTGTACCATCAAAATCCCAATTAAAAGTCAATTCATCTTCAGGATCATGATCATGGCTTTTTTCTCCGGTGAATTGAACCTCCATGGGAACTCCTCCTTGTACCTTATCAGCTGAGGCTAGAGCTATAGGCTTTCTGTTGCCTGCACTGAACTCAATTTTATAAATTCCTGAATCATCATTCTGAGCGGACCAATAGGTCCCATATTCCAAAACATATAAAGACCCATCTGGACCAAATTGCATATCTACAGGCTTGTCAAAAACTGTGGACGGCATGAATTGCTCCATCTCTACAAAATTGTAATGCTCATCCATGGTCACCGTAAAGATCCAGTTACGCATCCAATCATAGATAAAGAGCTTCCCGTTGTAATAGCCGGGAAACTTTACCTCATTGTCCGGGAACATATCTTTGTAATATACAGGACCCGCCATGGCATTTCTACCTCCTTTGCCTACCATAGGGAAATCTGGCGAATCCCCATATGGATACCAAATAAATGCTGGCTGAGCCGGAGGAAGCTTTTCTACACCGGTATTGTTTGGTGATCTATTGATTGGTGATTGAACTTCATAGACATAATCACTTTGTTGTTTTTCAAAATCATAATGCCAATAAGGTTTATTGTCGGCAATGAAGTATGGCCAACCGAAAAACCCAGCTTCTTTGGCCTGATTGACCTCATCATAGCCCATGGGGCCTCTTTGTAAGCTGTCTGCACTTGCATCTGGACCTACCTCTCCCCAATATAATATACCTGTTTTTTGATCCACCGAAATCCTAAAAGGGTTCCTGTTGCCCATGACATATAATTCAGGGCGGGTATTTGGAGTCCCTACAGGAAAAAGATTACCATCAGGAATGGTGTAGGTACCATCTGGTTGTGGGGTAATGCGAATAATCCCCCCCCTCAGATCATTGCTATTGGCAGAGCTTCTTTGGGCATCTACATTTTCAGGTCTTCCGGGTCTTTCATCTATTGGATTATAATTGTCTGATTCAAAAGGTGTGGAATCATCTCCTAATGAAAGAAAAAGATTTCCTTTGCTGTCAAATTCAATTGATCCACCACTATGGCAACAGCCCCTAAATTGTGGTACTTCCAACATTATTATTTCTGATTCTGGATCCAATAGTTCATTTACAAGTGTAAATCTGGAAAGTCTATTGACATGCTTTTCACCAAAAGGTGAATAGTAAAGATATATCCACTTGTTTTTTTCAAAGCCAGGATCTTTCGCTAAACCGAGCAGACCATCCTCAGCTTCAAAATATACAGGAATAAATCCTACTTCCTTGACCCCGTTTTCAGATGGATCAAATAACCTGATTTTACCTTTCCGCTCAATAAAAAGGACTTTGCCATCTTGGAGAACCTCCATTTCCATAGGTTCATCAAGTTTTTCTACTAAAGTAGTCTTAGTAAATCTGGTTTCATCGGGTTTCTCTGTTTCAAAAGGTGATTGGGGTTTTTGGCAGGCATACAGAACAAGAAGGAAGAGCAGCAGGAGTTGACGCATGTAATTAACTGTTTTTTTCAACATGAAATATATAGAATATTCCTGATTCACAGTAGCCTTAAGTGTGCAACGGCAATAGATGATATTTGACAAAAAAAAAGGAGCCCAAAGGCTCCGCTTTACTGATGCTGAAAATCTGGATTAGAATTTAAGTGAAAGACCCAGAATCAACTGCTGAAATCTAAAATCATCTCCAGTAAATACATTATCTACGCTCACTCTTTGACTGTTGAGGACCTTTTCATACCTTAAGTCAACCCCCAAATTTCCCAAATTAACTCCTACTCCTAATTGATAGCCGGCATTATACCTATTGAAGTCAAAATCTCTCAATTCATCTTCAAGATAATAATGTAAGGATGGACCGGCAAAAACAGACACCAATGGACCTAAAAGATTAATACCTACCAGTACCGGCACATCTAGGCGTTGGGTTCTTAAACTGGTTCTGTTTACTTCTGAATTGATTTGGGTATATATCACCTCCGGTCTAAAAAATACCGGACCTGCATTCACTTTTCCAAAAAGTCCCATGTGAAATCCAAGATTGCTAAATGGATCTCCCCAAGCAGCTTGGGCATCTTCGAAATACCTGCCATTTGAATTGTAATTTAGCCCCCCTTTAATTCCAATTCCACCTGATGATTGTGCGTAAGTGGACTGATAGCCCATTGTAAGCGCAAATACGATTAATGTTGTTTGCAATAATTTTTTCATAGTCACTGATTCTTTAAAATAATTAATAAATGCTCCTAAAAACAGAATTTCAATCCCCTTCACATTATATAAAAGACAAAAGTAAATAAGGAATGAACATAAACACAATGCCCTAAAACGGAGTTGTTTTAGTAAATTGCTGTAGACTAAACGGTTTATCAATGCCTCTTGATACATTATATCAAAGGAATGTCTTTATCATAACCAAAACTATGCCTTGTTTTTCAATTTCAACCACACTTAGAGCAAGTCTTAAGAATCTATTCCTTGCCTTGCTTTTCCTGACACTTACCTATTCAACCAGTTGTGGTAATCCCGGCCAAGAAAGCAGCAGTGAAACACCTGTTCCTGCAAAAACCCTAAAGGCAACTTTCGCAGGAGGTTGCTTTTGGTGCATAGAAGCGCCTTTTGAAGGGATTCCAGGTGTGGTTTCGGTCATTTCAGGATACACAGGAGGTAAGGAAAAAAATCCCACATATGAACAAGTCTCATCGGGTAAAACCAGTCACAAAGAAGCAGTTCAAGTGACCTATGATCCTGATGTGATCAGCTATAACGAACTGATTGATATATTTTGGCAACAATTTGATCCTACCGATGCTGGTGGATCCTTCTATGATAGAGGCACCCAGTACCAATCGGCGATCTTTTTTCATGACAAGACACAAAAGGAAGTTGCTGAATCTTCAAAAGAAAGGTTGGATAAGTCGGGGATTTTCAACAAACCAATTGTTACTCCTATAGTAAAGTTTGAAGTATTCTATCCTGCTGAAGAATACCATCAGGATTATTACAAAAAGAATCCCCAGGAATATTATGCCTATAGAAAAGGTTCGGGAAGGGATGCATTTATCGCAAAGTATTGGCCTGTTGAACTTGAAAAAACATACAAAAAACCTTCTGATGGAGAACTTAAAAAAAGGCTCACTAAGCTTCAATACGAAGTGACCATGCATGAAGCTACAGAAAGGGCCTTTGCCAATCAATATAATGACAACAAAGCTGCTGGAATTTATGTCTGTATTGTGTCAGGTGCTCCACTGTTCAGTTCTAAGGATAAATATGAATCTTACTCAGGCTGGCCAAGTTTTACCAAACCTCTAGACGCAAGACTCATCGAAAAACCAGTTGATAGGTCTTTAGGAATGGCAAGAGTTGAAGTCCGAAGCAAGTTGGGCAATTCACACTTAGGTCATGTTTTCAACGACGGACCGGAGCCCACAAATCTGAGGTATTGCATGAACTCCGCGGCTATGGAATTTATCCCCAAAAATGAAATGGACGCTAAAGGCTACGGGAAGTGGCTTTGGCTGGTGGATTGACTTTCCTGAAGGTCAGGTTGATGCGAATGCCTGATGCCAGTTTAGTCTTTGGAAGCTGATGCTCCCAGTGATGCTGCGTGCTTCCCCTCATCAAGAGTAATGAGCCGCTTTCCAAAAGCTGTGTGATGACTGGATTTTTTGATTTGTAGTGCCGCAACTGGAATTTACGGGCCGCCCCAAAACTTAGTGAGGCAATAACAGGATCATTACCGAGCACCTTTTCATTGTCCCGATGCCAACCCATACTGTCCTGTCCATCACGATATAAGTTTAGCAAAACATGGCTAAAATTTGTACCGGCAACTTCAGATACTTTTTCCTTAAGTTGCATCAATGGATTTGTCCAATGCTTAGGTTCCATAATTATTCCCGAATAACCATATGGGATCTGAGTGTTGCCATACAATGCTGTCAATCTAGGCTGCATGACCCTTTTTCCAAACATCCAAATTGGCTCTTGATTCCAATGAATATCGTTCAATAAGTGCTCAAAAAGGTCTTGTTGCCATTCTTTTTCCACAAAATCAGGCCAATAACGCACATCTCCATCTTGAGGTAACAGGTTTTGTAGATGATTCAAATCAGTCATTTGAGCAAAACAGATTAATAATGGAAAAAGTTATAAGT
>DAIPZN010000179.1:0-5352 GCA_036782195.1 Cyclobacteriaceae bacterium | reverse complement strand
ACTCTATGTAATGGTATGTTACAGCAAATAAATGGTATTTTAATATTTAACCCATTTCACCTGATAATAACTAAAAATTATAAAAAAATATCGCTTTTATTATAAGATAACTCACAGATTTACAGATATTTAACATTTAATAAAAACAGGTATATTTACATCTGACTTTTATCACTCTTTTCAGATGTTGACCTTTACTAATAGATGGACGGTTATATACCTGCTAGTAGTTTTAATGAGTATCTTTTTGCTGCTAAATGAATGGGGACTTGCATTTATGCTGTTTAAACCCTTGATTTTACCAGTTCTGATAGGATATCTATTCATTCAGTACAAAACTTATGACCATCAATTAATTCCACTTTTGCTGGTAGCTGTCTTCTTTTCAATATTGGGAGACATCCTTATTATCATACCCATTGAGAAATCATTCTTTACTATTATCGCGATTTGCACTTTTATTGTATCTCAGGCCTGTTACGGTTTGATGTTTTATCTATCTACAGCTGGAAGAAGCTCCATAGGAACCACAAGCCCATCCCTTATTCCAGAATTATCTTTGGCCTTTGTTTTTGTCATTTCGGTGTTGGTGATCAAACCCTATTTGGGAAATTATTTATTTCCAATTCTTATATATGCCTTCTTCAACTTATGTTCCTTATTTTTTGCCTTGAAAAGAAGAAGGTATGTACCCACCCAAAGTTTTATAACAGTCATGACTGGGTTGCTGTTTTTTTATATCAGTGATATGCTGACAGCTTATGACCTTTCCCTTGAGAACAATATTATACATGCTTGTATAATAGCGTCCTATTCAACAGCCCATTTTTTGGTGATCAAAGGCATGATGGTTCAGATTCAAGAAGAAATAAAAGAAAAAAAGACACCGTGTTGAGGTGTCTTTTGTTAAACATTAATTGCATTAATTTCCCAAATAATGCTGTATCCTTGGTATAGGCAATATTTCACGCTGCCTACCATTCAGGTATACCACCTTTTCTCCGTCATAAAAAGCCCCTTCTTCTAACATGATACGGACTTCTTTATTCCATTCTTTCAAGAAAACCACTGCATTTAATTCGATAGCATAGACTGTGTTTGGATAAAGTGGGTAATCACCGGCTCCAGGTGTATCTCCTTGATTGTCCCACATTCCAATTGTAGGGCCTGAAGCATGGCCATGTACACCTAGAGGGTGGGAGTAAATGCTACCTTTGATCCCTTCTTTATCCATTTGTGCCCTTGTGGCTCTGAGGATTTCATTGCCTGTACGGCCTGTTTTAAATTGACTTGTCAAGATATCCTGTAGCCTGTTTCCAACTTTAAAGGCTTCTTTAAGATAGGTAGGAACTTCCTTTTCACCTGGCTTTAATACATATGCAAGCTGTTGGGTATCCGTATTCAATCTTAAATAACTGATGCCAAAGTCAATATGCAACAAATCACCAGGCATAATTACGTCTTCATCCGCCTTAACAGCAAAGGAGCGTAGGTGTTCTTTGGAGGAAGGATCTGCCCTTTGAATGTCCACTGTGGGATGAAACCATGTGTCCAATTTCAATTCTTTAATGCGCTCCCTATACCACCACATCACATCTTCAGTGGTAGTCACCCCTGGAGTTATTACATTTTCAGACAAGCCTTCTGCGATGATGTGATTGGCAATAGTCTGCAGATGCCTATATGAGGACATCTCGGCGGGGGTCCTTGTCTCTAGCCATCCTACAGCCAATGCTTGGGCTGAGGTTATCCTATTGTGGTATTGATTAGGTAGATTCGCCAGGAGCGTTTGGTACTCAGTCAAATTCAACCCATCTGCATGACCGTAATCTTTGGACATGTTCAAGCCTATCTGTTTGGGATTACGCTCGACAATCAACTCAACCACTCTTTTCCATTGATCAGGTTGAGTCTCTGGTTCCCACGCTTTCTTAAATGATTTACCCACATCATATCTTGCCACGGCAAGGGTTTCAACTTCTTTGGATCCTTCTGGCTTATAAATCACCAAAATTGTCCTTCTTCTGGCTGCATGCCAAGTGGCTGGCAAAAAAGTCTTGATGACAGGATCTTCATTATATTCTCTGGAAATGATAATCCACATGTCAATTTTTGATCTATCCATCAAGTCCGGTAATACGGTTTTGATACGATCCTCTAATCTTTGATCAATGACTACAGCTTGCTCTCTCTGTGAAAGAATATGGGGATGCTGCGCAAATATTTCCTGAAACGGCAACAAAAGCACTACAACTAATAGTATAATTATTCTCATATTATTTAGATTGGTTGATACATCTTTGGTCTGCTAGCATTTCTGCTAAGCTTTCATGGCTTGGATTTTTCTTGATCTTTTGCATGTTGCCTTCAAAATCTTTTTTAAACTTTCTCCTGTATATGGCTTCTACAAATCTCCTCACTTCGGTTTTGTTTTCAAGAATCAACTTAGGCACTTGTACAGGTCTATCATCCTCTCCTTTTGCTACCATTGTGAAATAAGAAGTATTGGTATGCTTGACTGTACCTGTCTTCACATTTTCTGAAATGACTTTAATCCCCACAACAAGAGATGTATTTCCAACATAATTAACTGAGGCCATCAAAGAAACAAGCTCTCCTACTTCTACCGGTTGAAGGAAATCAACAGTGTCCACTGACACTGTGACACAATAATTACCACTGTGCTTGGTAGCTGCAGCATAGGCAACTTTATCCATTAGCGAAAGTAAAATCCCTCCATGAATTTTACCTCCGAAATTGGCATATGAGGGAATCATCAATTCGGTAATGGTTACTTTGGAATGGCTGACGGTTCTAGCTTCCATATCTATTTCTTGTAAAACGGAAAATAGGGATTAATAAAATAGAATAAAAGCAGTCTTACACGGCATTTGCAGGCTTTAATGTCTGAAATTTCCTCCTGCTCAAAACATGGAATCTGGAGAGCAATAATAGCCCAGTAATCGTAAGCCCTATCAAAAGACCATACCAAATCCCTGCAGCCCCAAAATCAAACCAAAAGCCCAATGCATAACCAAGTGGAAGGCCGACTACCCAATAGGCTACCAATGTAATCAAAGTAGGCATTTTCACATCTGCCATTCCTCTAAGCGCACCCAATCCAACTACCTGCACTCCATCAGACAACTGAAACAATGCAGCTATAATCAGAAGAGATGCTGTCATGGCAATTACTTCAGGATCATCAATATATAAGGAGGGCAGGAAATTTTTAAAAGTGATGAACAAGATAGCTGAAATACTCATAAATAAAGCCACCATAATAAAAGCTGTGAATCCTGCCTGGCGTAAACCTTGAATGCTTTTCCTTCCAAGCTGATTCCCTACCCTGACCATAGCGGCAGCAGAAAGACCCGAAGCCATCATGTATGATATTGAGGCTAAATTAATGGCTATCTGATGGGCTGCCAAAGCATTCACCCCTATCCAACCCATCATAATTGCTGCAGAACTAAACGCACTGACTTCAAAAATATATTGAAACCCTGTTGGAACACCTATCCTGATCATTTTGGAAAGCATAGGAAAGCTTATCCCTTTGAAATTGAACCTGATCTTGAAGTGTTTGAATCTTTTGGCCTTTAGCACATAATATCCCATGACAATTCCCATAAGAACCCTAGAAATGAGGGTAGCCCATCCTGCACCGTTGAGACCCATTTCGGGGAAACCCCAATTACCATATATCAGAAGCCAATTGAGAAAAACATTGATTAGATTACAAAATATTGTAATGAACATGGCCTGCTTGGTCTGGGAAAGCCCTTCTGCAAACTGCCTAAATGTCTGGAATACCATAAAGGGCAGAAGTGACAAGGTGATGATCAATAAGTAAGGCAATGCCAAGACTACAACCTCCTGAGGTTGATTCATATAATGGAGCAAAGGCGAAAACAAAATTATCAACAGCGTAAGCAATATGCCCACAGCCATATTGATCAAAAAACCATGCTGAAAAAGCCTTGAAATCCTTTTTTGCCTTTTTTCTCCGTCAGCCATTGCCACCAAAGGAGTTATAGCCATAGAGACACCAATGCCAAACATCAAAACAACAAAAAAGATACTATTACCTAAAGAAGCAGCAGCAAGAGGTTCTGCACCAAGTCTACCGACCATCATACTGTCTGCAACACCTACCAATACCTGTCCCAACTGACTCAACATTACCGGATAGGCTAAGTAAAAGGTCTGCTTAAAATTTAATTTAAAATCTGAAATACGCATAATTGTAATCATTGGGCTTAAATCCCGTACAGCCTACCAATTTTTAACAATCCGGCTATAGAAATGGCATCTGTAATCTCACCCGACATCACCATTCCGATAGCGGATTTTAAAGAAACCACTTTAACTTCAAGCATTTCTGTTTCATCCCAATCCATTTCTTCCTGACTAAGCTCCTCAGCAAGATATACAACACCGGTCTCATCTGTTACGGAATTGGAAGTATGGATCTGCATGATTTCAGTCCATTTTGCCGCTACTAGCCCCGTTTCTTCTTTTAATTCCCTTTTTGCATTAGACAAATTGTCTTCCCCTCGCTTCCCTCCACCCATTGGGATTTCCCATGAATAAGTATCCAAGGTGTACCGATACTGGCCCACAAGCCAGGTATTCAACTGATTATCTATAGGAACTATGCCAAAAGCAAGATTTTTAAAATGAACCTTCCCGTAAATACCCGGGGTATTCGCAGGAGTAAGCACTTGATCTTCTTTTACTTGAATCCACGCATTGTCATAAATCATACGTGAAGACAAGGTTTTCCAAGGATTGTTAAAATTTGCCATAAAAAAAGGGTGACAATTGTCACCCCCTCAAATGTACAATAATTAAAAGTTTTATACAGGAATAGGAAGTACTTTACTATCCTTAAAAGTAGAAAGAATTACCATGGATTGCATAGAGTCTACTTCTTTGATTTCACTTACCTTTTCCAACATCAATTTCTGATATGCAGTGATATCCTTAGCGATAATTTTAAGTATGAAATCTCCTGTACCTGTAATATGATGACATTCAATTACTTCCTGAATCTGATTTATTTCCTTCATAAAGGCATCAATATTTCCTTTATTATGTCCAACAAGGCTTACAAGCACAAAAGTACTGACACCTAGACCTATTCTTTCGGGATCCAGTTTGGCATGGTAACTTTTAATGATACCAGATTGCTCAAGTTTTTTCACTCTCTCAAGAGTGGGAGCAGGAGAAAGACCAATATCTTTAGAAAGTTGGGCATTGGTAATTTTTGCATTCCCCTGAAGAATTTCTAGTATTTTTCTGTCTATTTTGTCGAATTTCACTTTTACACTATTATCCATGATTGAT
>DAIPZN010000178.1:0-5361 GCA_036782195.1 Cyclobacteriaceae bacterium | reverse complement strand
TTTGCAATTATAAAGTTCGATAGAGGCAGTTAAGGGTGAATTTTGAATGAATCCTAAATCAATTCTCGATAGGATTAATCAGAACATACTGAAGAATCCACTCCATTTCTTCAGGCTTAATCAATAGCTTAGCCCATAGCCGAATTTATACAGTGCATAACCTTCTTTTTCCAGGTACCCGGGCCTATCCGATAGGTTTGTTTCCACCATTTCCACAGAAGCAGGAATTGTAAATGGCATCTTGGCTGTCGGATTGATTTTGCCGGCATGGTAGGGTTTAAAACAAAAATTATGGAGACTAAAGAGCAACTAAAAGAGGAAAGATACAAAATAGTTAAAGGGCTTGAAGAAGCTTGTAGGAGGCTAGTGAAATTCAAAAAGCGAAGTATAGACCGTTGTCGTGTGAATTGGCAATAGCGTGGAGATTGACCTAAATGATGTGCAACCAACCATATCATACAAGCATAAACAAGATTGATTCAATGGCTTAAATTTCACATTTTTAAAAACTTGCAACCATAAAAAACTTTCTCTTTTTAAAGGGGAGAAACATAAAAACAAAAAAAGCGGTCAGATGACCGCTTTTTTGCTCCCCCTCTAGGGCTTGAACCTAGGACCCCATGATTAACAGTCATGTGCTCTAACCAACTGAGCTAAGGAGGAAGGTGTTGTGCCAAACGCTTTCGTTTAACGTGATGCAAACTTAGCAGGTCAGGGCATTTTTTCCAAATAGCCTTCACAAAAAATATGCATTTTCATCGATAAAACTCATTTTTCTCTTAAAATCAGGTACTTAATTTTCTATAAAATCAACATTCCTGCACCAAATTGCCGATCTCCTAAGAATTACTGCCTTTCTTGAATATCCTTGTTTGTCCATTTCATTCTTTTTCACACCGAAAACCCAGCCAAAATCCAGCAGTTGGGATTTTTTTCCAAACATATTTTTGCTCATAATTTGTATCAGGTGCGTTTGGCATTGATCTGATTCTACCTATTGACACTACAACTTTTTCCATTACCATTCTTCTTTGAAGTGGATGATCTGAAATTTAAAATAAAACTCCTGTTTAGTTTTATTATACCCTTTATTCACAGTAACTTATATTCCCAAATCACCAATTCATGCACCCAAAATTTAACCGCCGGGATTTTGTCAGGCTGAATGCTCTTGCCGCCCTTGGGCTGTATGTACTGCCTTTCCAAGGCGTACGCGCATCACCTTCTGACAGAGTCCGAGTTGCTCATATCGGTCTCGGGGGCATGGGCCTAGCACATCTCAATTGGTTTGCCAACCTGCCTGAAGTGGAAGTTGCCGCGCTATGTGATGTAGATGAGGAACGCCTGCATGAGGCATTGATGGTACTCAAAAAAATCCACCCGACGACCAAAGCCCAGACTTTCACCGACTTTAGGAAAGTTCTGGAATTGAAAGATCTCGATGCTGTCACCATTGCCACACCGGACCATTGGCATGCGCAAATTGCTGTAATGGCATTCCAAGCAGGCAAGGATGTGTATGGGGAAAAATCGCTCAGCTATAGCCTCAAAGAAGGACAGATCATGCTCAAATCCCAAAAAGATACAGGAAGAATCTTCCAACTCGGCACCCAGATACATGCTGGTGACAACTATCATAGGGTGGCGGAGCTAATTAAATCTGGCGCATTGGGAAAAATCAAAACAGTGAGGCTTTGGAAAACCGGAGAGCCGCCACTGATCCCACAGCTGAATTACCAAAACCCTCCTAAACATCTCAACTGGGTCATGTGGCTTGGCCCTGCCCCCTATTCTGCTTATGCACCAGAAAAGGCCCATTTCAATTACAGATATTTTATGGAATATTCAGGAGGTGTTTTTCAGGATTTTTGGTGCCATATTGCAGACATTGTCTGGTGGGCAATGGCTCCCCAAAAATTAAAAACTATCGCTGCCCGTGGGGAAAAATCCCTTGGAGCAGGAGACACGCCAAGGTGGATCGAAGTTGATTACCAATTCAAAAATTTAGATCTGTATTGGACTTCCACACCTCCTGATGTACCGGGTGCGGCAGAACGTCATATAGGCGCTTATTTTGAAGGAACTAAAGGGACTCTCATCTGTGACTATGACAGCAGAGAGCTCAGATTTGACGGCATAGTGTTCAATGACCTTCCCGATGTACCCAAAAGCATAGCAAGATCTCCAGGGCACCAACAGCAATTCATTGATGCAGTCAAACAAAGAACCCAACCGCAGTCAAACTTGGCTTATGCCAGGGAAATGACCATGCCGATGCACCTAGGACTGATCGCATTCAAGTTGGGAGGCACACTGGAGTGGGATGCCAAAAAGGAAGCTTTCACCAATTCAGCTGATGCCAACAACCTGCTTTTCAGGCCCTATAGAAGCCAATGGAATTTGATTGAGATATAAATAATAACGATACCAAAATATGCCAAAATTTACCATTTCCCTCAATGGCAAAAGCCATGATGTCGAAGCAGCCGAAGACATGCCGCTGCTTTGGGTGATCCGGGACCTCATAGGGCTCAAAGGCACCAAGTTCGGCTGTGGTCAGGCGCTTTGTGGCGCCTGTACCGTCCACCTTAATGGTGAAGCAATACGCGCTTGCAGCACTCCTATCTCTGCCGTAGGCAGCGGGAAAATCACCACCATCGAAGGACTTTCAGCAGATGGCACACATCCTTTGCAAAAAGCATGGGTGGAACATGTGGTCCCACAATGCGGATACTGCCAATCAGGTCAGATTATGACTGCAGCAGCACTGCTGAGCGAGAACCCAAAACCTTCCGATGCTGAAATAGAAACCGCCATGGCAGGGAATCTTTGCCGCTGCGGTACCTACAACAGGATCAAAGCAGCCATCTTAACAGCCTCCAACCAATAACCCCTTCCGGTATGCTCAACAAATTGTTATTCCAGAAAAACAAAACCGCTGAAGACAAAAGCCAGGTGTTTGTTCCTTCAAGAAGGGATTTTCTCAAACTCAGCACCCTGGCTTCAGGTGGGTTCCTGCTCGGAGTCAACTTCCAGTGCAGCAGCCCTGAAGGTGAGACCATTACTTTTGCCCCTAATGTTTACCTCAGCATAAACTCCAAAAATGAGGTTACGCTGATTGCCCACAGGTCTGAAATGGGGACAGGTATCAGAACATCCCTGCCTATGATCGTGGCTGACGAGCTTGGTGCAGATTGGTCTAAAGTAAAGATCATACAGGCGGAAGGAGATGACCAGAAATACGGGGACCAGAATACCGATGGTTCTTATTCGGTAAGGATGTTTTACGAACCAATGCGAAAAGCTGGTGCTACTGCAAGAACCATGTTGATCAGTGCCGCTGCCCAAAAATGGGGCATTGCGGCAGAAGACTGTGACACAGAAAATGGGCAGGTAATCCAGAGAGGTAGCAGCAAAAAAATCAGCTTTGGAGAACTTGTGGACGCAGTCAAGGATATGCCTGTTCCCGCCGCCGAAGAAGTGGTGCTCAAGCCTTTCAGCAAATACAAGCTGATCGGAAAACCCGTCCCCATCTATGACGCAAAAGCTATTGCAACAGGGCAGGCTGTTTTTGGCGCGGATGTAGATCTGCCAGGAATGAAAATAGCAGTCATCCAGAGAAGCCCTGTAGTCGGTGCGACCATCAAATCATATGATGATGCCAATACCCGCGCTGTGCCTGGTGTACACGAGGTAGTCAAAATCACCGGTGCAGGCATACCCCCTGGATTAGACAAACCGCTGGAAGGTCTGGCTGTCATTGCGGACCATACCTGGGCAGCAATTAAAGGAAGAGAAGCCCTGCAAGTAGACTGGGACTTGGGAGAAAACCAAACCTACAATTCTGCCGAGCAACTTGAGGCAATGCTCCGCAGTACGGCTAAAGATGGTCAGGTACGCAGAGATAAAGGCAACTTTAAGGCTGCGGCTCAAAGTGCATCCGCTGTAGTGGAACGTACCTATAAGGCCCCCTTTTATGCCCACGCCACCATTGAACCGCCTGCAGCCATCGCTGATGTACGGGAAGATGGCAGTATTGAGATCTGGGCTCCAACCCAACATCCCCAATGGGCGCGACAAGCCGTAGCCATGGCACTGGAAACGGAAGTAGATAAGGTAAAAATGAACGTGACACTGCTGGGAGGAGGTTTTGGAAGAAAATCCAAACCTGATTTTGTGGTTGAAGCAGCATTGCTGTCCAAAGCCATCCAAGCCCCTGTAAGGGTGCAATGGACTAGAGAAGACGACCTGCAACATGACTTTTTCCACTCACACAGTGCACAGCGTATTAAAGCAACTCTAGATAAGGAAGGAAAACTTTCGGGCTGGAACCACCACACAGTGTTCCCTGCTATAGGCGCTACGGCAAATCCCGCAGAACTTCATCCTTCTGACGGTGAATTAGGTCTGGGTTGTATCGATTTCCCATTTGATGTGCCAAATATCAGGATAGAAACACACGAGTCCAAAGCCCATACCCGAATCGGTTGGTTGAGATCCGTCAGCAATATCCACCATGCCTTTGCCACCTGCTGCATGCTGGATGAACTGGCTGAAAAATCCGGAAAAGATCCTATACAATATGCTTTAGAACTATTGGGAGAAGGCAAACTGTTGGATTTTAAAGGAGAGATGAAAGGAGACTTCCAAAACTATGGGGAGCCTTTAGAAAATTTCCCTTGGGATACAGGCAGATTGAAAAAGGTAGTAGAAACAATTGCCAAGACCTCAGACTGGGAAAACAGGAAAGCTGCCGGACAGGCTTTGGGATTCGCAGTACACAAGAGCTTTCTGACTTATGTGGCCTGTGTAGTTCAGGTGGAAAAAGACAGTTCAAGTAGAACGCGGATTCCTCAAGTCCATTATGTGGTGGACTGCGGCATAGCCGTCAATACGGATAGGGTGTTGTCTCAGTTTGAAGGAGGCGCACAGTTTGCAACCAGCCTGGCCACAACTTCAGCGATCACTTTGGACCAAGGACGTGTTCAGCAGCAAAATTTTGATAGCTACCAAATCATCCGGATGCCACAATCTCCACAGCAGATCCACGTACACATTGTACCCAGCAAGGAGAAGCCCACCGGTGTTGGAGAACCTCCTGTTCCTCCTTACATCCCTGCGCTTTGCAACGCGATGTATCAGCTTACTGGTGAAAGGATTTACGAGTTACCATTTAAGATATAAGTATCCACAGACAGCGGCAAAAACGGCCGCTGTTTTTATTTTTGGGCAAGACATGTCCCACTTTGGAAAATGCAAATATTATATCATTGAAAGCCAAAGGTTTAACTTTATAAAAACCATTTTATATAATTTTTTCAATATTTTTGATAATTAATTTTAATTTATTTTCCTATTTTT
>DAIPZN010000177.1:0-5375 GCA_036782195.1 Cyclobacteriaceae bacterium | reverse complement strand
TTTTCTGCTCATAGAAGTGCCCCCGATAAGTGTCTAACTTTTTGGGGGCACATCACTTTTAGAGGGATTTTTTTATTTCATCCAAAAATCTCCGGACAGCATGTAAAGTGGCTGTTCGGTTATCATTCAAGGTACTGTGGGCTGCATCGGGGATTTCTTCAAAACTGGCATTTGGGATCAGACTTTGATAATAACGGACTGTTGAAGGTTGTGCCTCATCATACTCCCCTGCCATTAGCAATACAGGAACCTGAATTTCAGGCAACAGCTCCAATTTGTCAAAATCCTTCAATGTCCCGGTAGAGGAGAATTCGCTGGGACCCCACATGTACATGTAAATTGCTTCTCCTGATACCAAGTTCAAATCATTTCTATTTATTTTTGGACGCGCTTTCCTTCTTACATAAAGTCCATAATAAGCCTCCACCGCATGGAGATAGGCAGGATGTTTATAGTTTTGATTGGCCTCGTGCACCTGTATGGCCTGCTGCAAGGAATCAGGCAAAGTGGCAATAAGCCGCTCTGCATCCTGAATCCATAACCTCGTGCTGAAAAGAGGGCTACTCATCACCATCGCCTGCACCCGTTCCGGGTATGCCTCCCAATAGGCAATACCCAGCATAGTCCCCCAAGAATGACCATAAAGGATAAACTGCTCATATCCTAAATGTGCCCGCAAACGCTCTACCTGATCTACATAATGTTCTAAGGTCATCAAAGAAGTATCAGAAAGGGCATCTGATCTTCCTGAGCCCAGTTGATCCAAAAAAACCAGCGGTCCATCATATCCAAGATCCTTAAGTGGTTCAAAACCAAGACTTGTTCCTCCGGGCCCTCCGTGGAGCAAAATTACCGGTGGCTGGGGTCCTCCACCGTAGACTTCATACCAGATTTTGCCTCCTTCAACTTCCAAATATCCCTCACCAGCTATAGGAGATATTGCAGGGTTGCAGGCAAAAATCAGGAGGAAAAGAAAAGACCAAATATGAAACTTCATCTTTTTCAGTAGGCTTCTACACCTGCTTTGGCAATGATGCCATCCTGTTCAGATGTCACGCCGGAAATACCGATAGCTCCTACTATTACACCATTTTTATAAATGGGAAGTCCTCCTTCCACGGCCACTGCATTGGGCAATGAGAGAATACTGGGCTTTCCCTGATTGACAAGGTCTTCAAACACCTTGGTCGGTCTTTTGAAAAATGCTGCAGATTTGGCTTTGGCAATGGCTACCTCTACACTACCAGTCTGTGTTCCGTCAATTTTTTTCAAAAAAATCAAATGACCTCCGGTATCCATAATGGCAATGACTACAGTCCAATTGTCTTGTCTCGCCCGTGATTCTGCTGCTGCTGCGATACGCTCTGCATCTGCCAAACTCAAAAAAGGCTGGGTAGTTGTTTGACCAAAAGCCGCTGAAGAAATTAAGATTAAAAGTAGAAATAGATGTTTTTTTATCGCCTCCATATGCATCAGGTTTAAGTTTAGTTAAAAGTATCAAAAAAATCTCTCAAATACCTTGCCTGTGGCCGGTCAATTGGGATTGATCAGTTGAAAATAATCCTCTAAAGTGGCATAGACTGCATTCCTTTCTTTTTCATCTTTCCAGAGGACCGTTCTACCATTGGAATTTGAAAGTTCAAAATCAACTTCCTCATTCCCTACTAATCCATACACCTTTAGCGCAAATGCATAATGGGCCATTTTATCTCCACCTTCAAAAATCAGGTTGCCAGTCTGCTGATCACGCCTGTTGAGCCAATAAAGGGTAATTGGAAGCATTTCATCTGAAGTTTCGGCATAAATATATGCTTCACTTTTGACCCTGTTGATGAGAATTGCAAAGTTAAGAATAGGTTCCACAGCAACTTTAGCCCTCTTTCCGTGTCGGTAGACAGTCATTTTGGCGTCGTTTCGTACTTCTTGATCATAAAATGCCCCCCGCAAGTTTTTGAAAAAAATCCGTTTTGCATCTGACACCCATAATTCAGATTCTTGCTTACCGGTATTATTGGCCCGTCTATCATTAAAAAATGAAAGCAGCAAAACAAAAAGCAATGATCCAATGCCAAAAATTTTCAGCAAACGGATCATTTCTGGAGGAAACGTGTCGTTGGATTTTGCGGCCATGTGGCATTAACCATAAACACCTAGGATTGGTTTCTGCCTTTCCCTGTCAATGTACGTAAGACGCAGCATTGATGTCTATGGTGCAGCCAGTGGCATGATCAGCCAAGCCTGAGCACAAAAGCGTAATCATTGGGGCCAAGTCCTTAGGTTCTGTCAATTCAGTCAGTGCAATATCATTGAGTGCATATTCCTCACCATATTGATCCATAAAATCCTGGGCCATATCTGTACGGGTAAATCCGGGTGCAATCAAAAAAGCCTTGATACCATCCTTACCATAGTATCTAGCCAAGGTTCTGGTAAGACTTACGATCGCTCCTTTTGATGCCCCATATGCAATGTAATCAGCAGTATCTCCTCTGAATGCCGCTCTTGAGGAAATATTGACAATCCTCCCATTTTTGTTGGTCTTGGCATGGGCTACAAATTCCTTGCAAATGATGGCCATGGCATTGATATTGACATCCATGGTCTTCAACCAAGCAGCAGTCCAAGCTTCAGTAGGTGCATCATCCGGAACGGATAAGGCAATACCGGCATTGTTGACCACTGCGTCAATTTTGCCATATTGCTGAACCAATTTTGGTATCCAGCCCTGTACTTGATTCAAATCAGATAAATCGCATTGCACCAAATGACTGTATCGCGGAAGCGATTGTTGCAGTTTTTCAGCTTCATGCTTGCTGGCATTGTAGTGCAAAAGCAATTCAGCTCCAGATTCGGATAGCTGGGAAGCAATAGCTTTACCGATTCCTCGTGATGCTCCGGTTACGAGAATGCGTTGCCCTTTAAGGTTGATTTGCATGGGATTTGACGTAGAAAATGAAGGTTATTTTTTTAATGGGAGGTCCCAAATAGTTGTTCTATTTCTTCGGACTGTAGGTTACAATTGATCCATTCACCATCCAACTGCGCCCCGAATTTTTGGTAGAAGTTGATCGCAGGCGTGTTCCACTCCAATACCTGCCACATCATCCCTGTACACTTGTCTTCCAAGCATTTCAGCATTGTCCTATCGAAAAGCAGTTTTCCAGCACCATGGCCTCTTTCACTTTCTGTCACTACAATATCTTCCAAGTAAAGCCTTTTGCCTTTCCACGTACTATAGCGATAATAATAAATAGAAATACCAATGATCTCTTGGGTAGCATCCTTGACTGCTACAAAAAATCCGAAGATAGGATGTGGCCCAAATCCGTCAGCTTCCATTCTAGCGACGGTATTGGATACCTGATCCGCAGCCTTTTCATAAGATGCCAGTTCTTTTACCAACTCCAGCACTCTGGGTAGGTCTTCTTTTTTTCCTGCTCTGATTGTGTACATGCTGGAAAATTACCAAAAAACACAAAAGCAAAAAATCAATTTATATATTTGGAAAGGCCTTAGCTTGCGGTAGAGGCCATAAATCTTAAGCAAAGCCCTCATAAACCCATGTTTTTAGCTATTGATGCAGGCAATTCAAATATTGTCTTTGGTTTTTATCATGAATTAAAAGGCGAATGGATACATGAATTCAGGATTGTCACCAACAGAGATGCTACTGCTCTGCAGGTAGAAAAATCACTTCATCTGTACTTGCTGGAGTCGGAAATAAAAATTGCAGACATTGAATCCATAGGACTTTCTTCGGTAGTACCAGAGCTTAATGCAGTCATTGAACAGCTCTGTCTTGAATTTTTTGGTAAGCCTTGCTATTTGATCAATGGCAGCAGCTACCGAAAATTAAAAGTCAAAACAGGTCGACCCGATGAAATCGGTACAGACTTGATGTGTAATGTCACGGCTGCATTTGAAAAGACCAATGAAGCAACTATTGTGGTTGATTTTGGAACTGCTCTTACTTTTACCGTGATTGACAAGGAGGGCAAGGTCATGGGGGTCAATATTGTCCCAGGTCTGCAGACGGCGATCAAGGCACTATTCACCCAAACATCAAAACTCCCTGAGGTCCCATTGGTAAAGCCTCCTTCTGCCATAGGCAAAAATACCGTACATTCCATACAAGCAGGGATTTTCTATGGATACACAGGCTTGGTAAAAGAAATGCTCAAAACCATTCAAGATGAGCTCGGATATCCCTGTAAAATTATCGCAACAGGTGGCTTGTCCAGCATTCTGTTTTCCTTGGAAGATCAATTTGAAGTGGTAGACAGAACCTTAACCCTTGAAGGAATCAGGCTGATTACGGTAGCCAATTCCTGAGCTTATTCAAAACCTATAAAGATATTGGGATCTGGACAGATGGCTGCATAGTACGCTTTGTCTTTTGCCGAGCAAACCCCTGGAAAATCTCCTTTCAGGTCACCCATATCCAACATCACCTGGAAATGCAGGTGAGGGGGCCAGTCCCCATTTTCAGGAAAAGGCCCAACATGGCAAAAAATTTCACCTTTTTTGATCTCTTTCCCTTCTTTCATCAGCTCAAGATCAGAAAGCTGCAAATGTCCATAAAGCGTATAGAAAACCGTCCCGGCAATCTCATGTGCTAGAATTATGGTAGGACCATAATTACCGAAGCCGGCATTGTCCTGAAAGCTATGAACTTTACCTGCAATTGGCGCAAAAACTGGAGCACCTGCCTCCACCCAAATATCAATACCAAGATGAAATTCCCTGAAATCCTGGTCTTGCGTTGCAAAAACATCACTTCTGGAATAAATTGCCCTTTTCTCAAAATATCCACCTATGCCATACTTGCAACCCGCATCTGAAAGTTGCCTGAAAACAAACGCATCAAACGTTGGAGTGTCTTTTAGATCTATTGTAAACAGCGCATGATTGTTGGCAGTGAAATCAAGTGCCAAAGTATTACCCATGTGAAGCCTCTCCCCCATCAGTGGATAAGGATTAGAGTCAGCTATCAATTGCTTCAGTTCTTCCATAGCGCAAGATAAAAATTTTGCCCTTTGCGGCATCTTGCTTTATCTTTATTTCCATGAATCCATCCACTGCATTTCCCTCATTGGCTGACATTGAGGCAGCCTACCATAGAATACAACCTTTTATTCACCGTACACCTATTATGACCTCGGAAGCGATCAATGCGCTTGCTGGATGTCAGCTCTATTTTAAGTGCGAAAATCTTCAAAAAGTAGGGGCATTTAAAGCACGTGGGGCCGCCAACGCTGTAATGAAACTGACAGATGTAGAAAAAGCCAAAGGCGTAGCGACCCATTCCAGTGGCAACCATGCGGCTGCATTGGCAAGAGCCGCAACAGTCGCTGGGATCAAGTCCTATATCGTCA
>DAIPZN010000176.1:0-5493 GCA_036782195.1 Cyclobacteriaceae bacterium | reverse complement strand
GTTATTTTTCTACAACAAAATCTAATTGTTCTAAAAATTCTTTTATCTGCCTGATGTAATGCATACATTTCACGTTTTCAGGAAAGTCAATATTTTGACCCACTATTTGGTATCCAGAAACAATAATTTCGGAATCTTTAAACTCTTTTGAAAGCTGGTTGATGTATTCTTGAATTGACTCAGAATTTGGTGAAGTCGTAGCCACTGTCATCAAATATTCTGGCTTGTGGAGGTTATAAACTGTTTTAAGATCCAAAAAGGGTGTGTTTTGACCAAGATAAATAACTTTATGGCCTTTTTGCTTGATCAGATAATAAGCAAACAAAAGACTGATTTCATGCAATTCATTTTCTGGCAAAAATAAAAGGAATTTCTTGCCGCTATTTTTAAAGATTTGGCCATCTATGGCGACAAAAAGTTTTTGTCTAACCAAATTGCTGATAAAATGCTCATGTGCTGGGTTGATTGAACCTGTTTGCCATAATACCCCGATTTTGGACATAAATGGATAAATGATGTTCAGCATTGTCTGCTCAAATCCTAATTTTAGAATATTAGTGGACAAGGTTTTGTCGAATCTTTCTTCATCCATTTCAACCATGCTAATTGTCAAAGCATGGATCTGATCGTCATAGGTCAGATTTTTTTCTGTCAACTTGACTACCTCGGCTGTAATTTCATCTACAGCCATGCTGGCGATTTTGCTTATTTTGAAGCCATTGTCATTAAGAAATGCAACATTAAGGATGTGCCTAAGGTCTGCGTCATCATAGTACCTGATGTTGGTATCGGTACGTTTGGGATTGAGCAAATTATAGCGCTGTTCCCAAATCCTCAGCGTATGTGCCTTGATTCCGGAAAGCTGTTCAAGATCCTTTATTGAATATGTGCTTGCCATTATAGGTCTTTAAAATATTTTTTAGGAACTAAAAAAAGCCCAAATGAAACAGCGCCTTCTTTTTTGTTACTGATATGATGCGCTTGATGTGCTTTATATATCCCTAAGAGAAATTTACTTTTAGGTCTGCCGAATACCTTTGTCCGCCTATGGATCAGCATGTCATGAAAGATAAAATACAACATTCCATATAGGCTGATACCAATACCAAGCCAAAACCTATAATCCAAATCCTGCACACCTGCAAAAATCAAAACTACAGCAATACTGCCGAATACCAGCGAAAAGATGTCATTCAATTCGAATTTGTGCTTGGAGGGAGTATGGTGGGTCTTGTGAATGGACCATAATGGTCCATGCATCAGGTACTTGTGAATAAACCAACCGACTGTTTCCATAGCAATAAAGCCAAGAGCTATAAATAAGAACGAGTACAACATATTAACAAGCAGCGTTTAAGATTGTTTTAAACTAAATATGCTCAAATAGTGAAATTCAGAATCAGGAAGAAAAGGGTAAGGTTAAGCAAAAGGTGTAAAGCCACTGGATTATCCTGAAGGCGGGTTAACCGCTGATATACCAGGTGAATTATGAAAGCAACTCCAAACCATCCCAAAAAGTTTGAGGTGGGGATGACGTTATTTTCCCAGGTCCAAAAATCCAGAGTTCCTGCTACTGGTTCAATAAATAAATCCACAAAAACCATCAGTGCAGCTCCAATAATGGCAGCAATAATGGCTTTTGAAGATATTCTTGCAGCGACTGTGCCTGTTACGTAAACAAGCAAAAGCCAGTTGACACCAATCATTAGGGGCACTTCGCAAAGCTGTATTCCCAGTACAGGACCGTATTTATAATTGCCAAAAGGAAAGCCGGTGTGGACACCCATTACCTCACTTCCAAAACCAACAATAAAAGCGAACAGCATAAAAGCTATAAATTTCTTACTCCATTCGTTATGAAATAGGAGTAGGATAGCCATATTGGAAAGCAAGTGAAACGGGGTAAGCCATTGGAACAATGGACGGAGCTCTGGAATCAACATTCCCACCAGCCCTGCTACATAAAAAGCTGTAATCAATCCCTTGAAAAAGTTGATCTTTCCTTCTCTGAATTGTCTGATTTTTGTGAGAGTATCTTCGGTAACCATAGGCGCTATTGCCACGCAGTTTTAATGATTTGCTTTGCATTGCATGTACAACTTAACTGCAGGAAGTTATATTTGTTGGTGAAAGCTAATTGTAAAATTAAGAAACTTTAAATTATAAAATATGCTGATGTACAACGTAACCTTCAACCTTGATCAAAGTATTGAAGAAGATTGGATCAATTGGATGAAGGAAAGTCATATTCCAAAAGTGATGCAGACTGAAATGTTTGTGGAAAACAAAATGTACAGGATTATGCACGAACAGGAAGATGGCAGTGTCAACTATTCTGTACAGTATTTTGCCGAGAGCATAGATAAAGTATTGAAGTATCAAAAGGAATTTTCCCCTAAACTTCAGGCTGATGTTACCGAACGGTATCAGGACAAATTGATCGCTTTTCGTACTTTGTTGGAATTAGTAGGTTAATCCAATGGGAAAGCTAGCAAAACTGATTTTTTCTCTGGTGATACCTCAGTTAGCCGGCTTGATTGGGGCTTTTTTTTCGGTTTCATCTATTGATAGTTGGTATAATAGCCTAAATAAGCCATTTTTCAACCCTCCTCCCTATGTCTTTGGGCCGGTATGGACAATACTGTACTTGGTACTTGGTGTAGTTTTGTACATGATCTGGTCAACTGAAAGCCCTCTCAAAAACTTTGCACTTAAACTCTTTGCCGCGCAAATGATTTTAAATACGCTTTGGTCTCCTGTATTTTTCGGACTACAATCTCCAATTTTAGCGTTGTTTGTGATCATTCCGCTGTGGATCAGTATTTTGATTTGCATCAAAGTCTTTTATTCGATACGAAAAATTACAGGACTTCTGCTCATACCTTATTTGTTATGGGTAAGTTTTGCAACTGCCCTCAATACAGCGATTTGGATACTTAATTGATAATGGCAAAAATAGAAGAAAAGCAACAGGTTCAGCGGTGCCCATGGTGTCTTGGTTTTGACCAGTATGTGAGATATCATGACGAGGAATGGGGGGTACCTACCTATGATGATCAGGTTCATTTTGAGTTTTTGATTTTGGAAAGTGCACAGGCTGGGTTAAGCTGGGCCACCATCCTAAAGAAACGGGAAGGATACCGCAATGCCTTTGCAGACTTTAACTATAATATTGTTGCGGATTTCCCTGAATCCTACATCCAAGTGCTGATGCAGGATCCAGGCATCATTCGCAACAAGTTGAAAATCTCAGCTGCCATCAATAATGCCCGCAGATTCTTAGAAGTGAGAGAAAAATTTGGCAGTTTCTCGAACTACATCTGGAGTTTTGTTGGAGGCAAACCGATCCAGCATGTCCGGACAAACTTGAAAGATGTGCCAGCGACCAGTCCAGAGTCTGATCTTTTGGCCAAGGATATGCGGAAAAGGGGCTTTAAATTTTTAGGCAGCACCACCCTTTACGCACATATGCAAGCCACTGGTTTGGTCAATGATCATCTCTCGGAATGCTTTAGGTATCAAGAAGTAAAAAATTTTATCAAATAGCCTTTTATATGTTCACTATAGATGCACATTTAGACCTCAGCATGAATGCCCTTGAATGGAACAGGGATCTCCGAAAACCTGTATCAGCAATTAATGCGCGGGAGAAATTTCTCACAGATAAACCAGATCGAGGAAGAGCTGTAGTTTCCCTTCCTGAGCTTAGGAAAGGAAATATTGGTCTTGTTGTAGCTACCCAAATAGGAAGATATGTTGCTGAGTCTAATCCCTTGCCCGGATGGAATTCACCCGAACAAGCATGGGCTCAGACTCAAGGTCAACTGGCGTATTATCAGGCAATGGAAGAGCAAGGTGAAATGGTCCAAATCCACGATTTACCTAGTCTCGAAAAGCACATTCAGCTTTGGATGCATGAGCTGCCATTGGGTAACAGACCGATAGGATATATTCTTTCTTTAGAAGGTGCTGATTCTTTGGTAAACCTCAACTATGTTGAAAAGGCCTACTCCAAAGGATTAAGAGCCATTGGGCCTGCCCACTACGGTCCAGGGAGGTATGCAAATGGTACCGATGCGTCGGGGGGGCTTAATGGAGATGGAAAAGCTTTACTCCAAGAAATGGATAGACTGAAAATCATCTTAGATGCCACGCATCTTTGTGATGATGCATTTTGGGATGCCATGGATATATTTAAAGGGCCTGTTTGGGCCAGCCACAACAATGTGCGTGCTTTGGTAAACCACAATAGACAGTTCAGCGACGAACAGCTTAAAGAGCTAATCAATCGGGATGCAGTTATTGGAGGGGCTATGGATGCCTGGATGATGGTGCCTCATTGGATTCGCGGCAAGTCTGACCCTAAGGAAATGCATTGCAACTTGGAGAAGTTGATTGACCATATGGATCACATCTGTCAGCTCGCTGGTAATGCACGCCATATTGGGATCGGATCAGATCTGGATGGGGCATTTGGCAAAGAACAATGCCCTTATGATCTGGAAACAATTGCTGATCTTGACAAGATTCCAAGTTTACTTGCGAAAAGAGGTTACACCCAACAGGATATTGCAGGAGTAATGTATGGCAATTGGCTCCGGTTTATTAGAAAAGCCTGGTCTTGATTTAAACGAATAGCGTGATTACATATATCAATGAAATGGCAGTCAAGGACATAATCAGCGTTCCAAGGCTGTGTGACTGATTGCCTTGTTTGATACTCATTCCAGACAATTGGGTTACTGCCCAGAAGAAACTGTCATTTGCATGAGAGATGGCAATGGCTCCAGCACCAGTGGCCAAAACAGCGAAAACACGCATAGTTTCACTGTCTAAACCAAGTGCTCCCAAAAGAGGTGCAATTATAGATGCAGTGGTGATCATTGCCACCGTAGAAGAACCTTGCGCTGTTTTTAGTGAAAAGGCAATAATATAAGGCAGAAAAATTCCCCAACTGGCACTGCCCATGTTGTTACTCACTAAATCCCCAACGCCTGAATTCTGAAGCATCTTTCCAAAAACTCCCCCGGCCCCAGTGATAAGAATTACCGGTGCAGCAATCAACAAGGCTTCACCAAACCAACCTGAAGCTGACAAGAGTGATTTGTCCAACTTTGTTGGCAGCAAAAATGTCAGGAATACCCCTAGTAAAAGGGCAATTACTGGAGTACCAATAAATAATATCGCATCAACTAAGTTGCTTTCACCAAAAGGTTTTGAAGGGTATTTGGCTATAGAGGCCAAAATGATTAAAACTAATGGGACAATGACCGGTAAGAAGGAAGAAAAGGCAGAAGGATATTTTTTAGTTTCATCCTGGATTTCCACTTTTGCCATTTTAGGCTGTAGTGGGATTTTGATCACGAATTTTTTTATAAAAAAATAGCTTGGAATTAAAGTGATCAGACTTATGATCAAGCCCCAGAAGATTATCATTCCCAAATCTGCCTCTAAAATACCAGCTGTGGCAATAGGTCCTGGTGTAGGTGGGAC
>DAIPZN010000175.1:0-5551 GCA_036782195.1 Cyclobacteriaceae bacterium | reverse complement strand
AGTACAATTTGATCAGCATTTTTTATAGTAGATAACCTATGTGCAACTATAAAAATTGTTAATCTTCCCTTCAATTTTTCTACACTCTTTTGAATCACAACTTCTGTTTCTACATCCAGCGCAGATGTGGCTTCATCCATAACTAAAATATCAATTTCCTTGTATAATTCCCTTGCAATAGACAAGCGTTGCCTTTGTCCACCAGACAAGTTGATGCCATTATTGCCTAGCAATTCATTTTGCTGGGCATCCAATCCTTTTACAAAATCAGCAATCGCTGCATTTTCCAAGGCTTGCCAAAAACGCTGCAGATTCTGTTCTGTTACTGGAGCCCAGAATGTTACATTATTGTAGATGGTATCATTGAAGATCACCGGTTCCTGTGTAATATATCCAATACGAGCTTGGTAACTTCTAATATCCAGTGAATTTAAATCCTGCCCATCAATCAATAATCGTCCTTTATCAGGTGGAATAAGACCTGAGATCAGATTAACCAGCGTGGTTTTCCCCGAACCTGATTCCCCAACAAAAGCATAAGTTTTATTTGCGTGAAGTTCCAAATTGATATTTACAAGTATGGGATGATCTCCATAGTTGAAACCAATCCCGTTCAGGATAATACTATTTTTAATATTCTCAATTTTGGAGTTACCATATTTTTGTTGCTCTTTTTGAAAATCTGTTTGGAAATTCATCATATTCTCAAGTGATCCAGAATAATTCAAAAAATTGTTCCACGAGCTTTGCATAGCCATCAAATAAGTTAAGGCCCTAAAGAAAAATAAAAGGGAGAGTATAATTAAGCCAATGTCTGAGCCGAAAAATTGAACCTGAATTAGGATAACTGCCACGACAATAATCATGGTCAAAGGTTCTCTTATGGCTTGTAAGATGGCACTGTAATATCCAATCTTTCTATTGTTGGCTTCAATTTGTCTAATTGCTCCTTTTAACTTTTCCGAAAATAGCCCTGCAAGTCCTGTTGCTTTGAGGTATTTGAAAAATGCCACCTTTTGAATTAACAGTCCTTGGTAGCTGTGAGAATCTGTTGTGATGGATTTCGATGCTGCTGTTGTTTTCCTATACAATTGCTGAAAGATAAAATTTGACGACATTCCACCTGCAGCGATTAAAACAGCAAATTGAGGATTGGCCAAAAAAGCCAAAAAAACATAAACAAAAAGCATGACTGCTGCCTGTAAGGTATCCATATAGGTTCTGTAGGCGACAGCCAATCTTTCAGTCTCTCCACTAAGTGTATTTTGAATTCTTCCCGCGTCCGAAGTTACAAAGGCCTTATATTGATAATGTGAAAGCAATTCCACATTGATTAATCGCAGTTTTGAAATAAAGTATTGCTGCACAATTACTTTATTGTATTGTTCAATAAATTTGGCAACACCTTTAAGACTAAAAAAGAACAACATAGTAAGCAATACAGAAACCAAGTTCAGGCTAAGTCCCAAATAAGATAGCCCTTTCACCAAAAATGCCAAATTTCCAAGCCCTTCAGCACTTGCTCCTCCATCCCCAATCATTTCCAACATGGGAATAAACATGGCTAATCCAAATCCATCTAATAACCCCACTACAATACTTAATCCTAACGCAATAAAGATTCTATAGCGCAACTGAAGATAAAAATAGGTGAAGTGGGTAAAATATTTGATAACAAACCTCTTGAGAAAAACCATTTTAGCTTTTATTAAATGATGTTATTTTAAAATCTACTGCCAATAAGAAGAGTAAGGGCAAAACAGGCAACAAAAACCTACCATCCCAATCATCAGTCAACATGCCCACACTGAGCGTATGGAAGCCGATATAGGTCACCGCAAATAGCTTTACTTGTAGGTTTTTATCCCGAGATGGATTGAGTATCGCAGCACCATATACTGGAATTAAAAAGAAAAGCGAATACAGGTTGTGAATCCTGCCTTTTTGCTTTCAGAAAGTCGGCTAGCGGCATAATAGAGACTCAACAAGCCCAGTAGGCTTAAAATATACTGCGCGATAATTACTGCCGCTATAGAGTCATGCACAAATCGGATAGAAATCATAAAGGCGGTATAGGTGAAATACCAGAACTCATGGTGATCAAAATAAAATCCCTTTTCGATGATGTTGCTGGCATATTGCAAAAATCTGGGAGAATCATTTACAATACGAATCCCCAATTTCCAATACAAAAGTGAATTGAGCACAGCAAAGAGGAATATCAGTGCAGGTAAATGATAGGTTTCTTTGCCTATAATCAATTTTCTCAGCATGCTTGAAAATGGTTAACTATACCCTCACTTGATTAAATCACTAAAGCTATAAAAATGCAAATCTTTATCTGCAGCCATTTGGAGGATGCTTTCCAATTCAGTTGAACTGATATGGTATGGGATCTGTTCATTGGACACCTGATGTGCATGTAACAATAGAATTAGTCCTTCTTTACTTGCCTTTTCCATCAATAAATCCAAACCTTCCTGTCCATTTGATCCATCTATACCCCAAGAGGCCACATTTTTTCTAGGATTTGCTGGATCATAAAACATATCCTGAACATCCATATTTTTGATCTTGGCTATGGATACATTTCTGGTCATCTTAAACTTTATAAAAAGGAAAAAATCTATGTACCAGTTTTTCTCTCCAAAAGGATATGCAAAAACTTGTGGAAATATTCCCTGCTTGTGGAGAGCCTCAAGATTCGCAATGACTTCATTTTTCCAATATGTTCTCAAGCCGTTTTCCTCGATAAAACTATTCATAGAATAATGTTGCTCCCCATGGGCACCAATCTCATGACCTGCCTGCTGAATCCGTTTTAAACCTTTCACTTCTGCATCTGCCAAATTCCCTACACCTGTCAAAAAGAAAGTAGCCTTCACATGATATTGCTCCAACAGCGGCAAGATCTCTATCCAATTCTCAATGTAATTGTCATCAAAAGAAAGGCAAATACCTGGTTGTAAAGTTTTTTTTTGGCTGCAACCAAGGCTGATCAAGAGAACAAAAAGAAGAAAAATATATGAAAATAACCTAACCAAATTCTCAGACAAATTTTAAATCCTAATAAACAGCAAATCAGAAATTTGCCAAGTAAATAGGTGATCTGAATTTTTATTTAACTATTGTCTTTATTTTTTGCTGTAATTTTTGAAAATCGATTGCCACCTCCTTTACCCTCTCCAATAATGATACACATACTTTCTTTCGGTCTCTAGGAAACCTAGACCTGAGTAGCAGCGCATGGCGGGTTGGTTGTGGGCTTGGGTTGGGTTGAAGAGATGGGTGCATCCGGCGTCAGCGGCAACTTCTGCGCATTTCTGCACCAAAGCTTTGGCGATGCCTCTGCCGCGATAAGGTTCGGCAACAGCAACAAGACCTATTTTGGCTTTACCGTTTTGGTATTCCATGGTGATCATGCCCATGATGTCAGCCCCATCTTTGGCCACAAATACCTGTCCTTTGAGCAAGGCATTTTGCAGCCATTGGGAATATATTTTTTTAAATTCCCCATGAGTCAATCGGGGATCAAGGCGGAAGCGGGAGCAAACCCCACTTTCCAATGCCAGTTCCATTAAGGCCGGGGAAGCTTTTCCCTTGTATCGGATAATAGGGAAATCAGGTGCTACAGCTTGAGCCGCTCCTTTGGCCAAGGGCAGAGACCAAACCACCTTTACATCTACAGGAATGACCTGCTCTGGAAGTTTGGAAAGCGGTTGATCGGCAAAAATGTATACCAATTTGTACTCAGGTGCAGCAGCTTCAAAGCCCTGCAATTGATCTGGGGCACTGATCTGTGTCAGGCCTACAGGATAGCCGAAAAACCGGGTATCCCAGGAAAGTTGTTGGATCATACGCTTAAAAATAATGGTGGAAAAATGGTGAAAGTATTAACGGGCGGGGAAAAACTGGGTTCGGGAAGGTTGAACAGGAAGGGCTTGAGGGTGAATCAAAACCGGGTGAATGAAATGATGTTCACAGTACCAAGTATGGGGGTATTTGATATGTGGTATTTGGTATTTGGTATGGGGTATCAATTTGAAATCTGCATATGAATTCTAAATATTGCATCTTCCAATCTTATATCTTAAATCTAGCTGCGAGATCAAATTCATAGGTATTTACCAGACATGGCTTTCCACCAAAACTTTTTTTCCAGCTAATCAGGGTTTGGTTTAATTCTTTTGAATCAGGGTTATGGGAAACACCCATAGAAAAAAAATTTTTATCAGAAAACCTGTTTTGAATCAGATAACTCATTAGATAATCCAAAGCTCGTTTTTGTTTACCCTCTTTGGAAGCAGCAACGTATTGTAGGTGAGCAGTTGATTTTTTATCAAAAACTACAGCTCCTCCCAATAAAGTGCCTCCCTGATAAACTGAAAAAAAAAGTACTTCTTTGGGAAATTCATTTTTTAACAACATAATATCTTCAATACTATGTGTGGGTTTAGCCTGATGTTTGACTAACAGATTCGGTATTAATATATTTTTCCAAAATTCTGTCAGTTCTTCAACTTCTACTACCCTAAGTCCTGAATGAAGCGCCTTTTGTAAGCCCCATCTCTTTCCACGATCCTTGATATTGAACGGTAAGGAGGTGAAGTGGTGAATTCCGGTAAAGCTTATTTTTGCACCGATTTTTTCCAATATTGATTTGAAGGAATCCAGTGAAAAATCGGCAATAAAATCTGGAATCATTCTCACTATCAACTTTTGAAACCCAAGTTTTGAATAATGATGCAGCGAATATTTAATGATAGCTTCGACAGTATTCATTTTAAGGTTTTTGACATACACCCAACCACCATAAGTTAAACCTCTATGGGAATAAACTACTTCAGCCTGACATTCTGCCGGAAAAATAGCTATTGCTTCGTAACCATCATAAATAATCAGAGAAGCATCAGTGAATTTGTCTCTGTGATATTCAATAAATTCTCTGGTATAAAGAAAGGTTGCGTAAGAAGCTTTGCCAAGGACACTATCCCAATCCTTTTTTAATTGGCTAGAATAGGGTTGAATGCTTATTGAATTATCCAATTTCAACTATTAAAAATGGATCTCTTAATTGTTTGATGTTGAAATTAGATCTAAAAATTTGTCATAATCCTTGATATAATCTGCTGGGTCATATTTTGTCGAACAGAAAACCATACATATCGCGTCAGCACTAAAGTCATAAACTGTCCTCCAAGTTAAGTTGGGTAGGTAAAGCCCTGTAGAAAACGAATTTACTTCAAAAGACTGCTGATGTTCTCCATCGTCTACAAGAACCTTGAATGATCCCTGGATAGCAAGCATCACCTGTTCATTCCGAATATTAGCATGGTTTCCTTTTTTGTCATTGGGACCTACGCCTTTCATGTAATATACCCGCTCTATCGGAAAAGGTAATTGGGAGTCTCTATTTGCAGAAACCAATTCAGTATTTTCAGACAAATGCTTTTCAAACGTAATGTACCGAACCAAGTCAATTGAAGACATATATATTAAATATTTTTGGAATACTCTCGAATGATAAGAAAAGGAAGGGTGTTTTAAGAAG
>DAIPZN010000174.1:0-5592 GCA_036782195.1 Cyclobacteriaceae bacterium | reverse complement strand
ACCCAGTGCAGAACAGGGTTCTATTAATGTAGGTCAATTGCTGAATTTGGGATTTGGCTTTGAACAAAATTTAAAAAATGGAACATTTGTGTATATCGAGCCCTTTTACAAGTTTTCACTTGGTAACCAAACCTTCGCAGAACAGCAGTTTTCAATTGGAGGAATTAACCTTCGCATGAATTTTCAATTAAAAAAGTAAAAAATATTTTATGAAAAACAGATCCTACTTCCTGTTTGCAATACTTCTTGTTTTGGCCCAATCTTGTGTTCAGTCACTTGACTCTGATTTGGATAGAATCATAGAACGAGATGACCAAATCATCAAAAATTTTATTTCAACCAATAATATTCAAGCTACCGAAACAGCAGTTGGATTCTATTATAGAAAAGAGGTAGTAAATGATGTAGGCAACCAGTTTGCCAATAAGGATATCATAGGAATCTATTATGAAATCAAGACCCTAGAGGGTAACCTCATTGAAAGTTATTTAGATGAAACTAAGGCTCCACGATTGTTTTATTACAATGAAGGTGGCATCATTCCTAAGGTCATCAACTTTGCTGCTTCAGTAGCCAAAGTCGGTGAAACTTTAATTCTTTATGTACCCTCCTACTTGGGATATCAGGAATTTGCATTGGGACAGACAATACCAGCTAATGCCAATCTTGTTATTCGCGTAAAATACGTTCAAGCTTTCACATTAGATGATGTAAGACAAATCGAGGATGAGCTGATGCAGCAATATATTGCCGACAATAACTTAACTGGGTTCACTAAATCCACTGATGGGATTTATATTAGAACTACCCAAGAAGGTAGTGCCGGAACAAAAGAGGCAACAAACGGAGACTTGATCAGGTTCATCTATAATTTTGGGCAGTTGGATAGCACTACGCCATTGGTAAGTTCTAATCCGAATACGCCTTTTCAAATGACATTGGGCCTCGGCACTAATCTTAAATTTTTAAACTTGGGCATGAGAGGTGTGAGAAAAAGTCAGAAAATTGAATTTTTAGTTCCCCATAACCAAGGCTTCGGTATTACCATTCAAGTTCTTCCCGGAGCAATTAGGAAAGAATTAATAGATAAATCTCTCATCAACTCAAATAATATCGCAAGACCTTTTGAGCCAATAATTTTCAAAGCCGAAATTGTGGATGTGAATTAATATTCAACCAAAAGCAAAAAAGCCCTGACTTGATACAAGTCAGGGCTTTTTTCATTTGAAGTTGTTTTATAGGTCTGGAATGGGCAATTTTGTACCAGAATTAAACCCAATATATCCTATGAGTTTTTTATTTGACAATTTTGCAGACTGGAAAAAATATTGTGAAGAAAAGGGGATTTCCCTCTATGAATCCGTATTAGCATATGAAATTTTTCAAAAAGGCTCATCAGAAGAAGCCATATGGGAAGGACTAGCTAAGGCATATTCTGTAATGAAAGATGCTGTTGAAACAGGACTTAATGAAGAAATGACTTCCCGATCAGGAATGATTAACAATGGTGCCAAAAAAGTTTATCGTCATCCAGTAGCTGTATTATCTCCGGAATTTCAAAAGTTGATTTCTAGAGCGCTAGCGGCAAAAGAGGTAAACTCCTGTATGGGAAGAGTCGTAGCTGCCCCAACAGCAGGAGCTTCAGGTATTCTTCCAGGTACGCTTTATACTTTACAAGAAATACATCAGCTAGACGACCGAAAAATACTTGAGGGTTTATTAGTAGGTGCTGGAATAGCGTTGATTATAGAACAAAAAGCCAGTTTAGCAGGTGCTGTAGGAGGATGTCAGGCTGAAACAGGATCTGCGGGCGCAATGGCTGCTGGAGCTATTGTATATTGCCTTGGAGGTGACACTGACCAAATTTTCACTGCTGTGGCAATTACAATTCAATGTATGCTTGGATTGGTTTGTGATCCTGTGGCAGGATTGGTAGAAATCCCTTGTGTAGTCAGGAATGCAAGTGCAGCAGCCATTGCCTATAGCTCAGCTCAGATAGCACTTGCAGGTGTAAGTGCTGTTATTCCGGTAGATGAATGTGTGGCCGCTATGGGTGAAATTGGGGCAAGTATGGAAAGTAAGTACAAAGAAACTGCCCTTGGAGGACTAGCTGCTACCCTTACAGGCCAAGAAATATCTAAAAGAATATTAATTCAAGATATAGAAATTCTTCCTGATGAAGAATTACCTGAATAATTGGGCAAGCAGTGGAAAAGAAAGAATATATTCTATGGAAAGGCTAAAAATTAAACCCCATATTATTCCTGAGATCAACATACTGCTTATGATTTTTCTATGATCTACATTAAAAGCGGTCATAATGATAGTTCCCCCTATTGGAGTCAATAAAACGGGTGTAAGTGCAGCTATTCCTATTACACCAAACTTCCTCCACACAGTCACGATTCTACGGTTCTTTTTTGAAAAGACCTTCTTCTTTACAGTTATTTTTACCTGCCAATAACGCTTAAACCATTTACCAAGGTAAGTGACGAAAACAACACTTGTCATCATTCCGGCCAAGGTCACTACCATAGTTTCAAGTACACTGAAACCCGCAGCCAAACCCAGTACAGGTCCTGCAATAAATTTAAATAAGCAGGCAAAATATATAGCAAAAAACTTGAGAAGGTACGTTATCATAAAATCGTGTAGAGATAGCCGGCATATATCGCCAACAAAAGCCCCCCTTCCCATCTTGATACAATAAGTCTGGATCGCAAAATCGGAAAAAGAAGTAGGGTAATCCCCAACATCCATATAAAATCCTGCTCAATAAAAACAGGGGCTACTTGGATTGGACTGATTAAGGTTGTTATTCCAATGATTGCTAAGACATTCATAATATTGCTCCCCAAGATATTACCGATAGCGATATCAGTTTTTTTATTAATTGCGGCGATTATTGAAGTGGCTAATTCAGGTAAACTGGTGCCAATAGCAATCACAGTGACCCCTATGACCCGCTCACTTATCCCCAATTCCTGGGAAATTAGAATAGCATTGGTTACCATAAATTCAGATCCAAGGTAGAGCCCAAATATTCCCAATACGACCAACAATATACCTTTCCAGACTGGCATCATAACAGGGGCTCCCTCATCAACAGTGTCCTCCGTATCAGCCACTTTTTTAAGTTTTTTGAAGAAGTAATAATTGAGGGCCAACAACAGAACCACTAATACCCCACCTTCTAATCTAGAAATAACACCATTAAACGCCATGAAAAAGAACAATACTGAACTAGCTATGGCAGAAAAGTAATCCAGCTTCAATACGGATTTATGCAAAACAATAGGAAGCATAATCGCACTTGTTCCCAATACCAAGGTCAGGTTGGCAATATTTGAACCTACAACATTCCCCAAAGCAATATCACTTGTCCCCTTTAAAGCAGCATTGATGCTAACCAGCAATTCAGGGGCAGATGTACCAAAAGCCACCACTGTTAAACCTATCAATCCTTGGCTTAACCCCATTTTAAAAGCTACTGAAGAAGCTCCATCAACTAAAAATTTACCTCCAGCAAGTAATATGACCAATCCAATGAGTAGGTATAGATATTCCATAATTATATTTTATCACCGAAACATAAATCTCCAGCATCACCTAAGCCTGGAACGATGTAAGATCTATCATTCAATTTTTGGTCCAAAGCTCCAAGCCATAATTTAAATGGAACGTCAATATTTTGTTGGAGGTATTGCACTCCTTCTGGTGCAGCTATCAAACCAGCAATATGAATCATCTTTGGATTTCCATTTTCAAGCAATTGTTTGACCGAAGCAAAAATTGATTTACCTGTGGCAAGCATGGGATCAATTAAAATAACATCCTTGCCAGTAATGGAAGGAGCAGCTTTATAAAGCAAATCAATTTCTATTTCTAAAGCCTCTTCAGGTTTACGGTAAGCGCCAATAAATCCGCTATCTGCATCATCAAAATAATTTAAAAAACCTTGATAAAAGGGTAATGCTGCCCGCAAAATCCCGATCAATACAGGCTGATCAATTAGTTGTGCCACTTTTATGCTGGCTAAAGGCGTCTGTACAGACACCTCTTTGTAGTCCAAAGTTTTGGATATTTCATAAGCCAAAATTTCTCCTAGCCTCTCCATATTTTTCCTGAAACGCAAGCGGTCAGTCTGGATATGGACATTTCTTAAATCAGCAATAAACTGAGAAGCTATGGTGTTCTGTTGATTTAATACGAACATTATTATATATTTTCTAAGTCTCTAATCAACAACAAATTTGCGCATAAATGGCTAGAAAAAACAAAAAAAAAGCCCGATCAAATAGATCGGGCTGTCTTTTATATTTATAAGATTATCTAACCTCAAAGCTAGTTCTTCTTGCAAGTTGACGAGCATCAGCAGATCTCTTGTCTACACTTGTATCTTCACCATAACCTTTGAATGAAAGTCTAGATGCTTCGATACCAGCAGCTACCAATTGATCATAAACAGCTTTTGCTCTTCTTTCTGAAAGTCTGATGTTGTAATCTTCAGGACCTAATTCATCAGCATATCCTTTTACTTCAAGTCTAACACCTGGATTTCTCTTCAAGAAGTTAGATACATAGTGTACTGAAGAAGCAGAGAATGCTAGTGGCTTAGCGCTATCAAATGCGAAGTAAACGTTAACATATCCTTCGTTGATAGCTTTCTTGAAGAAATCAACTTCTTTGTCTCCTTCTTCGATTGGACAGCCTTGGTTAGAGGCAGGACCAGGTACGAAAGGACATTTGTCAAGATGATCAGGAATACCATCACCATCAGAATCCATTGTTCTACCAGTAGCGTCTACTCTTGCACCAGCTGGAGTGTTTGGTTCTTTATCTAGATAATCAGGAATACCATCACCGTCAGAATCTTTCAGCATGTCTTTGATTTCACCGATTTGCTGAGCAAGCTCTTCTTTAGTAGCATATTTGTCAGCAGCGATGTACCAGTCAGCATGGGTGGATTTGCTTCCAAGGTAGAAGCTTAGACCCAAAGTACCGGTCCACCAAGTACCGTTAGCACCGTAGAAACCATGGTCTGTAGGGTTGATAGAAGAAGCACCGTCAAAAGCGACATCTTGTCTTCCATTAAGGATTAAGCTGATATCACCATTAAGTGCTACTCTTTCCCCAAGTTTTACTTGACCAGTGAAACCTGAGATAAAGTTGTATACGTTGTCGTTAAAACCTACCCAAGTGTTTTCTTGAGGTGTTACACGACCGATACCAGCACCGAAATGACCAAGAAGGTTAAACCTTCTAGTAAAGCTTTCCCAGTTCATAATTCTACCCAGGTTAGCTACACCTTGAAGATTCAATCTGTAGTAATTAGTAGAGAATGAAGGGCTAGCACCATCAGCCTCGCTGAATGAACCGAAACCATAATCAAGTTTCGCACCAAATTTGTCAGAGAACATGTATCTGACACCTAGGTCAGCATGTCCAAGATTCAAAGAAGGAGATAAGAAACCTGGCGTCAAAGGAGCCATTGGTTTATTAAAACCTCCATTTACGTCGATAGACCACCTGTTAAAGTCGTCTTGGGCATTAGCTCCTAAAGCCAAAGCGCCAACCATTAATGTAGATAGT
>DAIPZN010000173.1:0-5620 GCA_036782195.1 Cyclobacteriaceae bacterium | reverse complement strand
CACGTTAGGTTTTAATATGAATATTTTATTAAAAAATTAAATTTTTAAGTTATGAAAAAAATTATAGGGCTTCCTTTTGTAGTGTGTGGAGCAATTTTCCTATTGGCTTCATGTAATCTAGATGAACAGACACCTGCCCCAGGTCCAACTGATGAGGCAGAAGTGCAAACGGTAGAGTGGACAGCAGAACAAGTCCGACTCATCTCCAGAAATCCAAGCAACACCATTCCCAGGGTAGATTTTGATGAAGGGGTAGATTTAATGCCAGGATATTATCAGTGGGATTATTGGCCAATATTGAACCTTGATGGATCAATAGCCATAATCAATGGTTACAGAGTGATGGTTGTTTTGACTGCTCCTGATACAGTGATGTCAGGAAAGCGACATGACATCGTCAGACACCGTTATGCCATCTCAAGAGATGGTATCAACTGGGAAGATAAAGGAATGGTTTTTTCAGAGGATGCTATTTTAGGATCTAGACAGTGGGCAGGATCTGCGTACTATGATCAAGGCCAAGTATACTTTTATTATACTGCTGCTGGTGAAAAGGGAGAAAACATGGATAACGGCCGAATAAAAAGTGGTGCACCAGGGACAGACGGTGAGGACGGTGGAATTTCTTATGAACAGCGAATAGCCGTAGCTACTGCACAGGTGGCTAATCTTTCTGAAACAGTTGAATTTGAGAATTTCAGCCAACATAGAATAATCCTAGAAGCAGATGGTGAGATATACCAAGAAGCTACGGGGATTGATGAAACAGGAACTGTCTTTGCTTTTAGAGATCCTTTCATCTACAGAGATCCGGAGACAAACAAATTTTATATGACATTTACTGGTCGTGAAGCAGGAGATATCACAACCTACAATGGAGCCGTTGGGCTTGCAGAAGCAGTAGATAATGATTTGACGCAATGGAGATTGCTTCCACCTTTGGTTGTGACCAATATCAACTCCGAATTGGAACGCCCGCATTTTATCCTGCACAATAACAAATACTACCTGTATTTTTCTACTCACATTGAAAAATTCGCTCCTGAAGTAATGGATAGGGTAAACTCGCCTGAAGGCATGTATGGGTTTGCTAGTGACAACTTCCTCGGTCCATATGAGCCACTTAACGGTAGTGCATTGGTAGCCGGTAATCCTGTGGATGATCCTTATGCTACTTTCTCTTGGCATGTACTTCAAGACAATACAGTCTTGAGCAACACCAATTACCTTAATGTAGGTCCTGGACTTGATGTGGGAGACTTTGGAGATTTAGGAGAAGAGTGGGATAGACAGCATTTTGGCGGAACCCTTGCGCCTAGGTTAGTACTATCTGTAAACGGAACTGAAGTGCTTTTGACAAGTACCCTTCCGCCATCATTACCATAATCCGGAAAGACTCGTTTGGTGTATGAGCATCATAAAGGTCAGCCAGTTGGGCTGGCCTTTATTTATTTAAAAATGATGACATCTGCTATTCAGTGATAAGGACGGTTTGGGATTACGGCCGTTAAAATTTGGCTGAATCTGTAAATAAAGCCTCTATTTTCAACTCTAATTAGGAATCAACCTATAAAGCACCTGATTGACGTATAGCTTTATAAGTTCTCATTCTTATGCTGCCGAGATTCCGACCATAATATAAAGCTGTCAACACCACGCCCAAACTCCCCGCCAACAAAGTCATTGGACCTCCATACCAATCTGTAAATATACCGATGATAAAACTTCCGACTGATAGTGAACCCATAAACAGCATGATATAAAAGCTTAAAATCCTACCTCTTACATCTGTCGGAGCTATTGTTTGAAGTAGGGTGTTGGTTCCGGTAAAAACAATAACCCTCCCAAAGCCAGCTACCAGTAAAGCCAGCAAAGAAACCCACAGATAAACCGAAACAGAAAAAACTGCAAGTCCGATTCCAAAAACCAGCGTTCCCCAAAATATCAGCTTGTCCAGGCCTAAGGCATTTTGCTTGGTTCCAATATAAAAGGCTCCCAATAACGATCCTATTCCAACAGCACTTGTCATAAATCCAAAAACTTCAGCTCCTGACTGGAAAACATCAGCAGCAAAGACCGGGAGAATCACCATATAGGAAACACCCAAAAAGGTAACTGCGGCAACAAAAAGAAGTAAGAACCGAATATGTTGAACACGGAAAGCAGACCGAGCTCCTTCAAGAAACTCATTTCTAAAATCAAGGCTTTCGGTTTTTGTGATATGACCATCGTACCGGATCATCAAGAAAAATATAACCACCATAAAGCTAGAGACAGCATATAACAAAAAGCAAAATCCTTCGCCGATTAATGGAATCAAAATACCTGCAATAGCCGGCCCCACAATTCTAGCAGTGTTGAATAAGGAGGAATTGAGGGCAATCGCATTGGTAAGGTATGCTTTATCCTCTACCAGATCATTGACAAAAGACTGCCGCGCCGGCATTTCCATCCCACTGATCAAACCAAATATCACTTGCAGCGACAATAATATCGGAACAGAAATTTGCCCCATTAAAGTCAAAGTAGCCAAGGTGGCAGCATTTATAGCTATCATGCTTTGGCAAATCAACAGTAGCCTGTGTTTATTGTATCGATCTGCAAGCACCCCAGCAAACAAAGAACAGAAAAAGGCAGAAAATTCGCGTACGAAAGCTAAAACTCCTAAAAGTAAAGCAGAATCTGTCAACCTATAAACCAACCAGCCTATGGCGACTTGCTGTATCATATTACCTAAGTTGGAGAAGGCCTGACCACTAAAAAACAACTTATAATTTCTTGATTTTAAGGCTCTAAAAATATTCATGCTTCTGAAAAGAAAATCATCAATGTCATACAAAAACAATCCTTTTCTCAAGCTTTTGGTTTCACTTGGTGAAAAAATTAATCTACCCTTTTTTTAGAAATTCACTTCATATGGAGCATAACCTTGCGCATCGACTTCTACAAAAAATACGTTCCCACTTTCTGGAAAATCAGCAAGTGCCTCATCAGAAAGATATTCCCGAGCTGTGGTGACCATAAGCATGTCCCATTGAGGACCTACAAATGCACATGAGGTTACATGGGGAGCTGGAATAGGCACCTTTTGGATTTGTTTTCCAGATTCGGGGTCGTACACATACACACCCCCTCCACCATATATCGCTACCCACAACCTACCTTGCCTATCCATACACATCCCATCAGGCATCCCCAAATCCTCTGGAATAAGTACAACTACCCTATCAAAATAAATTGCCCCAGTGGTCTTATCGAAATCGTATTTTTTTATTGCTCTTGTAGGTGAATCTATATAATAGAAGGCACTTCCATCTTTCGACCATGCCATGCCATTTCCTATAGTCAACTCACCTAAAATATGATCCACCTGCAATCCGCTTCCAATGCGGTAAAGACTACCTGCTCCTTGGGTCAAAGCTGTACTCATCGTACCAATCCACAACCGACCAGCAGGATCCGCTTTGGCATCATTGCAACGGTTGTCGGGATGTTCCTGATCCAGTTGGATCAGATAATCAACCTCTTCCGTTTTGGGATCAAATCGCACTACCTGCTTATCCATTCCTAAAATAAGCTTATTGTTTTTACCTGGCAGAACGAATGTGACGCGTTGAGCAAAATCCCAAACTTCCAATAATTCCTTATCCCAATTGTACCTGTACAGCTTCTTGCCCTCTATATCCACCCAATAGCATACTTTTTCCCCATCATGCCACAGAGGTCCCTCCCCCAAAACACATTTTACCGGAATTGATCTTAGGATTTTCATCTCATCTAACTTAATAAGGCTTCAAAACACTTTTTACTACTTCTCCTTTATGCATTTTGTCAAAAGCTATTTGCCAATCCTGAATTGTCCAAACTCCACCAATAATGGGTTTAACATCCAAAGCGCCGGAACTTAGTAGCCCAATTACTTTCTCCCAAATCGTCCAATGATGGCTAAAACTACCCTGTAACCTAATATTCTTATGGACAATGGGATCAATAGAAAAGCCCAGGGGCTGCGGTCCCCAACCTACTTTGGTAATTTGACCATTTGGCCTTACAAGGTCCATCGCCAATTTTAAAGTAGCGCTGACACCAGCTGAATCTATGACTAGATCAGCTCCTAGACCATCTCTTTTTCTAGCCCATTGAGAAGCATCTCCGATCAACACCTCACACCCATACTGTCTAGCAATTTGTAGTCGGTTTCGATCAGATTCCAATCCTAGAATAGCAACTTCAGCACCACAAAGTTTGGAGACTGCTGCACACAGGATGCCGATTGTACCTGGACCAATAACCAACACTCTATCACCGGGCATTATTCGGGAATTGCCTACCACTGCATTATAGGCCACACAGCAAGGTTCGGTCAAGCAGGCTTCTTCAAAGGACAAAGTATGGGGTACCTGATGAAGACAGCGGGAAGGTACTTTTACATAATGCGTCATGGCACCATTTACACCATAGCCGAAACCTTGTCGGGTTGGATCCAGGTTGTATAGCCCCGCTTTAGTCATGGGATTTTGCGCATCAATCACAGCAGCAGTCTCACTGACCACACGTTCACCTACTTTCCATCCTTGGACATTCTGACCTAAAGCCTCTATCGTACCGGCAAATTCATGACCCAATACTACTGGATAGTTGACAGGCCAACTGTGATCAGACGACCATTGGTGCAAATCGCTTCCACAGACACCAACATTTGCTACTTTTAACAAGACATCATCGGCACCGATCGAAGGTACAGGTATAGATCTTAGCTCTACTGAGCCGCTTGCTTCCGCATAGTTGACCACTGCGGGCATAGTTTCATGAAATTCCATTGATTTCGGGTTTATGTTTTATTGCATTCAAGCCATTGAAAGATATCAAAAAAAACAGGGGATTGCAGCAAAAATTTGACATGTCAATCTGGGCTCATTACATGGATCATATGGGGAGAACCTCAACCTTCCATAACATTCCAGTACCATTTTTCAAATTACCCACAGATTCTTTTAAAGGTAAAAAAACTTTTGGGTATATTGGAAACAGTGTTCAATGCTGAAGCAGCAAAATCCCATCGAATCTTTGATGAAAAAGATGCATTGGAAATGCTGTCACAGCTAAGCAGATCCATCAAACCTACAACCCAAAGTTACCATGCTTTTAGTATTGACCATTCTTTTGGCTCTTGCGCTGATTTTGTTGGCCATTGTTAAATATGATATTCACCCTTTTCTTGCACTATTTGTCATAGCCATTCTTTACGGGCTCTTATCAGGGATGCCAGGTGACTTGATTATCAAATCGATTTCTGAGGGATTTGGAGGAGTTTTGGGTAGCATTGGTCTTTTGATTCTCCTTGGTGTAATCATGGGAACTTTTTTAGAAAAGTCAGGAGGAGCCTTAGTGATTGCAGAAAAGATCCTGAATTGGATCGGACAAAAGTCCGTCACAACTGCCATGATGTTTTGTGGGTATATCTTATCTATCCCTGTATTTGGAGATAGTACATTTATAATGATGAATCCCATCAGTAAATCGCTTTCATTTAAAGGAAAAGTCCCTTACGCGTCTACGACTATAGCTTTGGCGCTAGGAGCAACAGCCAGCCATTCTTTAGTCCCACCTACACCAGGAC
>DAIPZN010000172.1:0-5834 GCA_036782195.1 Cyclobacteriaceae bacterium | reverse complement strand
CAAAGGATTTTGCCACGAAGGCACTAAAGCACAAAGAATTTGTTTTCTCGCAGACCTGCCTCACAGCAGTCAGGGATGTAAAGGGTTTTGCCATGAAGGAACGAAAACACAAAAATAACTTGGTGTCTTCGTGCCTTTGTGGCAATAATTAACTTTAATCCTCCGGATAAGGAATATACACAAAACTTGTAAAGGCCTGGTCAATCACGAAGAGGCAGCAGAACTCATCGGGATCCTTGTAGGCTTTGGTGAAATCTTCCAGAAGTTCTTCGGCAATCAACTTCCGCTGAATAAATTCATCCAAATAGGTGATGTAATAATTCCAGTCTGTTTGCTTTTCTTCCCTGCCCAAAAGCAGTTGCCCGATGGGCTGCTGATCTTTGGAAATGGGGAAGATAGGGTAGTCGGAAAACTTCCTGCTTCTGACCTGGTAAGCGGCTTCCTTGAGGATATCCGATACCTGTACAAAATCCTTGGTGATGGTTCCCAGGTATTTGCCGTTCAATTCGGGGTCGTTGAAATCTGATATCATCTTTTTAAAGTTAGCAGTACTACATTTTCTACATGGTAGGTCTGTGGGAACATGTCCACCGGCTGGATTTTGGCCACTTCATATTTCTCTGAAAGCCATGCCACATCCCTTGCCTGCGTAGCTGGGTTGCAGCTGACATAGACGATCTTCGGCGCATCCAGTTGCAGGAGCATCTTGACCACATCTTCATGCATCCCTGCCCTCGGCGGATCCGTGATGACCACATCAGGTCTTGCATGGTTGGCAATGAATTCCGGAGTCAGCATGTCCTTCATGTCTCCGGCATAAAACAAGGTGTTATCTAACCCGTTGACTGCAGCATTAAGCTTGGCATCTTCTATGGCGGCTTCCACATATTCTATCCCAATCACCTGCTTGGCATTTTTCGCCACGAAGTTGGCAATGGTACCGGTTCCTGTATACAAGTCATAAACCACCTCATCGCCCTGAAGCCCTGCAAATTCCCTGGCTACCTTATACAATTCATAAGCCTGAATGGAGTTGGTCTGGTAAAAGGACTTGGGACCGATCCTGAAGCGCAGGCCTTCCATTTCTTCCTCAATGTAAGGAAGCCCGGAGTAGGTGATCACGTCCAGGTCGTGGAAGGTTTCGTTTTTCTTGGTATTGATGATGTAGAGCAGGGAAGTCACTTGCGGGAATTCCAACTTGAGGAATTCCATTACAGCTGCTACTCCCTCAGGATCGTCTTCCCCGAATTGCACAATGACCATAGACTGGCCAGTGGAGGTGGTCCTGATGATCAGGTTGCGGAGCAGCCCGACTTGGTTGCGGATGTCGTAGAAGCTCAGGCCTCTTTGCAAAGCAAAAGCTCGGAGGCTGTTCTTGACATCATTGGAAACGTCCCCCTGCAGGTAGCAGTGGTCTATGTCGATGATTTTGTCAAATTTACCCGGAATGTGGAATCCCAGCGCATTTCTTTGGAATTCGGCACCTGAGTCGATTTCTTCCCTGGTCAGCCATCTGTTGTTGGAGAAGGTAAAATCCAGTTTGTTGCGGTAATAGCGGGTAGCTGCTGAGCCCAGTATAGGCATGACTTCAGGAATGGGGACTTTTGCAATTCTTTCAAATTGGTCCACCACCTGTTGTCTTTTGTAGTCTTTTTGCAAGGCATAGTCGATGTGCTGCCACTTGCATCCCCCGCAGGTGCCGAAGTGGGGGCAAAAGGGTTCTACCCGGTCTTTGGAATATTCGATATAGCGAATGGGTTCTCCTTCCATAAAGGAGCTTTTGCCTCTGGAGATGCGGACATCCACCAGGTCACCCGGTGCCGCATGGGAGACAAAGACCACTTTGCCTTCGTGGTGGGCCACACATTTTCCCTCAGCTGCAATCCGCTCTATCCTTAGGTTGGGAATTACCTTGTTTTTCATTTTCCTAGACATGGCCGCAAAAATAGCAAAATTCTGCGGAGATGAGGCCTTGTTCTATGAGATCAAAATGAGAAGTTCACACGCAGCAGCACTTGCCGGGGTCTCATTTGGATTTGCTGGGAGATGAGCATAAAGCTGCTGGTCATGATATTGTTGTAAATCCGGGTATCGAGCAGGTTTGTTCCCTGAAGTTCCAGATCGATTTTGTTTTTTGGAAAGGTAAGGCGGTAACTGAGGTCCAAATAACCCAGCTTATCTCGATTACCCAATTGGTCCATGTTGTTGACAAATTCACCGCTCAATAACATCAGATGGTTAGTTACAGGGAAAAATTCCAGCATTGCCTGGGTTCGCCACTGCGTGACTTCTCCTACTTCTTTGGAGTCAAGCAGGGTATTGAGCTGCATTTGATTGGTATTCAGCGTTACCCCAAAATTCTTTTTTGGTTTGATGGAAATATCTAAACCGCTGGAAAAGGATTGGAAGGTGGTTGTGGTAGTGATTCCATTGATGAGCTGTGGCCAAAGTCTTTGGGTATATCCTGTATTGAAAGAGAGTGTCGTAAATAGGGTTGTAATGTACTTGCTACCGGTCAATCTATAATCCCTGGTCTGCAAGCGGTTTTCAAAATCAATCGCCGATAACACTGTTTCTCCTGAGCCTGCCACCAGATTTTGCTGCATGGTGTTGCGGCTAAGGGATGCATGAAACAAGCGCAGGTTGAAAAATAGTGCAGAAAGGGGATCTTTAAAATTCAAAGCATAGATGAATTGGTTTCCACTGCTTTCTGGAATATCAGTATTAAAAGCCGTCAGTGTACGGTAATTCCTTAGCAACAAACCTGGGTAGGTGTTCATCAGGTTTCCAAATTCATTGCTTCTTCGGTAGGTGAAAGTTCCGAATACCTTTCCGCTAAACAGGTATTTTCCATATAAGTAGGGCTGAAGGTAGAATCGAGAAAGGTTTCTTTTAGCAAAAGCTGTTTCTTCATCAATGTTGAGCCAGAGGTAGTATAAGGGCAATTCGACATCCAGACTCAGTTTTTCTGCATTGTATTGTAAACCATGGATAATCCCTGGGTTGATTTTGCCCAACTGAAGTTCATTTTCATTCTGAAGACCTGAAACATCCACATTCACTTGACTTTCTATTTGACTATGCTCAATATCTACCTGAAGGCGTTGCTTGATTGTCAACTTACTGGACAAAAGCCTGTTAGTACCTATGCTGTTGCTGCTTATTATTCGCTGGGAAAAGATATCCTGCCGCAAAATCAGAGACTCATTAGCTGATGTCGAGACTTGCCTGAAGATGGATGGATCAACCACTAGCTGCTGATTGCTTCTTAAATAATGGGTACTTGATTGTACTTGATAAAGTGTTTTCCTAATAGGTTTGATCATTTGAAGGTGATTGCCAATATGAAGGTAAGGCAAGCTTACCTCTTGACCTGTTCGCAATCCATCCAATAACGTTTCAGAATTTCCCGTTTCGGACCGGATCGCTACTGATGTTTTATTTTTGAAAAATTGATTGGCTAAATTTCCGGTCCAAGTCAGTTCTGTACTCAAATCTCTTTGCCAGAAAAAATTTTTTTGTTTTTCTACAAGCCTGATGGCTTCTGAGTCTGGAAAGAACAAGGAAGTTTCAGTGGTAGAATTTTCCCGAAAATTTTGTTGGATGTAACTGCCGTTCACGCGGAACTCGGTTTCTTTTTTATTTTTCTTCAAAAAATTGAAAGAACCCAGTTGACTATTGTTGAAGAGGTATCTCGACTGAGGGATGATTCCAGGAACAATTCCTTGAATTTCAACCCATCTTTCATAATGAGGTTCATGATTATTGCTGAGCAGATTTTCGAGAGTCAGTACGTGTAACTGCTGTTTCAGGTCTACGCCATAGTTGTTGCTTTGGATTGTATTCAGCGCCTGTATGTTGCCACTAAAATACATTGGACTTAGAGAAAGTTGGTGCACAAAAGGTGCTCCACCTATACCTGCATAGCCGGTTCCTATCCACACATCTTTCCTTTTCAACTTAAGGTTGAGCGAGGCCCTGTCAGTAAATACCAAACTGTCCAGCACTTTGATAGGCTGATGGTTTTCCAGAATTTCGATTCTGTCTACAGCATCTACTGGCATGGCTTTGTTGGCCAAGTTGTAGCGTCCTTCTAAAAGATCCAGTCCGTCAATGTAGAACTTTTGCAAGGGTCTGCCTTCATACCTGATCATGCCATTGTCCAACACTTCGATACCAGGTATTCGCTTCAGGATATCACTGATCACCCGATCATTCTGAGTAGCAAAAGCGCCCACATCATAACTCAAGGTGTCTCTTTTTTGGCTGATGGGATTTTTTATTCCTGCTACATTTACCTGTTCAAGTTCCAGCGTGCTGGGTAAAACTTTAATTTGAAGTTCTTTTTGAGTGGTGGATAGCAAAAGCGATAAGGGCTGAATGGTCATTGCCCGCAATTGCAAAAGAACTGTGTCTGCATCAGTCTCATACCGGATCAGGAATTTGCCTTTAGGATCAGATACACCAAAAGCGATGGTACTGGAATCAGCTTTGGATTTGATAGAGATCAATACACCTGCTAAGGGATTTTCATCTTCGTCAGAGATTACTTGTCCTTGAATAGCTTGTGAAAAGGCTTTGTAATTGAAAATCAGGAGGACAAAAATAAGCAGGTTCCTGACCATTTTGCTTAAGGATTGAGTTCAAGTGGGTTGTTCACTTTGTTATATCTTTCCTGAACAGCCTTAAGATCCTGAGCAGAAATACTGTTAGAAGGTTTGCTGATCAGTCCTTTGGAGACATCTGCATAAAGCTCCTTTTTTAATCTGAAATAATCTTTCTTGGAAAGTGAAATGGTATTTTGGTAGGTCAAATCTTTCAAAGCCTCACTTCTTTGCCCTATTGCAATAAGTGAATAGCTGAAATAGTTTTTTTCATCTTCTATCTCCATGATCAATCCTGGTAAGCCAGTGAAAACATAGGGACCATCCTGAACAGGAATGCCTTCTGCAAACCAGGCGATATAATTCCTACCCGAATAGGTGCAGGTTGCCTTTTGGCAGTTGTAACCTAAATGCTTCTTGTATTCTTTATGCAGTTTCCACTGAATTGCGGATAGATTTTGGTTGTATTGATAGTTGTCGAAAAACAACTTGTCAAAAACAGTAATACGATTTTTGACAAAATCCTTGTGGATGATGTGCAGATAGGCTGGTTTTTCAACGGAGTAAGTTTTGCTCAGGATCTCTCCTATATTTGACTGATTTGGTGTAGATATACCCTTTGAAGCCGCTAGGATGATAGAGTCTCTTACAAACCCGTAATAACTTTGAAACACACTGTAATTGTCAGCACTCCACAAGACCATCAAATCCCTGCCTTTTGTGTTTTGGTCTGTAGTGTCTGAAACAAAAGTAGCTTCATAGAAAAAAGAATACCTGCTTTGTTGAGAAAAGGCCTGTAGACTTATAAAAGAAATGAATAATAGTAGAAACAGATTTTTCATGATTTCATTTTTATTAATAAAAATTCAGGAGCCTTTTTAGGGGCTCCCGAAAAATTGAATGGATTATGGCATAGGAGTACTTCCACATAATAAATTATCCCAAGCCATTGCATCTGCAATAATTTCAGATGTTGTACAACCTGAAGCTACAGCTGTTCGTCCACATGAAGTTGTAACGGTCACGAAGTAATAATTACAAGCAAACGAAACTAAAGAGCAAATACTAAATGAAATTAAAAATAAGAACGCCATTTTTTTATAATAATTAAAGTTTAAATGTTGAGTATGAATTTTCAGTGGCCACCTTATTACAAATCTAAATTTTAAAATTAATAATTAAATATTTGAAAACGAATTTAAACGTTTATTTTCTAAATGGATTTTATTG
>DAIPZN010000171.1:0-5942 GCA_036782195.1 Cyclobacteriaceae bacterium | reverse complement strand
AGCTAATATTGTATTCTTATTTAAACTCAATCCAAATAAAAGGATGAAGCTAAGAATTACTTTACTGTTTTTATTAACCATGGGATTGAACAATGCCATGGCCCAAAAAAATATCCTCAAAGGCCGGGTACTTGACGAAAATCAGCAGCCAGTGCCTGGAGTTTCATTAGTTTTAGATGGCACGGTAAGAGGTGTGCAATCAGACAATGCTGGTACATATACCATGCGGGACATTCCCAAAGGTGACTATGTACTCAAAGTCAGCATGTTGGGCTATAAGGAAGTGAAAATGCCTTTTAGCATTGCTGACCGAGACAATCTGGAAGTAGATGTAAATCTGAAAGAAGATCTACTTTCCTTAGATGCATTCGAATTTTCGGTGAGCAGAGGCATCATGGGACAGGAGCGTCTGCCGGAAGTTGACAGGTTTAGGATCAATGCCGGCAAGAAGACGGAAGTAATCCGCGTAGGAGAAATCAATGCCAACCTGGCCATGAACAACAGCCGTCAGATCTTCGGCAGGACACCGGGCATTTCCATCTGGGAAAACGACGGTTCAGGTATCCAACTCGGTGTAGCCTCAAGAGGCCTTAGCCCAAACAGGAGCTGGGAATTCAATGTCCGCATGAACGGCTATGACATCACCCCTGATCCCATGGGTTATCCTGAAGCGTATTTTACCCCTCCAATGGAAGTGGTGGAGCAGATTGAGATCGTCAGAGGTGCTTCTTCTATCCAATACGGCTCCCAATTCGGCGGCTTGATGAACTTTGTCATGCGCAAGCCTGACAAGTCTACCCGCTTTACTTTCGAAACTTTGAATACAGTCGGCAACAACGGGCTTTTCAGCACCTTCAACTACCTGGGTGGAACTGAAGGCAAATGGAGCTATACCGCTTATTACCAAAAAAGAGTCGGCAACGGCTGGAGGGAAAACGGCTATTTCAATACAGACCATGCCCATATGGAAGTCAATTATGCGGCCAACAACAAACTGTTGATCGGACTGGAGATGACTTACATGACCACCGAGAGCCAGCAGCCCGGCGGTCTTAGTGACGAGCAGTTCAACAACAACCCAAGGTCTAGCAACAGAAGCAGGAACTGGTTCAGCACACCGTGGTTTATCCCGGCCTTGACTGCGGAATACATCATCAATGACGCTACCAAACTGAGCTGGAAAACCTTCGGAACTTTTGCTGAGCGGAATTCGGTAGGATTTGTGAGACCGATTACACAGGAAGATGACCTAGGGGACAGGCAATTGGACAGGGATTTTTACACCAATTATGGCAGTGAATTGAGGCTGATCCACAACTATTCCTTCTTTAACAAAAACAACACCCTTGCCACAGGAGTAAGGTATTTCAATGGCCTGATCGACAGAAAGCAATTGGGTCAGGGAGATAATGGAACAGAGATGAATTTTGATCTCCATCCACAGGGAGTGTACAGGAGAGACCTGGATTTTACCAATATCAACTATGCGGCTTTTGCTGAAAACGTGTTCAGGTTTTCTGACAGATGGCTATTGACAACCGGTCTAAGACTGGAGCGCATCTACTCCAATATGGAAGGCCTGTTCAATATTGTCAACAACCAGAACCAGATCCTTTCGCCTCAAACCAGAACCAGAAATTTCCTCATCTTGGGCGTTGGTACAGAATATAAAATCACCCCTTCCACTGAGTTTTACAGCAATTTCTCACAAGCCTATAGGCCTGTGTTGATCTCCGACCTTACTCCTCCTGCCACTACGGATGTGATAGATGAAAACCTGAAGGACGCGAGAGGTTACAACTTTGACTTCGGTTATAGAGGAGCTGTCCAGAACTGGATGAAATTCGACATGAGTTATTTCTATCTGAATTATGCTGACAGGATAGGAACCATTGCAAGGATAGACAACACTAGAGGTACGTATCAGTTCAGAACCAACTTAGGCAATTCTGTAAGTAAAGGCTTCGAAGGCTATGTGGAATTTGATCCAGTGACAGCTTTGGCCAAGACATCTAGATTCGGTTATCTCCATTTGTTCGCCTCATTGGCCTTTATTGATGCTACTTATCAGGATTTTGCAACAGCCACTGTCAGCAACGGACAGTTGGTGGAAGGCAATCTCAAAGGTAACCGCGTTGAAAATGCGCCAAGGAAAATCAACAGATATGGCGTAACCTACCGCTACAGCAAGTTTTCGGTGACCTGGCAGTTGAGTGACATCGGCGAAGCCTATGCAGATGCTTCCAATACCGTCACGCCAAACGCAGCCGCTACCGTAGGTCTGATTCCGGCTTATAAAGTACAGGACCTCTCTGCTTCAGCTGACATTGCCAAGCGCTACCTCTTGAGGGCAGGCATCAACAACCTGACTGATCAGATGTACTTCACCAGAAGAGCCGGTGGCTATCCCGGACCTGGTATTATGCCGGCTGACGGAAGGATGTTCTACTTCACTTTTGGCTTCAAACTTTAACAGGATTTCTGTATAAACAAAAAAACCTCCTTTTCAGGAGGTTTTTTTATGGTTGTCAATTCCAAATTTTCTGAAAGCTCAAGCTTTAGAAGATTTAAGAATATGACATAATCAAGGCTGAAGATTTACCTTCTCTTGTCATACTTCAAATCAGCAATGCATGCATTAAGCTATCTTATGCTGTTTTGGGATAGGAAATCAATGGATCTTCAAATTTGATTGCTTACTCCGGAACAAACAAATGAAATCCATAGGGCTCAAGGTGCAGGTGCTCATGGTCTGGCCCAAGCTCATATACCTGACCGCTCCAGAGGTCAAGCAGGCTCTGGGCCTCCTCTCCTTTTTCCCTGAATGCATACCAGGTCAAACCTGCAGGCTGTGCCCCGAAATTGAACACACCGTAAAACCTTTTTCCCATATGTTCCCTCATGTAACCCGCAATCTGCCTGTTGTGAGGCGTAAGCCAGGTGAGGTTGCTGTAATCCGCTAGCAGGTCCAAAGAAGACCGGATCTGGATGAGCTTTTTCATCTGGGAGAATATGCTGTGCTCTATCGTCCCTTGCTGCTGCGCGCGTGCATTTTTGGCCCAATCCATTTTTGGCCTGTTCAGCCACCTGTTGTCGTAGGATTTGCCCGGATCTTCATAAAAACTGTAATCATTGGTGTAGCCGACCTCATCCCCGTAGTACAGCATGGGCAGTCCCCCTATACAAAAGGAGTAAGCCTGCATCATGATGATTTTCTGGACAGAGCGGCCGATATTGAATTCATCCTGTTCATGAACCGCCTTTTCCAGACCACAGAGGGCAGCCAGAGTCCCGCTGATCCTTGCATCACCGGTCCTGGGGTTGAATGAAAACAAAGCTCCCCTTGCAGGGCTGTGCTCAAATATGCCTGAATAGTATTCCATCAGAAACTTGCGATGGGCATAGGGATCCTTTCCTGTAGCCGCAATGACTGCATCCTCATAGCCAAGGCCGATGTCATCATGGCAGCGGGTATAGGAAATCCAGGAAGTGCCGTAAGGCTTTTGGAGAATATCATGTTGGGCGGCGAGCATCACGTGTGTATCACCAGAAGCAAGCATGTCCCACTGCAAGGCCATCTGCGTGGCATTATAGGCAAAGTCGCATTCCTTGGCAGTAAACTCACCCGTACCAAAATACTTGATGATCTCCTTCGGAGCTACAATGGCCTCACCCAACAAGGCCATGCCCGGTGTAGCTACCTGCACACACTGCTTGATCAGCTGGAGCAAAACATGCACTTGGGGTAAATTTTGGGAGGTAGTCCCGGTCTGTTTCCAGATAAAAGCCGGTGCATCTATCCTCAAGAGGTCCACACCCAGGTTGGCATAAAAAAACACATTGTCCAGCATATCCCTGAACACAGCCGGATTCATGTAGTTCAAGTCCCACTGATAGCTGTGGAAAACCGTCATTACCCACTTCCCGCACTCCTCCACATAGGTAAAGTTGCCAGGGGCTGCCTCCGGAAATATTTCCGGCATCTGGGTCTCATATTGGTTGGGGATCCACCTGTCCGGATACATGTAGAAATAGTCCTGGTATTCGGCATCCCCTGCCTTAGCCTTTTCGGCCCATTCATGCCTGTGACTGGTATGGTTGAGCACGATATCCAGCATCAGGTACATGTCCTTTTGGTGCATGGATTTTCGGAGGGCGTCCAGGTCTTCCAGGGTCCCGAATTTTTCATCCACCTTGCGGAAATCCGAAACCGCATATCCTCCGTCACTTTCCCCTGCAGGGCTTTGAAACAATGGCATCAAGTGAAGAAAATTCACGCCCAAATCCTGCAGATAAGGCAAGCGCGCATGCATCCCCTGAAGGTCCCCGGCAAACCTGTCTACATATAGGCTCATGCCGGTCAGTTTATTGCTCAAAAACCAATGTTCCTCCTTCCCTGCATCCCGCTTGCGGAGTTCCAAGGATCTGTTGTGGTAAGCTTGGACAATAGTCTCTACGAGTCGCCCGAAAAGCTGCCCGAATTGAGGATGATGCCCATATAGTTGTCTGTACAAACTAACAATTGTCGGCATTTGTGCGGCCAATTTGGCTGCAAAAGCCTTGTCTTTGGCTTTGAGTCTGTAGGAAGGATTTGCTAAAATAGAAGCGGTACTGTACTGTGCTGATTGCATTACTGCGGAATTTATTTAATAAGTCGTTTGAATCAATGTCCACCTGCTACAGGCTGTAGGCTTGCGTCAAGGTCATGGGTTTCTTTGATGCGCAACGTGGCCAAAGCTGCAAGAATCAAGAGCACGCCTGCAAACAGAATGGCGATACCCGGATCGTTGCCGAGTAGGTATCTGGACACAAAGCCAAAACTCAGGGTCTGAAGGATCATGGGCACCACGATCATCATGTTGATGATACCCATATACACCCCGTATCTTTCTTTGGGGATTTCATTGACCACAAGGAGATAAGGAATGCCCATCATGCTGGCCCAAGCCACACCGAATCCGGTCATCGGCGCAAAGAGCAGGTATTTGTTTTCGATAAACGGGAAAGCCATCAGTCCTACCCCAGCCATTACCAGGCAAACGAAATGTACTCTTCTCGGACCGAATCTTTTGGCCACGCCTACAAGGGCAAAGGCTGAAAGAAAGGTGACGACGTTGTACCAGCCATTCACCAAACCCGTCCACCCTACTGCTTCTTCAAAAAGGTTCATGTCCTCAGCGGGAGAAGTTTTCCATACAGACTGGGCGATGCTTTTGGCTGCGTTTTGCCAGTACACAAAAAGAGCATACCACTGGAAGAGGTAAACAAGCGCCAACCTCCACATCACTGCAGGCATCTCCAAGATGGCCTCCACAATCTCCAGGTTATTCGCAAACAGCATTCTCGAAGACCGGGTGCGGGACAGTGCATCCAGGGTTCTCCTGATCAGGTTTTTATTGAAAATTGCAGGGATCAGCAAAAATGCAAACAGGGTATACACGAAAAGCGAGGTAAGCAGGGAAAGGAAAAACTGCAGAACCGGATGCAGCTGACCTTCATTTTTAGCCCTCAAGACTTTCAACTCTTCAGGTGAAGGTGGAATTTCAGGCGTTTTGTACATGGACCATCCTACAGAGGTGATGGAACAGACGGTCCCCAAAAAGAAAGAGGCATATACCCATACCGGCAATGAACCCGCAGTCCCCGGAATGTACTTCTGAAAAACAAACAAAGATAGATTGGCCAAGGTGATGCCTAAGCCGGTAAAGAAACTCTGTGTGAGGAAGCCTTTGGCATATTGTTCTTCTGGCAACTTATCCGCAATCAAAGCACGGTAAGGCTCCATGGCCGTATTGTTGGCCGCATCCAGCACCCAAAGCAGGCCGGCGGCCATCCAAAGGCTGCTACTAAAGGGATAAAGGAAAAGTGTGATGCTGCAAAACAAGGCTCCAATAAAGAAAAACGGCTTTCTTCTGCCAAATCTCGGATGCCAGGTCCTGTCA
>DAIPZN010000170.1:0-6155 GCA_036782195.1 Cyclobacteriaceae bacterium | reverse complement strand
CTATAGAAGTACAATTATCTAGAAATCAATGAAAAGAAAAAAGCAGCACCCATCAGGTGCTGCTTTTCAAAAATTATGAAGAAAGTTTACTATTTAATTATCTTAAAGTATTTGGCCAAGGTTTACCAGCGTTGGCGCGAAGTGTTACTACACCAGTCTCATTTGAAGCATTTCTCCAACGGAAGGTTAGATCAGTTCCATCATTGCTGATGAAAGTGAAGGTGTAGCCATCACCATATTTATCAGCACCTGCAAAGGAGAGGACTCCACATGCATCCTGCAGACGAACGTTACCAGATCCCCAAGAATCACCATAACAAGCCCAGAAACCAAACGTGGCATCAGAAACAGTATAGTTCGTGGTATTAGCAATTGCAGTTAGTGTAACAGTTCCAGTAATTGTACCTGCGCAAGAACCGTAAGCTGACACCATCTGAGAAGATGTATAAGTATAAGTTCCAGCAAGATCAGAAGGACAAACTACGCCAACAGAGTATAGGAAAGGAGAAGCGAAGAACGCACCACCCTTAACATCCCCACTTGCATTGACATCGTTGAACACTCTACCAAACTTATCTGTCAATTTCAGTCTAAATTCAAAAGCATCACCACCGTTGATATCTGCTTGAGTAAGACCTAAAGCAGCGATGGCTTCAGGAGCAGTTACCACAATATTTGCTCTTAAGAATCTTGAATCCGGATTTGGCTGAAAGTCAGAAGCATTCAAGGTTTTTACCAAAACATCATTCACAGCTCCACCTGCACCGGCAGCTGGAACATAGACGTTACCTACACCAGTTACCAATCTTCTTCTTCTCACTCTAACTTCTACAGTTTGAACTGTTTTGCCGTCTTCTGCATCAACAGCTTCAACAACAATGTCAAATTTAGAAGTAGGTAGGGCAAAGAAGTTAAACGTTGTACTGGTTCTAGTGATCGTCCTAAGGTAAGCTCCCGTATCAAATGTAGCATACGGAATATTTGGCTCTACGAAGTCAGTACAGGCTGTTGCCATTAGCACAATGGTCAACAACTTGAGTATATTTTCTTTTAGAAATTTCATAAGTTGATTGTCTTTAGATGATTAATAAACCCAACCGTTACCTTCAGGGTTGGTATCCCAGAACACACGCAACCTTTGAGAAGCCTTCTGAACAATGTTTGAATTGGTAGAAACAACATTGTTAGGATAGAAGAAGGATCTAGGGAAATCTCCAGCATTTAATAATAGAGCAGGCTGCATACCACTTGGTTGACCAGTTCTTCTATATAAGTTATATGACTCGTTACCGTTTCCAAAAAGAGCCAACCAATATTCTCTACCGATAATTCTCATTCTTGAAGCGGCAGGAGCATTATCAAACTCATTAGATACGAAATTCAGATAGCTTGTCCTTGCAGTTGTAAAAGCTGCATCTGGTTGGAATGTTGTAATAACAGCACCTTGAGAAGTACTCACGCTAAATGCTCTAACATAATTGATAGACTTGGTTATACCGTTCAACAACAATGTTTTTGCGTCTACAGCAGAGTTGACTCCAGTGATGGTAAGCACAGCTTCAGCAAGCATAAAGTCAACATAAGCTGGCAACATGATTGGCTGAATACCTGCTCCTCCGGCACCAGCAGTTGGTGCTACAGGTGCAGCAGAGTTATCATCAAATCTACCTCCTGCAGGGTAAACACCCCAAGCAGTTCTCTTTAAACCATCTGGTGGAATACCCTCACCGTTCAGGTGATCTCTACCCCAGTACCCACGAGTTCCTGGCAAACAGAAAGGGAAACCTCCAGCTACATAATGTCCAGGAGCAAATTCACCCACACATCTGATATCTTGAGGGTTGGTTGGATTCACAGTCTGTTGTCTATAGAAATAGTATCTGGCTCTTGGATCATCAAAAGGTTTCGCTTCCAATAGATTCCACATGTACCAGGTAGACTGGTAATCACCACCACCACCTGGCTGATATTGACCACCAAATCTAGGGTGACGTGCATCAGGGTCAGTTAGATTGGTACCATATCTGAATACAAACTCCTGTCCTGGCTGGATAAAGTTATTCGCTGTAATCAAAGCATTGATTGCAGTAGCTGCTCCAGCAGGATCAACCAACTTTCTGTTCAAATTAAGTTTCAGTTCCAAGGAGTTAGCAAGTCTAATCCAATTGGCATAATTTCCTCCATAAAACATATCTTGAGGAGTTCCCAAAGATGTGGCTGCGAAATCCAGTTTAGCTAGTCTTAAGTTTTCAGCAGCTTGAGCATAAACTTGAGCAGCAGGATCTGTTTTAGGTGCAAAGTTTCCTGGATCAAGTGCTTCACTTAAAGGCACATCATTGAAATTGTCCACCAAAGTCATCAACACATAAGCTTTTATTACCCTTGCAATACCCAAGTGTCTTCTGAAATTAGCTTGTTCAGCTAAAGGCTCCAGAAATTTGATATCATTCAGGATATTCGCATATGAATTGGTCCAAAGACCATTAAAGGTAATTGGCTCGTAAGCTTGGTCATAAAGGTTGTTACCAAGTGCAATCATCCTGGTCAACCTCATACCATTATCGCCAGATGTATTGAAGAAGCCTACAAAATCCAACTGGATTCTATTCAGCACCAAATTCAAATCTGCCGTACTCGCTGTTACAGCGTTTGGATCATCTTGCAAATCCAAATCACATGCACTGACTACCACCAAACTCATGGCAATCAAGAAGCTATATAATTTTCTTTTCATTTTCGTGTTGTTTGGGGATTAGAATGTAAGCGTCAAAGTACCACCAAATCTTCTTGAACTAGGTCCGGTTACAAAATCGAAACCTAGGCCGTTACCCACACCAAGACCCAAAACATCTGGATCGAAATTCATATTGGGAGGGAAGTTGAGCGCTCTAAACCAAAGGTTGGTACCGCTTGCTGCTATTGAAGCACGCTTGAATGGAGTCTTAGTCACCAATGAAGTAGGTAAGTTGTAAGAAAGGGAAATCTCTCTCAATCTAATTGTTGATCCATCAAATGCAATTGCCTCGTCTGTGAAGAAGTAGTTGTCAAAGAAATAATTGGCAGCTGTAACTTGGATATCGTTTTTAGTACCATCTTCTTTTACACCTGGAAGGATGAAAGTCATCTCTCTGTCTACATCTGGATCTTTGGTTACACCCCTAGCAAGAGTTGCCTTTACTGTCTGTGAAATGATAGTACCTTTATGTCTATATTCCAACATCCAATTCAATGCGAATCCTTTGTATCTCAAGGTATTGATCCAAGAACCTGTCCAAGCTGGGTTAGGATCACCTAGTTCAACAATAGATGCAGTTCTTTTGTACTGACCATTTGGCAATACTACTTTTTCACCTGTTTGCTCGTCTTTTGCAATTCCGAAACCTTTGATAATGTTGAAAGGACGGCCAGGAATAGCGAAGTTACCTAAATCGGTAAAACCAGCTACAACGATTTCATCCAAATCAGCTCCTAGGTCCATAGTCACACTTCTATAAAGACCGAAGTTAACAATTGATTCCCATGAGAATCCTGAAGCTGTACTTACTGGTGTAGCAGTAGCTTGGAATTCAATACCTCTGTTTCTGATGTTACCAATGTTGATTGCAGTAGAAGTAAATCCAGTTGAAGGATCAATTGGAGCATTGGTGATCAAGTCTCTGGTGTTTTTCTGATATAAAGACAGGTCAAAGCTTAACTTGTTGTTAAACATCACTGCTTCTACACCAAATTCAACTTCCTCGTGCAACTCAGGCTTCAAGTTAGGATTACCCAAAGTATTGCTGATAGACTGAGACTGGAACAAGGTTCCACCTAAATTTTGGTATGCTCTAGCATTTTGAATAAGGACGTTTCTTGTGCTATATGGTCTTGGGAAACCTGCAGAAGTACCGTATCCTAATCTCAATTTAAGATCATTTACTGTTCTTGAGTTCACGTCAAATGCTTGGAAAGGCAAGAATGAAACTGAAGCTCCTGGATAAAGAATTCTTCTGTTTTCAGGCTCAACTGTAGAAGTCCAGTCATTTCTTGCAGAAAGGTTCAAGAAGAGATAATTAGAATAGTCTAAAGTGACGTTGGTGTAAACACCCATTCTTCTTTCCTGCTCTTGGTACTGAAGGTTAGCTCCGTTCAAAGGATCTCTAGAAGAAGCCTGAAGGAAATTGGAATGTCTGAAAAGGTTGAATGCCAATTGTCCAGTAGAAACTATACCATCTTGCTCGTAGGTATCAAATCTTGAGTTACCACCCAACAATGCAGAAAGACCAAGTTTGTCAGAAAGCGTAGCTTTATAGTTCAATACAAGATCCTGGTTCCAGATGGTATTCTTGATGTATTGCGTTTTGTAGTAACCTGAGTTGATCAAGGTACTTACAGCACCACCTCCACCTTTGTTGTATTTGTTCTCTCTTGCTTCAGTGTAGGTATCCAAACCGATTCTGTAGGTAACTGAGAAGTTATCATTCACATCATAGTTCAATGAAGTGGAGTTGAAGAACCTGTTTACAACTGAAGAATTGATGTAGTTTTTAGACAACCAGAATGGGTTCATCTGGTCATTGTTCCCTCTGTAGTAAACGTTGCTTCCGTCAACTGGATTTTCGAAAGGCAGGTTTTTCAAATCATAGGAACGTGGTGCATACAACGTATTGGCAAATGCTGATGGAATACCACCGGAAGACCCTGAACCGAATGCAGCGTTAACTGGTGGAGACAAAAGGTCTGTCAAAGCAAAAGTAAATGAAGAATTGACAGAAAGTTTATCCGTAACAGCAGAGTTGATACCCAAACCGAAGTTGTATTTTTTCAATTGGTTACCAGGAATAAAGCCCTCATCAGTAGTATATCCGAAAGAAGCAGAATAACCTGTTTTGTCAGAAGCACCAGCAATTTGAAGTGAGGTGTTAGAAACCAATCCTGTTTTAAAATATACTTTACTTACATCATCATAAGCTTTGTATTCATAAGGAATCGGCTGACCATTTGCATCAAAGAACTCAGGGAAAGCATTTCTAATGCTTGCTACACCTGAGGATGCAATCGGATGCGGGTGTGTAGTTCCTTTATCAAGTCTACCTCCCCAGTTGGAGAAGAAGAAAGGAGGAGGAGCTAATTGGTGGAAACCGTTACCATACAAATCAGTAAATGTAGGCAAAGATGCAGCCTGGTTACCGAATACTGATTGGTTAACAGTTACTTCAGCAGCTTTTCTCTTTTTTGCACCTGATTTGGTAGTGATCAAGATTACACCGTTACGGCCTTGGTCACCGTAAAGTACAGTCGCAGAAAGACCTTTAAGTACTGATACGTTTTCGATGTTGTTCGGATCAATATCAAGGAAACGGGAAGAAGTTGTAGCACCACCTGTAGAGAATCCGTTGGTAGCATTTGTGCTTGTGCTAAAAGGAACACCGTCAACAACGAATAAAGGCTGGTTAGAACCAGTTGCTGATGAATAACCCCTGATAACAATGTTGGTACCAGATCCGGACATACCGTTTGTCGCGGTAATGTTTACACCGGCTACTTTACCTTGAAGGACCCTGGATACATCAGCCTCCGGTCTATTGGCAATCAAATCCTCGCCGACAGAGGTTACGGCATATCCTAGTGCCTTTTTCTCCCTTTCGATACCAATCGCAGTCACTACCACTTCTGATAGTTGGGATGCGTCTGTCGTAAGGGTTACATTGATTACGGACCTGTTGCCGATCGCTTCTTCCACAGTTTTAAGACCGATGAAAGAGTAGATCAAAACATTGGATCCTGCAGGTACACTAATGGAATAATTACCATCCAAATCGGTGGTAGTTCCCACTGTGGTACCTTTGACGAGAATGGACGCGCCTGGTAGGCCCAATCCATCTTCATCGGAAATTACCTTTCCGGTAATTACCCGTTGTTGCGCCGACACCTCATAACTGAGTGTTAGGGTGAAAAGCGCAATAACAAAGAGTAAAGCTTTTCTCATAAGGTATTTTAGTTTAGTTGATGCGTAAAGAAAAATTATTTATCGCATATTTCAAAATCGGCCAATTATTGTAACATTTATAGATATTTTGACAGAATTTTTTTCAAAATCTCAATAAGACCCCATATTTAACATTTATTAACATATTCAATCTTCGAATAATTATATTATGACCAAAAACTAAGGA
>DAIPZN010000169.1:0-6160 GCA_036782195.1 Cyclobacteriaceae bacterium | reverse complement strand
TCCTTTTTACAGTTGTCAGAATCCATTATAAGATAAGTACATTAAATAGATTGGTTACAAATAAAATTTTTTCAAACTATTAAGGTAAAAAATAGGATTAATCTCATAGATAATAGTTAAATTTATTTTCAATTATTGCTTAATGTAAGCCTCCCGGAATTATTTGTTCAATTAAGTTCAACCCAACTCGAATATTTCAGGTTTTACAAAAAGGGGTAAAAAATCAATCAGAAGAAGAGGAGGTTTGGTAGACTCATTCGAACGCACCCTTTTCTTCAGAAATTTTATGTGGTTGATCCATATAAGTTTCAGAATAAATGGCTTTAAATGCAACAGCCAAACTGATAAGAATAGATTTCCATTAGCCAGTCACAAGATGCTTATTCTCTCAGCTATTGTAGGCAATTGCTCAAGGGCTGTGAGCACATCAGAACTAACCCAATGAAAGTACCTTCAATACCACCAAATGAGTCTGAAAGGTTAAAAGCTCTCCATGACTACAATATCTTGGATACTGGAGAAGAAGATGATTTTGACTTTTTGACAAAAATGGCTTCCCAGCTCTGCGGCACCAAAATTTCGCTGATTTCCTTTATTGACAGTGACCGTCAGTGGTTCAAATCGACAGCTGGATTTGATGCGAAAGAAACACCAAGGGAAATCTCTTTTTGCGGCCATGCCATCAATGAGGGTGAAAATCTTTTTCAGGTGGTAGATGCCAGAAATGATGAGCGCTTTGCAGATAATCCAGCAGTACTGAGCAAGGAAGTTGTTTTTTATGCTGGATACCCACTTGTGACCGAGAGAGGTTACGCATTGGGAACATTGTGTGTGGCGGATGATAACCCCATGAAACTTACCCAAGATCAAGCTGAGGCACTTCAGGCATTGGCGAAGCAAGTCATGAAGCTCTTGGATTTGCGTCTTAAAAACAGACAGCTGATCGAAAGTAGGGAACAGTTTAAATCCATGGTTTCAAATATTGATGGAACAATTTACCGTAAAGATCTAAACACCTACAAAACCATATTTATAAGTGAACAAGTTCAAGGATTAACAGGGTATCCTGATTCTGATTTTTTGAATGGAATGATCCCGGATATCTATGAATTAGTAGTAGACGGAGAAGGAAAAGAAGTCCGCAGATCAATTGAAAAAGCCATTGAAACCCAAAGCTTTTGGGACTTAGACTATAGGATAAAACACAAGGACGGAACCCAAAGATGGGTAAAAGAGAAGGGAAGAATAACCTATGACGGCATCAATAGATACATTGAGGGAGTATTACTTGATATCAGCAGTTCCAAGCATGACGAAGCACTTTTCCAACACCTTTTTAACAATTCGAAAGGTCTCATTTGCATACATAATGAAAAAGGAGAAATCCTTTCCATCAACAAAGCCATTAGAGACATATTAGGATATGAACCAGAAGAGGTAATAGGTCAGCACATCAGCAAGTTTCTCCGGAAAACTGAAACTGATATCCTAAAAAAATACCTGAGTACCATTTATGATAGGAAGCAAATTCAAGGCAGATATGAAGGTGTTTCTAAAGATGGACAAATCAGAGTCCTTTCTTATCAAAATTCAGTAGCAGATGTTTTTAACAGCCAAAATCTGGTTATAGTGAATGCCATAGACATCACTGAGGCTGTCAGTATAGAAAATGACCTGAAGTCAACTAAAGAGCGGCTTAACCTGATTGCAGAGACCATCAATGATGCGTATTTCCTCTATGATTGTAAGAAGGACAAATACGAATACATCAGCGCCAATGTATCGGCTATGATAGGTGTGTCAGGGGAATATTTTAATGAAGACCGTGATTTTATCAGGGATATCGTGCATCCTGAAGACAGGGAGTTTTATAGGCAAGCCAAAGAAAACCTCGTCTGTGGAAAATCCTTCGATGTGGAATATAGAATTTTACACCCAGATGGAGTGAAATGGCTCCATGAAAAAGCTTTTCCTATTATCAAGGAAGGAGTAATCGATAAATTTACCGGCAGACTAAATGACATTACAGACAGAAAAAACACCCAACTTGAGCTGGAAAGAACCAAAGAAATTCTAGAGCAAGCAGGTCAAATGACACGGGTGGGTGCCTGGGAAGTGGATTTAGTAAGCGGGGTCATTGACTGGTCTACTGTCACTAGGGAAATACATGAAGTAGATATGGATTTTGTCCCTGATCTTGAAACAGGGATTCAATTCTATAAAGAAGGACAGAGCAGACAGATCATTCAGGAGACATTAGAGAAAACCATCGCTTATGGTACTCCATTTGATGTAGAGCTTCAAATCGTTACTGCCAAAGGAAATGATTTATGGATCAGATCAATCGGTAAAGCAGAATTTGAAGATGGACGTTGTATTCGGATATTTGGTACTTTTCAAGATATCCAAGATACTAGAGAAAGATCCTTAGAGCTTTACAATACCAAACAACAGCTGGAAAGTATCCTCAACGAAATGCATGATGTGATATTTGCTGTTCAACTACCTGCAAGACAAATGCTATTTGTCACACCTTCTGCAGAAAAACTTTTTGGTGTAAACATCCAGGACTGGATGAACGATAGCAATTGGTGGAAAGATCGGGTAATTCAGGAAGACCAGGCTTTATTGGAATCCATACAGCAGCGGCTGGAAAATAAAGGACATTTTGTAGAAGAACTCCGGATAGACACCCCCGAAGGTATCAAATGGGTCCGTGTAGAAGGTAGAGTAGTCCTGAATTCCAATCAGATACCTATCCGGGTAGATGGTCAGATGCGGGACATTTCTAGAAAAAAAACCATAGAACATGAGCTCCATCGAAAATCAAAGATGCAGCAGATGCTGATGGAAATTGCTACCCATTACATCAATGTGAATTCTTTGGAGATGGAAACCCATATCACCTTGTCATTAGAGAATATAGGAAAATTCATTGATGCAGATAGGGCATTTATCTTTGATTACAATTGGGATAAAAAAACGCTAACCAATACCTATGAATGGTATCATGAAAGTTTGGAGTCTCGTAAACATCTCCTTCAGGATGTAGACATTTCCAATATGGAGTATTGGATCAATCTTCATAAGAACAATTCACATGCAACAATAGACGACGTCAGCTCCCTCAGCGATGATGATCCTCTGAAGGTGAAGCTTGATGCCTTCGATGTCAAAAGCCATATATCCCTCCCCATAATGGATCAGGGCATTTGCGTCGGACAAGTGGGGTTTGAGACTGTTACCAGAAAAAAAACATTCTCTGAGGATGAAAAATCTCTTCTTTTAATATTTACCGAGATACTTGCCAATTTGATCACTAGGGTAAGATTGGAAAAAAACCTGGTCAAAGAAAAAGAAAAAGCAACTGAAGCCAACAAATCAAAATCCGAATTTCTGGCAAATATGAGCCACGAAATACGCACTCCCCTCAATGGTGTTATTGGATTCAGTGAACTTCTGCTCAAAACCCCGTTGAATGACATTCAAAGGATGTATGCTGAAAATGCCAACACCTCAGGCAAAGTTCTTCTTAACCTAATCAATGACATCCTCGATTTTTCAAAAATCGAGGCAGGAAAATTAGATTTGGAGATTATCGATACGGATATCTATGAATTGATCACCCAGGCCACTGATATTATCAAATACCCCGCAAATACTAAAAACATCGAGCTTTTGCTTAATATTTCACCACAACTTCCAAGAGTTGCCCAGCTTGATCCAGTTAGACTTACACAAATTTTAATCAATTTGCTGAACAACGCGGTAAAGTTTACTGAAAAGGGTGAGGTGGAGTTGAAGGTTTATTTTGAACCCGGAGATGATCAATTAGGCACTTTCCATTTCTCAGTAAGAGATACCGGAATAGGCATAGCTGAAGAACAAAAGAAAAGGTTGTTTAATGCCTTTGCCCAAGCTGATGCCACAACGACCAGAAAATTTGGAGGTACTGGACTTGGATTGACCATATCCAATCTTCTGGCACATAAAATGGGCGGACAGATCCATTGCGAAAGTGAATTGGGCAAAGGATCTACCTTCAGCTTTTCTGTAACCACAACTTATAAAAAAGCAGAATCACCTGAAAAACAACAACTTCCTGTCAAAAAAGTATTGATCATTGATAATAATGAGAATAACAGAATCATATTATCCCATAACTTCAAACATTGGGGCATAGAACATTATGGTTGCGGGAGTGGATTTGAGGGAGTTAAGTTATTAGAGGATCATCCTGATTTTGATCTGGCGATCATTGACTACCATATGCCAATAATGGATGGGATTCAAACGATTCAGCTGATCAGAAAAGAATTGAAAATCCCTGCCGACCAGCTGAATATCATTCTTTTGCACAGTGCTATGGATGATTCTCACCTGCAGAATGAATGTAAGAAATATGATGTCCGGTTTCAGTTGCTCAAGCCAATCAATGCAAATGAGCTGTATTATTTTCTGTTGAATCTCCAAAACCCCAATGGAAAAAGAGTACAGGCCACTGAACAGACTAGAATTTTTGAAGGGCATTATTCTATTTTGGTAGCTGATGACATCCATATGAATATGCTTTTGATCAAGACGCAGATTCAGTACCATATTCCCAATGCTGCAATTACCTCCTGCAAAAATGGTAAAGAAGCAGTAAAAGCTGCTGAGTTAAATAATTTCGATCTCATCTTGATGGATGTACAGATGCCGGAAATGGATGGCTTAGCTGCTACAAAACATATTAGGGAATTCGAAAAAGAAAGCGGTCGAAACACTCCCATCGTGGCACTCACGGCTGGCGCTTTAAAAGAAGAACAGGAAAGATGTTTTGCTGCAGGTATGGATGACTTTATTTCCAAACCTATTCAAACTGAGGCTTTGGTGAAAGTTTTCGGGAAATTTTTGCCGGAAAACCCTTCAGTAGAAATTGTAGAAATAAAAAAGGAAGAGCCTATTGACATTCCAGAAGAAACTTTTGACAAAACCGCTTTGCTACAATTCATCAAGCATAATATGGACTTGTATAAAGTTCTGATACAAGAAACCTTTGTTTTTGACATGTTGCTAGATATACTTTACAAAGAAGTCAACCAAAATAACCGAGAGGAAATAAAATCTATTTGTCATGCACTTAAAGGTTCTGCGCAAGGGATGTTTTTTAAAAAAATGGCCACTGTAGCACATAAAATGGAAATCAATGCACACCAAGGTACAAGTTATTTAAAGCCGCTATGGCAGGAATTGAATCAGGAGTGGGTAAAATTGAAGCCTGTACTGGAAAATGAGTTGAAGCTATGAAAGTTTGTAAATTTGAACTTACTACCTTAATCCGGTAAATCTGAAGCCATTGTTCAGAAAGACAAAATAAAGAAGTTGATGTGAGGTATTTTGCATTTTAATTTTTCCAAGAAGAAAATGTAACTTTTTTTATAAAATTGTTTGAAGGTCTTTGGTAAAAGCTTAGAATATTTTTTACCTTCGACAAGCTTAACTCACCATTCAATCCATTTTATGCTGACAAATCTTGTCAAAAGAAATTTGCTGCTCATTGATGACCAGCCTGTAATTGGTTTACTACTCAAGCATAAGCTCCAGGAGGACTTTAATGTCACAGTAAAACTTAACGGAGCTGAAGCCCTGTCATACATGATGGACGGCTACCACACGGATCTGGTTTTGCTGGACCTTAACATGCCAGAAATGAATGGCATCGAATTTATCAAAGCTGTCAGAAGTATCAATCGCTATCATGACCTGCCTCTTGTAGTTTTATCTGGTGAAGCCTGTGAGGAATCCATTTCAGCAGCTTTTGCGTCTGGCGCCAATGATTTTCTTTTCAAAACTTTCAACCATCATGAGCTTAAGGAAAAACTAAACAGATTCTTTTCTTGAAAATGGTGGGGCTTGTGCTCCCCATTGTGTTAATAAGTTTTGATGTTATCCGCAAATGTACCACAAGACAAATTCCCTTTGATTATCTGGCTGTAAGGCAGTAGACCGAAGTCGGAAGTAATCCGGATTTTATTTTTTAGAGATATTTCTGATGGTTTTTAAGCCTTCTTGCAAGAAAGCGGATTTACATATAAATTTTTAAGCCAAATCATTTTTTGGCAAAATTCTTCCATTATTCAAAGATCTCGTGCAGGTTATACCTGATATTCCTTAAGTT
>DAIPZN010000168.1:0-6213 GCA_036782195.1 Cyclobacteriaceae bacterium | reverse complement strand
ACATTACAGAATTTTATTTTGAATTGTTTTTTAAAATTATAAAAGGGCTCCAAGCTTGAAATGGCTGAACATATCTACTTTTGAAATCAAAACATCCTAATATTAAATCTGTCCTGCCCTTATTGTACATTTCACCTTTTTCTATTGTCATAATCGAATACGAGGCTGTCTCAGCAACTGTTGAAACATCGAAATCACCTTGCTCATTTTGTAGAAAGGCCAAAAAATTTTGCCGGTTATTTCTATGAATGATGGGAAAATAAGCGATTGCAGCAATATCTGCTTTCCCATCTAAATTAAAATCATCAACAACTAGACCGCTAGCCCCATGAAATGGATAAAAGTAAGATTCATTAAAACTATTCTTTCCGTTGTTTTGAAATATTCTTACACCATGATAGGGTTTCAGAATAGGGCTTAGATCTGCATTATCTCCATTTACAATGACCAAATCATCAAATCCATCTGCATTCATATCCGCAAGAGCAAAGTCAGATCCTCCAAATAGCGGGTTAAAACGCAGCCAAACTTCTTCAAGAAATTTCCCGTTTCCTTGATTGATATAGGCATACACACCTTCTTCAGCTTGAGTCATCAATGCAACGATATCCGGTAAGCCATCTCTGTTGACATCGGAAACGATCGTTCTACGTGCACCAGGCCTTGTATTTAAAATTGTTTCAATGGTATCATTACCTTGATAACTGTAGATGCTCAATTTCCCAAAATGGTTACCAAATTGACTTACAATGTGAGATAGCCCTTTATATTTTTCTAGTTCAACAGTATTGATATGAACTGGCCGAATCAAACCAGTCAATCCGTCTGTTGGAGCAGAATCGAAAAAAGATGAATACTTAGTCCATTTCCCAACAGCAAAATCAGAAGGATCCATAACACCCATTTTCAATAAATCAAAAGAACCATCTTCATACACCTCCATTTGAGAAACAGGAGAACTAATGGCTATAGAGTCAAAGTCTTGAAATCTTTCGCCGAAAAACCTGAAAAGCTGTCCATGCCTATCCCCAATAAAAAGTTGTTTTTTTGCCTGATCCCACTTCACCATCGTTGTCAGATTAGGTCTAAACTTCCCTAATTCTGGCTTAACTGGCTCAAAAACAGGAGCTGCTAATAAGACTGAATCAGAAAAATAAATTGAGTTTAAGGAATCAGGTGCTAAACTCATGTAGTATTCTTGAAGCTTATCCCAATTTCGTTGGACAATAAGACTCTTTTTAGAGTATACTCCTTCTGGAACTTCACTATCCTCCCCTACCGCTAGTCCAAAATCCTCGAAATTGATCAACCCCAACCTTCTTCTCATATCCGGCAAAACAGAATTTTGCCATGTCTTTTTATCCAAAAGACTTGGATCTGGCTTAAGGTGACAAGCAGAGCAATACAAATCAGCCAGCTGCTTGCCATCAAGATCCAGACTTTCAGGATCAAGTGATTCGAGAAGTTCCATCCCCTTCAAATTCAAAGTAGAATCCGTTTTACAAGCAAAAAAAAAGAGACACGAAACTACTATCAAAAACAACGATCTATGCATATATATTTTTTTTTTGAAATGGGAGACGTCTTTCTATTTCAATTCTTTAACAATCACTGCCGGTGACCCAAGAACCAGCATATTGTCAGGTATATCTTTGGTCACTACGGACCCTGCTGCGACTGTTACGTTATTGCCAATCGTGATTCCTGGAAGGATAATTGCTCCACCACCTATCCAACAGTTATCCCCAATTTTGACAGGTAAAGCAAATGTTTTATAAGAATAATTGTCTGATCCGGAATTATAACCAATTCTTTCAGATGCCGACAAAGGATGAGTGGCTGTATAAATCTGAACATTCGGACCTATCAATACATTATCCCCAATATCAATCGTGTTGCAATCCAAAAAGATAGCATTGGCATTGACGAAAGTACCAGACCCTATGCTGATATGGACTCCATAATCACAAAAAAACGGGGCCTCTAACCAAACATTCTTTCCAACTCTCCCCAAAATTTGAGAAAGCAAGATATTTTTGGTGGCAGTGTCTCGAGAAGAAATTTCCGTCCAAATTTTAAGCTTTTCCCTGACCTGATGATACATTTCCAAAAGCTCCGGATCTCTGGAATCATAAAATTGACCAGCAAGCATTTTCTCCTTTTCAGTCATGAGATATTGTAGCAAGAAATGATTTTACCAACTCAGGATCTATATTGAGAACTTTCCCCTCCATTGCAGGATCACTGCTGAGTGAAACAGTTGGATGCCTAAATTCACTTAATGAAGGTCTAAACGCTTTACAACTGGCATGGATTTCCTTTAACATGCCAGTCTTTTTCATTACTTGTACGTGGTGAGGTTGCAGTCCACCTCCAGGCATTACGATCAATTTTTCCTCAGATTTGCGCATTAAGTCCAAAATGGTATTCATTCCTTTTTCGACATTAGGTTCGCCTCCAGAAGTTAGCAAACGTTGAAAACCACATTGAATAATGATTTCCAAAGCTTTGTTTTTGTCAGCACAAACATCAAATGCACGGTGAAAAGTACAGGGCAAGTCTTCTGCTGTTTGAAGAAGATATTTGCAGGCATCAACATTTACATCCCCTGTTTTGTCCAACACTCCAAATACAAAGCCATCAGCACCTGATTTCTTCAAGTAAGTCATGTCTTTGCGCATCACATAAAGCTCTTCTGAAGAATACACAAAATCCCCCCCTCTTGGCCTGATCATGACAAAAATAGGGATATCGATTTTTTCCTTAAGAAAAGAAAGCATTCCCAAACTTGGCGTCACTCCGCCTTCACCGAAATCAGCACATAGTTCCAAACGGTGTACCCCGGAATCAGCGGCTTTTAAGGCTGCCTCTACAGTAAATACAGGTGCTTCAAGTGTAATTTTTGACATGTTCAAAATTTGCTTTTAGCATCTACTAAATCCCGTCCACCGGCATGGTGCCTTGCAAAATTGAACCCTGGATGCACTGCATATGCTCCGTATTCGCCATCCTTATTGATAGCTAAAAAACCAGCTTGAATATCCTCTATCCCCTTATTTTTGGAAATCAATCTACGCACAGCTTCTTCACAGGCTTCTTGAGGGGATCGCCCTTGGCGCATCAGCTCCACAATTAAAAAGCTTCCACAAATCCGGATAATTGATTCTCCTAAACCTGTAGCAGTAGCAGCTCCTACCTCATCATCTACATATAGTCCCGCTCCAATAATTGGACTATCTCCTACCCTGCCATGCATCTTATAAGCCAAGCCAGAGGTTGTACAAGATCCTGCCATTTTTCCATCAGGACCCAAAGCAATCATGCCAATCGTATCATGATTTTCGATATTGATAATGGGCTTATACATGGATGTTTTTTTCCATTCCCGGTAAAGCTCATTTGCCTTTGGGCTTAGCTCTTCCTTTTCCATTGCAAATCCACTTGCAATGGCAAACTGTCTAGCCCCTTCACCTGCAAGCATTACATGAGGTGTCTCATCCATCACTTTTCTTGCTAGAGCTATAGGATGTTTTACCTGTCTTACAAAAGCCACTGAACCACAAGAACCGTCACCCTTCATTATAGAGGCATCCAAAGTAGCAATACCTTCTCTATCCGGAAGGCCTTGAAGGCCTACTGAAAGGTTATCAAGATCCAATTCCGTTACTTTCACGCCCTCCTCTACTGCGTCAACCAAGTTACCTGTTTGATATAAAACCTCCCATGCCCTATCGTTGGCAGGCATTCCGTGATTCCATGTAGATAGAATCAGTGGTTTAAATTTTTCACTGCGGACTTTCTTTTTTCCTGGGGTTATGGATGCGTTTACAAGTCCTGTTGGAACTAAGAGTGCTGAGGTAGCGACTAGTTTTTGCAGAAAAATTCTTCTATTTGACATATGGAATAATTTTGGGGCAATTTTCTTTCAGAAAGTAAAGATAAATATGATACTATTATTGCATTTTTTTTAACCGCTCCTCGAAAAGATCAAACGTTTCATAAAAATTTTGAGGAGGTAAAATAAAATCGGAAACCTTTTTGATCAAGTGCATCAGGCAATCTTAAAAGATTTGTAGTTTCAAGAGTTCAATTTTCAACCAAAATCATGAGACCATATATTCTAGCCGAAACAAATTGGAAAAACCTCCAGACTGATCGTTTTGAACTTGCGGTACTCCCTTGGGGAGCTACAGAAGCACACAATTATCATCTTCCGTATGGAACTGATGTTTTTGAGGCAGATGCTATAGCTGCGGGTGGAGCGGCTATAGCTTGGGAAAAAGGCGCGAAAGTGATTGTTTTGCCGACTATTCCTTTTGGGGTCAATACAGGACAAAGCGATATATATTTGGATATCAATATGAATCCAAGTACCCAAATGGCAATATTGAAAGACATTCTTACTGTTCTAAACAGGCAAGGCATCAGAAAATTCCTCATTGTCAACAGCCACGGGGGAAATGATTTTAAAACCATGCTTAGAGAGCTTGGTTTACTTTTTCCTGATATGCTGCTAATGACTTGCAACTGGTTTCAGTCTGTGGACAAAAACCTGTTTTTTGAGGCTTCAGGAGACCATGCTGATGAAATGGAAACCAGTATTATCTTACATCTTCACCCAAACTTAGTTTTGCCCCTTGAAGAAGCTGGAAATGGAAATGAAAAAAAACCAAAGATTCAGGGTTTGCTGGAAAAATGGGCATGGGCTGAAAGAAAATGGTCTCAGGTAACCGAAGACACCGGAATAGGCAATCCCAAAAAAGCGACTGCTGAAAAAGGTGAAAAATATCTGCAATCGGTCAATCAAAAACTTGGTCAATTGATGGTAGATATCTGTAAGATTGATCAGAATCAAATGTATAGTTGAAAACCCATATATTAAACCTCAAAGAAATTTTATTTGCAACGATGTTTTCTTGAAATAATTACTTTTCTTACATTTGAAAGTATAAATTGCATTCAATCATCACCCCAATAGTACCTCAATTTATTGCTACACAAGCTTAACACCCCAATTCTATGAATGCTTCTTGTGTGATCACTTTGCACCGTCGTGGCGCAGAAAAAATTGTATTGAGTCCTACTTTCCAAAATTGCTACAGCGCATTGGAATTCATGAATGAGCTTCTAGCCGACTTCAATTATTTCATGAAGTTTTATCCTACAGAAGATCCATATCAGTTTTACAATGATGATTTCTTCCTTGCTATAGAATTTGCCAAAGACTGTAAAGATTTAAAAGTAGAAAAGTATCAGGAAACAGGAGAAAACCTGGTGCAGGCTTGCCTTGAAGCAGCACTCAATTTTGTGGTAAAATAAAAAATAATACACCTTTTCAGATATAAGATTCTGACTGGACTGAATTTGAAATTCGAAAAGGCGAAAGAATATAGGTATACGCAACTCAAAAATTGAGTTGCGTAGTTTTTCCTTTGTAGTCTATCCCTTCTACTTTTCTGACATGGGCTTCCAAAGAAATAAATGAACCTGAATTGGACAGGTATCCTGATCTATTGAATACCTCTATCCGCTGTTTTTTACCATTTTCCATCTCCAGTAGCAAGGTGTGGATACCTGCTGGAATTTTTAAGGTTTTTGAAGACCTAGATTGAGGTTGATGGGCCAGTAATTCACCTCTGTTTTGGGAAGAAAGGTAGATTTCCGCTCCATTTTTTAAATGAAGTAGGGCCATCGATTTGGCATCTCCTGGTACCAAGAAACCACTTTCAGAAGCCCGAAGTTCTTTCCATTTCCCACTGCCATCACCCAATAACACAAGTCCATTAAAAGCGTCATACCTTCCTGAGAATACCTCATTACCATAGTCATTGCCCACCATAAGCATATCCAAAAAACCATCTTGATTGATATCTGTGACAACCATACCATTTACAGGGGCAGTCTGTGCCAACAAAGGCAATTTATGGATCTGGAATTTACCGTCTCCAAGATTTTCTATATAACTAGTCCTGTCAAAATTCCCAGTAAACTGAGTAGCGCCTTCCAATTCCTCTGCTGTAAAAAAGTTGTCTTGGGTAGCTCTAGTATAATGTTTATATCCGGAAAACTTCCTTCTAAACAGCGGACTTTGTCCATACAAATCATCCCAATAATGTGCCGGAACTGATTCGACTTGTCCTTTATCATTTTTAAAATAGACAAAAGTCACGGGATCTACGCTGTTATTGTTATCAAAGTCTTTTGCCCAAATAT
>DAIPZN010000167.1:0-6265 GCA_036782195.1 Cyclobacteriaceae bacterium | reverse complement strand
TCTTTGTCTTCTTTCATAGTCAAAATTTAAAACATTAAATTTTGACACAGTTAATTGAACAGTCTCTTCGTACTTGGTACCCAAAATTCTTGCTACTAAATACTTGCTACTAAAAGAGTCTCGCCTCTCGCTTCTAGTCTCTCGCTTCCTTTACAACGCTCTATTTGTAAAAATTGGACACAATCCAAGTCTTGAATCTTGTGTCTTGAGTCTTTTGTCTAAACACGCTTCCCTGTTTTTGGCGGAAGGCTTTAATGGTTTCAACCCTTCCCGCGGCCAAAAACATAAAATACTACGATTCCCAATCCACGGGTTGAAACCCGTGGCTACTGACATGCCGCTCCTACGGAGCTTTGGTGGTCTTGAGTATTGAGATGTGTGTACTGAGTCAAAAATCTTGGTACTTGGTACTTGGTACCAAAATTTCTTGCTACTCGATACTTGATACTTGCTACTAAAAAGTCTCGCCTCTCGCTTCTAGTCTCTCGCTTCCCTTACAACGCTCTATTCGTAAAATTGGACACAATCCAAGTCTTAAATCTTGTGTCTTGCGTCTTTTGTCTAAACACGCTTCCCTGTTTTTGGCGGAAGGCTTTAATGGTTTCAATCCTTCCCGCGGCCAAAAACATCATGTTGATAATTTTACATATACCCAGGGCTGACACCCTGGGCTACTGACATGCCGCTCCTACGGAGCTTTGGTGGTCTTGAGTAGTGAGATGTGAGTCAAAAGTCTTGGTACTTGGTACATGGTACTTTGTACCAAAATTTCTTGCTACTCGATACTTGCTACTAAAAAGTCTCGTCTCTCGATTCTAACTTCTCCTACAACGCTCTATTCGCTAAATTGAATAGAATCCTAGTCTTGAATCTTGTGTCTTGCATTTAATTACGCTTCCCTGTTTTTGGCGGAAGGCTAAATTGGATATTGAACTTCTCGCGGCCAAAAACATTAATAGAAATTCTTCCTAAACCACGGGTTAAAACCCGTGGCTATGATATCGGTCGCTCCTACGGAGCTTTAGCAGTCTTGAATATTGAGATGTGCGTATTGAGTCAAAAATCTTGGTACATGGTACATGGTAGATGGTCCAAGGCTATGATGTTGATCACTCCTACGGAGCTTTGGTAGTCTTGAATATTGAGATGTGAGTATTTAGTCAAAAATCTTGGTACATGGTACATGGTACATGGTCCAAGGCTATGATGTTGATCGCTCCTACGGAGCTTTGGTGGTCTTGAGTATTGAGATGTGTGTACTGAGTCAAAAATCTTGGTACTTGGTACTTCGTACTTGGTACCCAAAATTCTTGCTACTCGATACTTGCTACTAAAAAAGTCTCGTCTCTCGATTCTAGTCTCTCGCTTCCCTTACAACGCTCTATTCGTAAAAATTGGACAGGATCCAAGTCTTGAATCTTGTATATTATGTCTTATGTCTAAATATTAAAATTCATCCTCTCTATTTGACCATTGCTCACGTTGGGTCTTAAAAAATGATGGGATTCTGGTATATTGGATCTGTGTCGAAACGCTGATCCCATACATCCATGTTGAAAAAAAACGGAATTAACTCAAGTGTCTGGCTTCTTGTCCTGCTTCTTGCTCCTGTGGTGCTTAATGCTCAAGTTACCGAAGAGACTTATAAAAAGGCGGCATACTTTCTAAGCGGTAATGTTCAAAAGCAGGTTTACCACCTGGAGGTCATTCCAAACTGGACTGTTGATGGCAAGCAATTTTGGCATGTGACCCAAACTCCTTTGGGCAAAAGATTTTTTATCACTGACATTGAAAAGCGGAGTACTAGAGAGGCATTCGAACATCAGAAACTGGCTGAGGCTCTGGCGAAAGCCACAAATGAGTCAATCGATGAAGGTGACCTTCCCTTCGAGCGCATCAGGATTATCGGGGAAAATGAAATCGGTTTTGAATATGACCATAAGCAATGGGTATATAATGCTTCAAGCTACTCGCTACACCAAAACAAATTGCCTAGTAGATCTCCGCAACAGGGCATTTCTCCTGATGGCAAATGGAGGGCATTTACCCGGGATTATAACCTTTTTGTGGAAAATCTGGAAAATGGAAAAGAAATCCAGCTCAGCCTTCATGGCAAAAAAGATTTTGAATATGGCAGTTATTATGGCTGGTCTGATCTGATCAAAGGTGAGAATGGCAGCAGACCAGAACGCTTTATGGTCAAATGGTCTCCTGATTCAAAAAAAATCCTCACCCAAATCGTTGATTTGCGCTTAGGGGAAAAAATGTACCTGCTGGATTTCAGTGAACCCGAAAAATTCCGGCCTACCCTATACAGCTATTACCGGGGTTCCCCTGGGGATTCTACGGTTGTCACCTATATCCCTGTCATTTTTGATCTCCCTCAGCAAAAAGAAACAACTATTCCTTCGCTTACCTCTCCTCACTTTATCGGCATTGACTTGAACTGGGATAAAAGTGGCAACACCTTATCCGGAACATATAGCCATCGGGGCTTCAAGCAGCTTGATTATATTGAAGTTGAGGCCAGCTCCGGGAAAATCAGGAATATCCATTCCGAAAAAAGCGATACTTATCTGAGTAGGGACCTGAATTTTCACAAAGTATTGGACAATGGAAAGTTCTTGGTCAGCTCTCAAACCTCAGGATGGAACCACCTCTATTTGTACGACTGGCAAACTGGTGCCAGAATCCGGCAACTTACCTCTGGGAACTTTGCTGTTTCTCAAATCGTACATGTGGATGAACAAAAGGAATGGGTATATTTTTTGACAAATGGCAGGGAAAAAGAGGATAACATCTACCATCCAAAGCTTTACAAAATAAAACTTGACGGAACCGGGCTAACTTTGTTGACCCAAGAAAAAGCTTTTCATGAACTGCATTTCTCACCAGACCGCAAGTATGCTGTTGACAATATATCCACACCCCAACAACCCACCCAATCGGTGTTGAGGTCATTGGAATCGGGGGAAATTTTGATGGAAATTTCAAAGGCTGACATTGCTAATCTGGTCCAAAAAGGCTATCAGTCTCCAAAATCTTTCAAAGCCATCGCCAAAGACGGGAAAACGGAAATTTATGGGATTTACTTTTTGCCAACTGATTTTGATGCCACAAAATCTTATCCTATTCTGGATTATACCTATACAGGCCCTCATACTGCCATCACCCCAAAAACTTTCAAAGCCGCTGTCATTGGGCTGCAACAGTCTATGGCAGAATTGGGCATGATAGTAGTCACCGTTGATGGTTTGGGTACGGCCGGAAGATCGAAAGCCTTTGCCGATGTATCTTACCGCAATCTGGGAGATGGTACTACTGACCACGTTTTGGCAATCAAACAGCTGGCAAAAGGGAAACCTTTTATGGATCTTGAGAGGGTAGGCATCTTTGGGCATTCAGCAGGCGGATATGACGCTGCAAGGGCTATGTTGCTGCATCCGGATTTCTATAAGGTGGGCGTAGCTTCTGCTGGAGACCATGACCACCGCATGGAAAAAGCCTGGTGGCCGGAAATGTATATGGGCTATCCGGTTGGAGATTATTACCATGAACAATCCAACATCACCCAAGCTGCCAAATTAAAAGGACGACTGCTCCTCGCACATGGTACTTTGGATGAAAACGTCAATCCCTCCGCCACCTTCAAATTTGCAGAGGCGCTTATCGCTGCAGGTAAGGACTTTGACCTGTTTATCTGGCCAAGCCGAAACCATAGTTTTGGAAGAACTAATGGGGATTATTTTACCAAAAAGAGATGGGATTACTTTATTGAACACCTGATAGGACTTCAACCTCTCAGACATTACACCTTAGAAATTGATTGAAATAAAATATTATAATCAACTGATTAGGAATTCTTTAAATCTATTTTCTGCCCAAGTATATTCCTGTCCCGAAACCAAAAATCCGGTATGACCACCTCTTTTGGGCATTTCCAAAAATAGCTGAGGATGCTTTTCAGCTAAGGCTACAGGAAAGCATTTTCCGTACAGAAGTGGATCATTGAGTGCATTGATGATCAAAGTCGGGACCTCGATAGAAGGCATCCAATTGTCTGCACTTACAGCCTGATAGAAGTCTGTGGCGTCTTTAAACCCATGTACTTTAGCTGTAAAGTGTGTGTCAAATTCATCAAAATCCTTCACCCTTGCCAAGTGATCCAAGTCCACCAGTCCAGGAAACTGTTGACCTTTCTGGTACATTTTTATTTTCAACTTGGTCAAAAAACGGTTTTTGTAAAAGGAATTTCTTTTCCATTTCAAAGTAGCCGCAGAATCCGGGAGGTTGCAAGGGGTGGAATATACTGCAGCCTTTTGGATTTTGGGATTCAATGCAGATCCTGCCTCTCCTAGATACTTCAAGGTCTGGGCACCACCCATGCTGATGCCGACAAGGAAATACCTGCTGTAGGCAGCTGAACTTTCCACATGGTCCACTACCGCAGCTAAATCATAAGAAGCGCCGTGATGATACAGCTTGGGCATTTGGTTCATTTCTCCACCACAAGACCGGTTGTTCCACGCTAAGGCATCTATACCCAAACTGTTGAAAAGCTTAACTAAGGCTTTGGCATAATGCCGATCGCTACTGCCTTCAAGCCCATGCGAAATGATCAGCAATGTATCCGAGCCAACTTTTGACCAATCCAGGTGCAGAAAATCCCCATCAGGAGTAGCTATCTTTTCCCGCTCATATACAACCCCGGTAATTTTTCTGAAAATACTGGGGTAAATGGTTTCAAGATGCCCGTTCACTAGGTATCTTGGAGGCCCTCCATAACTGGAATTGGTAATCAGTGGCATAATTTTCTATCTGCTGAAAACCGAAATTAAAACATAAAGCTTCAGATCAAAAGCATTTGCCATGATGAATTCATATTTACGTTTGCCATCCCTTGTTGCCATTGTGCTGTTGTTTTCTTTGACTACTGTTCAAGGCCAAGCTATAGAACGCAGCATTGAACAGTATTACCCGCACCTGGATAAGCTCTATAAACAGCTTCATCAAAATCCTGAACTTTCACTTCAAGAAAAAGAAACATCTGAATTGATAGCCAGTGAGTTAAGAAGCTTAGGTTATGAAGTTACTACTGGAATTGGAGGGTATGGACTGGTAGGGTTATTGAAGAATGGACCTGGACCGGTTTTGCTGATCAGGACGGATATGGATGCGCTTCCTATGGAAGAGAAAACGGGGTTGCCTTATGCATCTACAAAAAAGGGGATCGGCAATGACGGCAAGGAAACCTACATCACCCATTCCTGTGGGCATGATATCCACATGAGTGTATTTGTGGGAACGGCCAAGTTGATGATGGAGCATAAGAACTCTTGGAGAGGGACTTTACTGCTTGTTGGCCAACCTGCTGAAGAAAATGGCATGGGGGCTTGGAACATGATGAACGATGGATTGTACTCCCGCTTTCCACATCCTGACTATGCCATAGCCTTACATGACGATCCCTTTTTGCCGGCGGGCATGTTGGGATACAAAGCAGGGCCTTTGATGGCAGGTGTGGACATGATGAATGTGACGGTATATGGTCAGGGCGGTCATGGGGCGGCACCACATACCACGATTGATCCCATCGTCCTCAGTGCGCAGCTGGTACAGGCCTATCAGACCATTGTCAGTCGGAGAATAGCGCCTTTGGAACCTGCAGTAGTGACAGTTGGGTCCATTCATGGAGGCAGCATCCACAATATCATACCGGATCAGGTGACCATGCAGCTGACCTTAAGATCCTATTCACCTGAAGTAAGAGAGGAAATGATCAGCAGTGTCAAAAGAATCAGTGAAAATATGGCTAAGGCTGCAGGATTGGGTGAGGATAAAATGCCTACTTATTGGATCAGGGAACCCCATACCCCTGCCCTGCTCAATGATGCCGAATTGACAAAGCTAATGGTCGATGTGTTCAAAAAGAACATCGGTGAAGACAAGGTTGTAGAAGTGAAGGCGCAGATGATCGGAGAAGATTTTAGCAGGTTTGGATTGCAAGAGAGAAAAATTCCGATCAGCATGTTTTACCTAGGTGCTTCAGATCCTGAATTCTTGAAAAAAGCCAAAGAAACCGGACAAGAAATCCCCGGCCTCCATAGCCCCTACTTTGCCCCCCTCCCTGAACCGACAATTAAAACAGGAATCAAGGCAATGGGTTTGTTTGCAATGGAGATTTTGAAGAATCGGGAGATTTGAGGGGAAGTGGGAAGTGGGAAGACGGAAGACTGAGGTGGGAAGTTGGAAGATGGAAGTGGGA
>DAIPZN010000166.1:0-6308 GCA_036782195.1 Cyclobacteriaceae bacterium | reverse complement strand
GTATAAAACCCCCATAGTAAATAGCAATGAAATATCTGGGCCCATATTAATAAGTTCCAATAAAGAAGGTAAACTCTATCAATGTGATTATAACCTGAAATTATTTCTAGATCCTACTTCTTATGTAGAATCAATGATCCTTAAAAATAATATCTGGGAGAAAGAGAGTGTCGAAATTATCCAAAGACTTGTTAAACCAGGCGATACAATACTTGACGTTGGTGCAAATGTTGGATACTATTCGGTGATGTGTGCTCAATTGGTTGGAATAAATGGTAAAGTTATAGCGAGTGAACCAACGGTTTACTTTAGAGACAAGTTGAATAAAAATATCAAGGCAAATGATATAGACAATATTACAATATTACCCTTTGGTTTTTCTGATGATAAATGTACTTTGGAAATTAAAATTGACCCCTCTACTGCATCAATTCATATGCCTGAAGAAGATTTTTTTATAAAAAAGGAGGATATAAAGTTGGTTAAACTTGACTCTTATATTAAAGATAACAAGATCAAAAAACTTGATTTTATTAAGGTTGATATTGATGGTCATGAACCTTTATTTTTAAGGGGTGCTGTTGAGACAATATATAAATTCAAACCTGATATTTTATTGGAAATTAATCCACTGAATTATTATTTAGCGGGATTTACTATTTGGGATTTTTATGACCAAATCAAATCTTATGACTATAATATTTATCATGAAAAAGGGCTCCAACTAATAGAAACAAAAATAGACTTTCTAAAAAGGTGTGGTAATTTTGGATGGCAGGGAAATTGGAAGGCGCCATTTAGCGTTAATATTTTATTAAGCACAAATAAGTTTTTTTGAAAATTTAATATTGCTGTTTTAATTGTAATGGTTGAACTTTCCATAATTACAATCAATCTAAATGACAAAGTAGGACTATCTAGAACAATTGATAGTATTATAAACCAAGATTTTAAAGAATTTGAGTTAATAATAATCGATGGTGGTTCTTCTGATGGCAGTTTTGAGGTGATTGAACAAAATAAAGCGAACATCAATTATTGGGTATCGGAAAAGGATAATGGTATTTATGATGCCATGAACAAAGGAGTAGAAAAAGCAAATGGAAATTATTTGCTATTCTTAAATTCTGGTGATTATTTAATTTCGAACGAAGCGCTTAACTATGATTTCAGCCTTTTTGATCATGATATTTTGTACGGTCATCTTACATTCCAAAATAATGGCAAATTTTACACCTCTGTATATAATGATATTTTAGATTTAGGCTTTTTTTTTAGAACTACGCTTCCGCACGGCTCTACCTTCATAAAAAAAGAGTTGTTTTCAAAGTATGGAAAATATAGATTGGATTTTCAGATAGTTTCTGATTGGATTTTTTTTCTTGAAAGAATTCTTGTGGATAAGTGTTCCACCTTACATCTTGATAAACCGGTTTCTGTCTTTGAAATAGGTGGAATTAGCACGAGACCTGAAAATCAGATTAAAGTGAAATTAGAAAGGTTGAATTATATAGAGAGTAAATTACCGGAAATGGCTATATCTTACATAAGAAAATCTCTTGAAATTGAGGAGAAATATAAAAACCTAGGGATTTATATTTCAGAGCTTCAAACGTCACATCAAGCTGAAATAAATAATTTGAAAAGGCTGAAAGGGTTTAAATTATTAAAAAAAATTAATAATATTTTTGACAGATTACATTCTATTTAAATGGATTATCTGGTAAGTGTAATTATTCCTGTTTTTAATGTTGAATCCTATTTAGCGGATTGCTTGGATAGTGTGCTAATGCAAGACTATGCTATTTTTGAAGTCCTAGCTGTTAACGATGGTTCTACTGATAGCTCATTAGAAATTCTTGAGAAATATGCCATTAAAGATCCCAGGGTAAAAATATTAACCCAAGAAAATAAAGGTCTCAGTGCTGCAAGAAATACTGGTATCTTGCATGCCATTGGTGATTATGTCCTGTTTATAGACAGTGATGATATCGTAGATAAAGAGTTAATTAAAACTTGTTTGGATACTTTTTTGACGCATAAGACCGATATGATTATTTTTAATCATGCCGAATTTAATGATGGGAATATTGACTTTATAAGTAAAATTAAAGATCTTCCTTCAGGAAAATTTGAAGCAATTAATTTTATAAAAGAGGTAAAAAAAATTTCAACAACTAGCTGGTGCCCAGTTTGTTTCTATGCCTATAAAAAATCATTTATAGAAGATCACAATCTTAATTTTTTTGAAGGTATTCTTCATGAAGATGTGTTATTTACACCTATTGCCTTGGTATCTGCTGATACAATTGCTGTTTGTCCTGCAGTACTTTATTATTATAGAAAAAGACAGGGTTCAATTACAGCAGATCCAAAAAATGCAAGGCAAAGTTTGATGAGTTACCTGTTTGTGGCGGAGCAGTTGTATCAGTTCAGCTTGAGTATAGGTAATAAACAAAAACAAGAAATTTTTAAGCATATCGTAGCACAACGTTTCAGGTTTATTTTGGAGTATAGTAAACTTCAAAATAGTGCAATTGGGGATTTAGTTTACAAAATGGCAGTTTACTCACTGCGAAAAAACAAAGAAGTCAATAGCTATTTTTCAAGTGAATTTTTCCATGATCACTTGGAAACCAAAATTCAATATTTCTGCAGGCTATTTGTCGAAATGCTTGTAAAATGGCCTCGTCTTATTTATAAATACAAAATAAAATCCTGCTTCTGATTTGAGAGTTTTAGTCCCTATTTATAATAATGAACTTTTTATAAGAGAAGTCATTAAAAGTTATACGTCATTGTGTGAGGTTGGTACTAGTTTCGAAAACTTTTGGATGACAAAGGGGGATTATGAGATTATTCATTTGCACTGGCCCGAGTATCTATTTAAGTGGCAGGTTCCGACTGACCTTGAGCTAATATTATTGGAGAGGATTCTAAAAGAGTGGTCTGCCAAAGGGGCCAAAATTGTGATTACCAGACACAATTATTTGCCACATCAGCCCAATCCAGAGCAGTTCGAGCAATTATATCAAACCACCTATACACATGCTGATGCCATCATTCACTTGGGTCAGTTTAGTATTCAGGAATACCAAGACAGGTATAAATTTTCTTTCAACAAAAATCAGACACATGCCTATATTCCACATCCGATATTCACCCAGTATCCAAATGCGGTATCAAGAATTGAAGCTCGGAAAAAATTGAATATTGGAAAAGATACCGTTGTCATGTTGGTTTTTGGAGAGGTAAGGAAAGCTTCTGAAAAGAACCTAATCTTAAAATCATTTGACGTTTTGGAGGCAAAAGACAAGCTTCTTATCGTACCAAGATGGAAGTTTAGCCTAGAAAAAGAACCGGTCAACAGACTCAAGTGGTTTAAAATTATGAATTCCAAACGTTATAGGCTCTTCGATGAATTTGTGAGAGATGATGAAGTCCAATATTATTTTAATGCTTCGGATTTTGTTTTCCTTCCACGCCTCGATACTCTTAATTCCGGAGTACCCTTTTTGGCGGCCGTATTCAGTAAGCCTGTTGTTGGTGTGGGGACGGGTAATGTCGGTGAGTTTTTGCAAGCTATCAATATGCCTACTTTTTCAGAATTGGACGAGGGATCCTTGGCAAAGGCTTTAAAAAACGTTATGGATATTCATGAAGCTGAAAAATATTATGCTTCCATTACCAAATCCCACAGTTCGTCTGAAATAGGAGATAAGCATTTTCAATTTTTTAAACAGATTTCAAGTACCAAACGCCCTAATGTCAATACAATTGGCCACAATCTCTGTAATCATACCCGCTTATAACAGGGAAAATACCATTCTGACTTGCCTCGTAAGTGTCATAAATCAGACATTACAACCTATAGAAATCATAGTAATTGATGATTGTTCCGCTGATTATACTGTAAAAAAAGTTCAGGATTTTAGGCATCCTATTGTTACTGTTTTACAACTTGATAAGAATTACGGAGCTCAAAAGGCCCGGAATGAAGGGATAAAAGCCGTAAAGGGGGAATGGATCGCCTTCTTGGATTCTGATGATGAATGGATGCCTACCTACCTTGAAGAACAGTACTGCTTGGCAGAATCAAAAAACGTAAGCATAGTTTATTCAGGTGCATACTTTGATGATGGTATTTCAAGAAAAATTTTTCCAGTTCCCGATTATTCGGAAAATACCTATAAAAACCTCTTGTCAAAACCCGGCCCTATGTTTCAAGGGTTATTTGTAAGGAAAAAATGCCTGGAAGAAATCAGTTTCCTTGATGAAAAAGTAGTTGCTTTTCAGGAATGGGATACCGCAATCAGGCTTGCGAAGCATTACCGTTTTGCCTTTAACAGTTCGCCCTTGTTTGTTTACAATTTACACTCCGGCCCTACTATTTCAAAGAATTTAAAAAATGATGTGTTAGGATACAGCTATGTGGTACAAAAGCACCTCTCAGAAATCAAAGAACTTGCAGGTAGTAAGGTCGTATTAGATCACCTGACTTTAATACAGCATAAATTTTATGATCTAAAGGATTGGCCAAAATGGAGAAGGACCTCTTTTTCAATTTTAGATTACAGCAACTCCAATATTTTCGATGTGGTTTTCAGAAAAATGGTGATCATTCTTGCCCCTGAATATTATCAACGATTTCAGCACTATATATCTCCCATGTTTATCATCAAGCGCATGTATTTTATGTTATTCCAAAAAATAAAAACAGTAAAATCATGAGAAAGATTGAGCATCAGAACAAGATCATAGCCTTGATCATTCCTGCTGACTTTCAAAAAGACGGCTTGGAGTTTTTTACACCGAATGATTTTTCTCAGCAGTTGGCGTACATGAAGCATCCAAAAGGTAAACTGATAGATCCACATATCCATAACTTAGTTATTCGTGAGGTTCATCTTACACAGGAAGTATTAATTATTAGAAAGGGTAAAATTAGAGTGGATTTGTATTCAGATAATCTGGATTTCCTTGAAAGTGTAGTGCTTATAGGCGGTGATGTCATTTTATTGGCTTCAGGTGGTCATGGGTTTGAAATGCTGGAAGAAACAGAGATGATAGAAGTAAAGCAGGGACCTTATGCGGGTGAAAATGATAAAATACGGTTTGAAGGAATTAATACCAAAATCAAATCCTAATTATGTTTATACCGGTTAATGAACCCAAATTAGATGGTAATGAATTAAAATACGTGACCGAGTGCCTTTCCACAGGTTGGATATCCTCAGAAGGATCTTATGTCACCAAATTTGAAGCAGAGTTTGCAAAAACAGTGGAGAGAAAACATGCCGTTGCTGTTTCAAATGGATCAGTTGCTCTGGATGCGGCTATTGTGGCATTGGGTATCAAAAAAGGAGACGAAGTGATCATGCCTACTTTTACGATCATAAGCTGTGCTGCCGCAATTATTAGGGCAGGTGCAGTCCCCGTGCTTGTAGATGCAGATACACTTACCTGGAACATGGACGTTTCCCAGATAGAAGCCAAAATAACATCAAATACCAAAGCCATCATGGTAGTTCATATTTATGGTTTGCCAGTCGATATGGATATTGTTCTGGATTTAGCTAAAAAATATGATTTAAAAATTATTGAAGATGCGGCCGAAGTGCATGGATTGGAATACAAAGGGAAACCCTGTGGAAGTTTTGGAGACATAAGTACCTTTAGCTTTTATCCGAATAAACATATTACCACAGGTGAGGGGGGGATGATTGTCTGTAATGATGATGAACTGGCAGAAAAGTGTAGATCTCTAAGAAATCTTTGTTTTCAAGCAGGAAGGAGATTTGTTCATGAGGAATTGGGATGGAATTTTAGGATGACTAATATACAGGCAGCTATTGGGGTGGCACAGCTGGAACAGCTTTCCGAACATCTCAAGATCAAGAGGCAGATCGGTAATACCTATAATGAACTCCTTGAAGGAACGGAGGGTATACAGTTGCCACTTAAAAAAAACCAATTCGCAGAAAACATATACTGGGTTTATGCAATTGTCCTCACCAACGGAAAAAGTGCAGAATACATGATGGAAAAGTTGAAAGACAAAAACATTGGTACACGCCCTTTCTTTTGGGGAATGCATGAACAACCTGTTTTTCAAAAAATGGGACTATTCAAAAATGAAAGCTATCCCGTAGCCGAAAACATTGCAAGAAATGGATTTTACGTACCAAGTGGATTGACAATTAAAAAAGAGCAACAAATGATTGTAATTAAATCTTTAATTGAATCATTGAAATAATTCGCATGAAAGTTATTTTAAAAAAAATAATAAGGCGTATTCAATTATACAA
>DAIPZN010000165.1:0-6688 GCA_036782195.1 Cyclobacteriaceae bacterium | reverse complement strand
GTGATAGAGGTGGCAATGATGTGAAAGTGAGTTTTCTCAACAAAGACACCAATATCCATGCAGTTTGGGATTCGGATTTGATCGAAGGAAAAAAAATGAGCTATACCGAAATCGCCCGGGAACTTCAAAAAAGAATCAATCCCGACCTGATTACCAAATATCAGAAAGCAGGTCCGGCAGACTGGTTGAAGGAAGCTGCAGCCATGCGTCCTGATATGTATGATATTCCCGAAAATGGAAGAATCGGTTACGAATACATCTACAAGCACTATCACCATGTGGAGGAAAGGCTTACCGCTGCTGGTGTTAGATTGGCACAGGTGCTGGAAGAAATTTATGGATAAACTTCTTAAGGGATTACCGATAAGAATTTTATTGCTTGGATTTTTTTCCAAGCTTTTTTTGTATCTGCATAGAAATGGTGAGAAAGTTGCTTTTGAAATCTGATGGTCCGACAACATATTCTGCATCTGACACGATCGCATGAAATTTCAAAAGAAACCGAAATTCTGCTTTTAGGTACTTTTAATCCTGATACACCAGGTAATACTGCTGACTTTTTCTATGGCAGACCGAGGAACTTCATGTGGACTTTGCTGCCAGGGGTTTTTGGAGAAGCCTCACTCAAACATTCTCCAATCAGTGAGAAAAGGAATTTTATGCAGCGATATAAAATCGATTTTATTGACCTGATTTCGGAGGTAGTTGTAGATGAAGCGACCAATTATGAAGATCAGTATCTCGACAGTAAGGAGATCAAGTGGAGGGATGTTCAGGCAGAAATTGCAAAATTGCCTCAGCTGAAAATGGTTTGCTTTACTAGAAAATCATTTTCCGGAATCCCTAAAATGCGCAGACAAGTGGAGGCTATTCAGGATTATTGCATGCAAAAAGGGATAGCCTTTCACATGCTAAGTACTCCTTCTCGGTTTTATAGTTCGCAAAAAGAGACTGAGTGGAAGTCTGTTTTAAACCCCGAAATTACTTAAGTTTCAGCTGCATGACATGACTGTCTGCTGTCATGAAAAGTGTTTTTTCATCGGCAGAAAAAGCGCAATTGGAAGTTTTTTCGCCTGTATGAATTTTGGCAACTGGCACACCCTGAGGGTCAAAAACCCATATTCCCGCAGGTCCACTGGCAAATAAGAAACCGCTGCTGTGCATTTTCATTCCATCGGGCAGTCCCTGTTGGCCAGGTTGGTTGATGAGATGGGTACAGTCATGGAAGACAATTGGCATTCCTAGGTTACCATCTTGGTCAAAATCATATCTTAACCAAACAGCCTGCCCTGGATCGGAGTTGGATACCAACAAGTAAGATTCATCCAAGCCTAACGCGATTCCATTGGGTCTGGTTTGGGTAGCAAGTAAGGTGAGTGCACCATCTGGAGTCAATCTATAAATACCCTGCATTTCCAGCTCTTTGGCAGGATCTTGTGCCCCTTTTTCCAACCCATAGGGAGGATCAGTAAAATAGAGATTTCCTTTACTGTCATATACCCCATCATTTGGACTGTTGAGCCTTCTATTTTCATATGTGCCTGCTAGGGTAGTGTAGGAGGTAGTGGGTTGATCAATCGGACTCTCCATTCTTGCGATCCGCCTGTCACCATGTTGGAGAAGAATCAGATTTCCGGCTGGATCCAGAAGTAAGGCGTTGGATCCTACTTCTCCTCCTCGTGCCTGCTCTCCAGTATATCCGGAAGGTTTGAGATAGAGGGTTGTTTCTCTATGTTGATAACGGAATACGGAATTATTGGGAATATCGGAAAAAAGGAGGGCTTGTTCATCTTCAAGCCAAAGTGGACCTTCTGTCCAGGCATAGCCTGATGTGATGATTTCAGGTTTGGCTTCAGGATCTAACATGACAAGGGCACGGTTATCCAAAATTTCTATTGAGCCAGTAAAAGTGCCGCTTTCCTGCTGAGTCTTACAAGATAAACATGGAATTAACAGTAGGGAAAAGAGATATTTCTTCATCATTTTAGTGGTTGTAGCTTGATCAAATCAAAAAATTTGAAGTAATCTATTTAAATCTAAGGAAAAATCAGCCCAAAAATGAAAGTGATTTGTTTAAATACCTGGTGAAATTGGAATTTGTAGGCTATTGCTGCTTAATTTGTGTTACAACCTTTGACATCAACCCTTGTCTTCCTTTTTTGATACCAAAATAGAATTTCTCCGCGGGGTAGGTCCCCTAAAAGCTTCCTTGCTCAACAAGGAGCTCAATATCTTTACTTATGGGGAATTGCTACAGCATTATCCATTCAGGTACGAAGACAGGACGAAGTTTTTTAAAATCAGGGAAATTAGTGAAGAACTTGAGCACGTTCAGGTAATAGCCAAAATCAGGGCTGTGGAGACGATAGGCGATGGGAGGAGGAAGCGGCTGGTGGCCCATATTTTCGATGAAACAGGTGAAATGGAACTTACCTGGTTTAAAGGTATCCAATGGGTAGTCAACAAATTGCCAGTTGGAGTACCCTATGTATTTTTTGGCAAACCAAACCGATTTGGAAGGAAATTCAGCATTGCACATCCAGAGATGGAGCCTTTGACTACAGCGCAGGAAGGCAAAAGTTTTTACCAGCCTGTATATCCTACTACAGAAAAATTGAGGGCAAAATACCTGGACTCTAAAGGAATTTCCAAGATTATGGAATCCCTGTTGCAAGTCAGCTATAGCCAGCTTCAAGAGACTCTTCCTGAGGGAATTCTTGAACGATTCAACCTGATAGGCAAAAAGGATGCGCTCATGCAGATCCATTTTCCTACCAATCCTGAATTGCTCCGAAGAGCTAGGTTTAGGTTGAAATTCGAGGAATTTTTCTATGTTCAGCTGAGGTTATTGAAGCTCAAACTCACCAGAACAGAAAAATCTCATGGGCAGGTTCTGGGACAAACGGAACTTTTGACCAGATTTTATAGGGAACATCTGCCATTTGAACTGACAGAGGCTCAAAAGAGGGTGATTCGGGAAGCTTTTTCGGACATGAAATCTGGTAAACAGATGAACCGGCTGCTGCAGGGTGATGTAGGTAGCGGCAAGACCATGGTAGCTTTTATTTGCATTTTGATTGCCATCAGCTCAGGTGCACAAGCCTGTCTTATGGCTCCTACAGAAATTTTGGCTAACCAGCATTATGAAGGCTTGAAGGCATTTGCAGACATTATGGGGCTGGAGTTGGCTTTACTCACTGGTTCTACCAAAAAGTCTGTGCGCAGGGTCATTCATCAACAGTTGCTTTCAGGGGAGTTGAAGCTTTTGATCGGCACCCATGCACTGTTGGAGGATGTGGTGCAGTTCCAAAACTTAGGTTTGGCCATAGTGGATGAGCAACATCGGTTTGGTGTAGCCCAAAGGGCAAAACTGTGGGCCAAAAACCCGAATTATTTACCCCATGTACTCGTGATGACGGCTACACCGATTCCGCGTACGCTGGCCATGACGCTTTATGGAGACTTGGAGATTTCTGTGATAGATGAACTTCCTGCAGGTCGAAAACCCATTCAGACATTACATCGCTATGATAAGGACAGGCTGAAGGTTTTTAGTTTTATGCGGCAGCAGGTATTGGCAGGAAGGCAGGTTTATGTAGTTTACCCATTGATTCAGGAATCAGAATCCTTAGATCTCAAAAATCTCATGGACGGATATGAAAGTATCTGTAGGGCATTTCCTGACTTTCCTGTGAGCATAGTACATGGTGACATGACAGCCCAAGCCAAGGATTTTGAGATGCAGCGTTTTGTCAAAGGCGAGACGAAGATTATGGTGGCTACTACCGTGATTGAAGTAGGGGTAAATGTGCCGAATGCCTCAGTGATGGTGGTCGAAAATGCTGAACGCTTTGGCTTATCCCAGCTGCACCAGTTGCGAGGACGAGTGGGTAGGGGGGCTGAGCAGTCTTTCTGCATCCTGATGAGCAAGTATGAGTTGTCCAAAGACAGCAGGGTACGCTTGGAAACTATGGTGAGGACCAACAATGGATTCGAGATTGCAGATGTAGATCTGAAGTTGAGAGGCCCTGGAGACTTGATGGGTACCCAACAAAGTGGGGTTGCCGACCTGCTTATAGCTGATTTGAGTAAAGATGCGCCCATATTGACTCTGGCGCGTGAGGCTGCGCAGCAACTGCTCGCAGAAGATCCTGAACTTCGCTTACCTGCACATCAAAGGGTATGGAGACAGGTGCAGGCACAAAAAAAGCATGCGGTCAATTGGAGTAGAATTTCATAATCCGACTTCACGCGGAGGCATGAAAAAAAACAAGGTGTAGTTTTGGGCTACACCTTGATGGTCATTACCAGCAGAACCCATTATAGTTGTGCAGGTTTTCTATACTAGGAATCCTTACTAGGTCTATCAAAGCAGATTTTGTTTCCAAGTCCTTCATGAAAGGTTTTGGATTAAAGCTTTTGTGATTGAAAAGGATTACTTCAGAATCTTTCAGTGCTTCTTCCGGATCATTTGTAATCAGATCAGAAAGGTGAGGAAGGTGTTGTTCAATAAATTCCTTGTTGGCACCAAAGAGCTTTGAAATGTGGACGTTCTTGTCATAGATTTTCAAGGTATAGCCTTTGCCAATCAGTTGCTCTGCAATGTCTACTGATGGACTGTACCGGAGATCGTCAGTGCCTTCTTTAAAGCTAAGTCCCATAAGGGCTACGTTTTTCTTACCTGTCTGTTGAATCAGGTCAAAAGCACGTCTTTTTTGGTTCTCATTGGAATTTTCTATAGAAGAAATGACAGGGGAGTCTATATAAAAGTCATGAGCTAATGTTGCAAGCCCCTTGAGATCTTTGGGAAGGCATGAGCCACCATAAGCAAAACCCGGCTTAAAATATGCAGGAGATATATTCAGGTGGGTATCCTTACAGAAAATCTCCATAACCTTGTGGGAATCTATGCCCAAGGCTTTGCAAATATTGCCAACCTCATTTGCAAAGGAGATTTTTAACGCGTGGAATGAGTTATTGACATACTTGATGATTTCAGCAACCTCTATGTCAGTGACTTCAATGGGAGCATCTAAGCCTTCATATATGGAAGAGACTTTTTCAAGTGCACCCTGATGGTCACCACCTATTACCGTAATTGCAGGATTATAGTAGTCCTTTACTGCTGTACCTTCTCTTAGAAATTCAGGATTTGAGACTACCGAGAATCCCTCACCTCTTTTTTTGCCGGAATGATTTTCAATAATTTTCCCAAGCTCAATATTGGTACCTGGCATGACAGTACTACGGATCACGACAACATGAAAATCATCCTTTTCCCTAAGGGCCTGTCCGATTTGCTCTGCTGTTTTACGGATAAATTTCAGGTTCAAGTGACCTTCTCTTGAAGAAGGGGTTCCAACACAAATGATACTGACTTCTGTTTCCAATACAGCTTGTTTAGCTGAAGTTGTAGCTGAAATTTTTCCTTTTTCAAACTCTTCTGCGATTATGGCATCGATATCTTTTTCAACTATCGTTGGCTTTCCATTGTTGATGAGGTCCACTTTGAGTTGATTGATATCAACTCCAATTACCTGATGCCCGTTTTTTGCGAGACAACCTAGACTGACGCACCCTACGTACCCCAATCCAAAAATTGAAATCTTCATCGTTTATCCTTTTTATATTTATCAATTTGTTTTTCCATAAAAATATTCATGTCATCCCACTGGGTCAGTAGCTCATTCCTGACTTTGGTCTGAACATTATCCGGCTGTGGTTCCTTTAGGATCTTGTTGATCGGATCCAATGCATCCTTTGCGGGATGGTGACTCATTAATCCTTTTTCTATCAATAATTCATTCGCTTTCATTTTCCTGATACCACAATAAACACTTGGTACACCCAACATTGCCCCTTCTCTTGCCATACTGTCACCAGAGGATATCATTAGCTTGGAATAATAAATCAGGGAATGTATATCCTCTATTGGCTCCTCGAGGATATGCCAATGAGGAGGAAATCGGTCTTTGATCGATTTATCCTCCAATGAAAGCAAAACAGGGATTTCCGAATTTATCTCTCCAGCCATGTTACAGATGATGGCATCTTCTTGGTCATAATAATTGAATGATTTGTTGCTCACTTCCCTGACAAAAACATATGCTTTTTCCTTAACTGGAAATTTTTCAATGGCTTTTGGGTTAGGAGAAAAGTATTTTGGACTTAAATAGCTCCACTCTTTCAAACAGTTAAAAATTTCTATTTTGTCGGAAGGTTCAACTATCGGAGGGAAGAACAACTTAGTAGATAATACTTCATTTACTTTATTGATGCCTTTTCGCTCAGGATCATCATAAAATTGGATAACAGGAGTACCTGTTAATTTTCCTGCAAGTGCCAAAGGGGCACTACTTGCTGCAATACAGATCTTGATCTTTTCTTCTTTGATCAAATTCACAAAATCAGAAGTCCTGACTACGTTACCTTCCCAAAAGATGGACCATTTTGTGCCCCTGCTTTTTCCGATACTGATACATTTGAAACCAGGGTATTCTTTTTCGATTATTTTTGGCAGCTTGCCTCTATCAAGAAAGCATATGATCACTTTCCAACCATCTTGCTGAAGTTTCCTTGAAAGATTCTTAAAAAGATTCAATTGTGCAGGATGCTTGATGTCTACAAGAATGTTCATTCGTAGTAAGATTAATTTGAAACAATGTGGGTAATTCATTTACCACATATT
>DAIPZN010000164.1:0-6698 GCA_036782195.1 Cyclobacteriaceae bacterium | reverse complement strand
CTCCCGATTGGTCTCCACGGTTTCTGGGTGGAAAGCGTCTCTTGTTTGGTTTTCCTTCTCTAGGAGCATTGGTATTGGCTTGGCCTTCAGGTCTCGGTGCTGCAGGTTTGGGCTGAGCTTTAGCCTGGGGGTTCTGGTTTTGCTCCTGAGCAGGTTTATTTTCTGGTCCTCTTCTGTTCTGAGGTTTTGGCTTGCGATTTCTGTTGCGCTCACGGTCACCTTCCCTTTGGCTGTGCTGTGGTCCATTATCAGGTTTTCTCACCTCTTGTCTGGCTTCACTGACTTCACCTTGTTGAGCAGGTTTATTCTTCTTTTTCTTCTTTTTCTTGCTTGTGCTGAACTTCTTATCAAGTCGCTCTAGTTCAAGGTTAGATTTAGAAATCTGGTCGTCTATATTTTTTGCCTGATTGTTTTGAAGGTCAAATGGTGTCAGCCCGTTTTTGTTCATTTCCTGGATTTCTTTCACCCTTTCACAGGTAATGGAATGCCAGTTGTTCTCATTGTTGTAACTGAACCACATGAGTTTCCTGAAGATATCGGTCTTTTGCAACTTGGCTGTACCAGCTTCTGTCTGAAGCGGTTTGTCCACTGTGGGTACATCTTCCAAAGCGGACATATAGGTGTCCAGCTCATAATTCAAGCAGCACTTCAATCTACCACATTGTCCGGAGAGTTTACTGGGGTTGAGGGAGAGATTTTGATACCTTGCTGCAGCTGTACTGACGCTTTTAAAGTCATGGATCCAGGTAGAACAGCAAAGTTCGCGTCCGCAAACGCCTATGCCTCCCAGTCTACCGGCTTCTTGACGAAGACTGATCTGACGCATTTCAACGCGGATTTTGAATTCAGCGGCAAGGAGCTTGATCAATTCCCTAAAATCCACCCTGTCGTCGGCGGAATAGTAAAAGGTTGCTTTAGATGAGTCTGCCTGAAACTCCACATCTGAAAGTTTCATGGTCAGCTTCAATTCATCTATGATCTGCTTACCTCTATACAGTGTCGGAATTTCCTTGTTTTTGGCTTCTTCCCATTTCTCAAGGTCTTTTTGGTTAGCTACCCTGTAGATTCTGAGAATATTGTCATCATCCTTTATTTTTCGCTTTTGCATCTGAAGACGAACCAGTTCTCCTTGAAGGGAGACATAGCCGATATGGTGGCCATTGGGTACATCTACGACTACAGGGTCACCTGTGGTGAGGGCAAGGTTTTCTACATTGCGGTAATAATCCTTTCTTCCACCTTTGAACTTGACTTCGACGATGTCAAATTTATCTACAACTGGAATTCCCATATGGGCCAGCCAGTCAAATGCATTCATTTTATTGCAATCGCTCGTTCCGCAGGTGCCATTATTTTGACATCCCCCGGTAGAGGTAGAGCAGCTACTACATCCTGCCATAATTGTATATGTTAAGGGAGCCTGTGCTCCTCATGGGTTGGGTTTTATTGATTAAGTTTCAAAATGTCCTGACCGATATCCTTTCGGTAGTTCAGGTCTTTCCAGCAGACTTTATTCACTGCTGCATAGGCATTTGAAAGCGCAGCTTCCAAATTGGTGCCCAGACCGGTTATGGCTAAAACCCTTCCGCCATTGGTCTGTATTTCTCCATTCTCATTTGCGGTCGTTCCTGCGTGGAACAGTAGGGCAGTGCCATCAATAGGCATCTCCTCCAATCCGCTAATGGTGTTGCCTTTTTCATAGGCTTCAGGATATCCACCTGCCACAAGTACCACAGTGCTTGCGGTAAGCTCATGGACCTGAAGCATATAACGGTCCAATTGTCTGCTGCCCATGCCTTGAAGCAATTCGACAAAGTCGCTTTTGATCCGAGGAAGTACAGCTTCTGTTTCAGGATCTCCCATCCTGACATTGTACTCAATTACAAAAGGTTCTCCGTTTACGTTCATCAAACCTATAAAAAGAAATCCAATATATGGAATCCCTTCTTCTGAAAGACCTTTGACAGTTGGGACGACAACCCTTTCTTCTACCTTTTGCAGAAACTTTTTGTCTGCAAAGGGAACTGGGCTTATCGCACCCATGCCTCCTGTATTCAGGCCTGTATCCCCTTCTCCTATGCGCTTATAGTCTTTGGCTTCGGGTAAAATGGTGTAATTTTTTCCGTCTGTAGCCACGAACACAGACAATTCTATGCCTTCAAGAAACTGTTCGATTACTACCTTGGCAGATGCTTCACCAAATTTGGCTTCTAGAAGCATTTCTTTGAGCGATGCTTCCGCTTCTTCATAGGATTGGCAGATCAATACACCTTTGCCTGCCGCCAAACCATCTGCTTTTAGTACCACAGGGAGCTTTTGGCGTTTGATAAAGTCAATGCCTGCGTCTATTTCATTTTGGGTGAAAGTCTGTGAAGCAGCCGTAGGGATGGCATGCCTGCTCATAAATTGCTTGGAAAAATCTTTCGATCCTTCAAGTTGTGCCCCAGCTTTACTTGGCCCGATTACAGGAATTTTTGACAATTCGGGACTTATTGCGAAAAAGTCCACTATACCTTTTACCAATGGCTCTTCAGGCCCAACTACCACCATATCAATGTCATTTTGCAATACTGCTTCGGCAATACCGTCAAAATCGCTTACGGACAAGGGTAGATTAGTGGCAATTTTTGCTGTGCCCGGATTGCCTGGGGCAACAAACAAGCGGGTACATTTTGGGCTTTCAACAATTTTCCAAGCGAAGGCATGTTCTCTTCCTCCGCCACCTATTAATAAAATATTCATATAGTTTTAGTCGGTTTAATTGGCATGCTCTGAAATAAACTTAATCCTGTAAACTCGGATTTCCTCTTCGGCAAAATCCTCATCTTCAAGTTCCTGGAGCGCCAGTCGGATGTTGTCAGAGTCGGCTTTCATGAAATATTCATGCAGCATGTCTTCCCTGTCTTCATCCATGATATTTTCAATGTAGTAATTGATGTTCAGTTTGGTACCACTGTAAATGATCTGTTCGATTTCCTGTAGGAGATCAGTCATTGAGATATTCAGGTTTTCCGCAATCTCATCCAGGTTGATTTTTCTGTCAACTTGCTGGATAATGGAAATTTTCACTTTGGATCGAGTTCCTGAGGTTTTGACGATGACGTCAGACGCTGTGATAATATCGTTTTCCTCAACGTAATTTTCTATAAGCTTAAGGAAGGAGCTGCCGAATTTGACAACCTTACCCATGCCTACCCCATTAATCTGAGCGAGTTCTTCTTTAGTGGTTGGATAGACAGTAGCCATTTCTTCCAATGAAGGATCCTGAAATATCACGTAGGGTGGAAGCCCCTTAGATTTCGCTACTTTTTTTCTTTCGAGCTTCAGCAACTCAAACAGTTTTTCGTCATAAGCCTTACCAGCCAATTGGATTTCTTCTGAGGCTTCATTTTCGATAATCTGTTCGTAATTGTGGTCCTTGCTCATGGTGACAGCATAAGGGTTTTCCAAGAATGCATTACCCTTAGCAGAGACCTTGATGATCCCATAATTCTCTATGTCTTTATCCAAGAAGCCAAAGATCATAGCTTGTCGGAGAATAGATTTCCACAAGCGTTCATCTTCTTCCTTACCTTTGCCAAAAACCGGAAGTTTGTCATGGCCATAACTGCTGCTGTACTCGTTGGCTATTCCTCTGATTACTTTGACAATATGGTCAAGATTGAATCGGTTGTTAGTACTTTTGACAGCTTCAATTGCTGTCAAAAGGTAATCCATGCCCTCGAATTTTTCTTTTGGTTTCTTACAGTTGTCACAAAACCCACAGTCTTCTTCCATGGTTTCACCGAAGTAATGAAGTAAGAATTTCCTTCTGCAGACTGAGCTTTCGGCGTAGGCAGCCATTTCCTGAAGCAGGATCTTGGCATTTTCCCTCTCGGTTACAGGCTTGTCCTTATTGAACTTTTCCAACTTGATGATGTCATCATACCGATAGAACATCAGACAGTGCCCTTCTAAGGCATCACGTCCTGCACGTCCTGTTTCCTGATAGTAACCTTCTAGGGATTTTGGCACATCGTAGTGGATGACATATCTGACATCTGGTTTGTCTATGCCCATCCCAAATGCAATGGTGGCGACAATTACATCAATCTCTTCATTGAGGAAGTCGTCTTGGTTTTTGATCCGCACATGCTGGTCTAGCCCGGCATGATATGGGGCGGCATTGATTCCATTGACTTTCAAGAGCTCGGCTATTTCTTCAACTTTTTTACGGCTGAGACAATAGATAATCCCGGATTTGCCTTTTTGTGTCTTGATGTATTTAATGATCTGTTTTTTGGTCTCATTTTTTACTTTCGGTCTGATCTCATAATAGAGATTTGTCCTGTTAAATGACGACTTATACAGATCCGCCTCTTCCATTTGGAGATTGCGTTGAATGTCCTGTTGTACCTTTGGCGTTGCTGTCGCAGTCAATGCAATAATCGGGAGGTTGGGTCCGATTTGGGCAATAATTGACTTTATTTTCCTGTATTCAGGCCTGAAGTCATGGCCCCACTCCGAGATACAGTGTGCTTCGTCTATTGCGACAAAACTCAACTTTGCATCTTTCAGGAACAGAATATTTTCTTCCTTAGTCAGCGATTCTGGAGCTACATAAAGGAGTTTTGTTTTGCCAGATAGCACCTCCTTTTTGACTTTGTTGGTTTCTGATTTGTTAAGGGTAGAATTTAGGAAATATGCATTGATGCCAAAAGCATTGAGCTGATCGACCTGGTTTTTCATCAGGGCAATCAAGGGTGAAATGACGATAGCTGTACCTTCTATACTAACCGCAGGGAGCTGGTAGCAGAGTGATTTCCCGGCTCCTGTTGGCATGATGACAAAAGTATTGTTGCCCTTAAGGATGTTGTCAACTATTGCTTCTTGGTTGCCACGAAACTGGCTGAAACCAAATATTCTCTTAAGATTTTCTTTAACGGATTGATCCACTTTTGATAGTTGTTATACTGTTTCCTTGATGGAGTGCATTAAACTTTGAAGGAATTCTTTTATACCTTTGTTACAAATTTAATGATTAACGAGAGCAATTTTGAAGTTAGCAAAAAATATTAAAAATAGCGGCATAAAAGTGCTACAATCAGAGGCCACTGCCATTCAAAACTTGATCAATTATATAGGTGGGGTTTTTAAGGCTTGTGTTTAGGATGACAGGCTTCAAAGATATTGTATTCATACCGGGAATTGGGTAGAGTACTTTTATTTATAATTGATTCATTCTAGGAGGAATTCGACAGGAGCATCAGCACTTTTATTCATGTCGCTGATGTCATTCACATAGATTTGGGGCTTATTCCAGAAGGATAGATGGATACCTGAATATTGCTGTAGTTAAGGAGAGACCTCAGTATAGGGAGGTCTGAAGACGGTAAACCCGATGATTAGCTCCAAAATAGATAGCGCTTAGCTCAATAAATAAATGGAAGGAAACAACATTACACAATTAGTTGCAATGGATGATGAAAATATCACGGGTTTTGTACATATTCATGACTCAATGAAGGAAGGAATCATTTAATCATAATTCATGCAGGACAAACCTTACATTGTCATCATGGCTGGTGGCATAGGTTCACGTTTCTGGCCATATAGCAGAAACAATAGACCCAAACAATTTTTGGATATTTTAGGGACAGGACGCACCCTGCTTCAGATGACCTATGATAGGTTTATCAAAAAATCAGATCCTGAACGTGTTTATGTAGTGACAAATGCCGGTTATTTCAACCTTGTACAAGAACAACTTCCGGATGTGCCAAAACATCAGATATTAACAGAACCTATCCGGAGGAATACGGCCACATGTGTAGCCTATGCAAGCTTTAAAATCCATCAAAAGGACCCGGAGGCAAAAATGATCGTTTCGCCTGCTGACCATCTTGTGATACAAGAGGAGAACTTCCTGGAAAAAATAGACATTGCCTTGAAGGCTGCTGAACATGGCAACCGGCTGATTACTTTAGGCATCAAACCCAATAGGCCAGAAACCGGCTATGGGTATATCCAATACATCAGTGAGCCAGGAAATCAGGTGAAGAAAGTCAAAACGTTTACTGAAAAGCCAAATCTTAAACTTGCCACGGCATTCTATGAGAGTGGGGACTTTGTTTGGAACTCAGGCATGTTTGTATGGAAGGCTAATAGCATCATCCATGCTTTTTCTGAATATATGCCTGAACTTGCTGAGTTGTTTGAAGAAGGCAAGCAATACTATGGCCATATTGAAGAGGAGGAATTTATCAAAAAAGCGTATTCTCTGGTAAAAAATGTTTCCATAGATCATGGCATCATGGAAAAATCAAATGATGTATATGTAGTACTAGGAGAATTCGGTTGGTCAGATCTAGGTTCGTGGTTGAGCCTACACGAAATCCAACCCAAAGATGGAACCAATAATGTGGTAGAGGCCAATGCACTGCTTTATGATACCCAAAACACGTATGTAAAAGTTTCTCCCCAAAAGTTGGTCGTCATTCAGGGTTTAGACGGGTATCTTGTCAATGAATCAAATAATGTTCTCCTGATCTGTAAACTGGATGCTGAAAGCAAATTCAGGGAATTTGTAAATGATGCCAAAAACAAAGGAGAGGATTTTGTATGAAAGAGAAGGAAATTACAATTGCCGAAGCACAACGTCAAGTAGACCATTGGATCAAGACTGTGGGTGTTCGCTATTTCAATGAACTTACCAATAC
>DAIPZN010000163.1:0-6876 GCA_036782195.1 Cyclobacteriaceae bacterium | reverse complement strand
ATAAAAAATATTTGTAATGATATTTTTTTAGCAAATAATTTTTTTCTACTTTCTTGAACTTCATCTTTTTCAAGTATGTTTAAAAATCATGACTCCATCATTTGTCAAAAATCTATTTTGAGGTATGGGGAATTAATGTATAGATTTGCACTGTGAATAAAAAAGATAGATATAGTGTTAGTGATGGTTTCAGGTTTATCACCTGTTTGCTGGCAATCTTTTTTGTTACTTTAGCGGTTTTTGACGGCTTTGAGCAAGAGCAACTTTTTGAAATCCAAGGAGAGGCAGTAGCAGAAGCGGAGTTTGATTACGTAGATTTTCCCACATCTATTTCTAGGCCTAGCGGCAACAGCATCAATAAATTCGAAAGGACTCCTGTCCTGAAAGTTTATGAGCAGATCAACAAAATACTATCTTTTAGCATATTCAAAGCCGACTTGCCGCAAGTTGAGCCAAATTATATCATTTCCTCCTTTAGCGTATTTATCAAGCATACCCTGCGTTCCAACGCACCTTGATTTTTTTTTGTCAGGCATTTAAGCCTGTGTTTTTTGCTTTCTTCCAATAGACCCTGATAATCTTTTCGCGAAGATCTTTCCACATTTTATTTATCCATTTATGAAAACTAAAGTATTCCAAATCCTATTTGGGATCTCTCCTTTTACCATTGGCAAAAAGGCCTCGTTGTTGTTTCTAGTATTTTCTGTAGCAGTTTTGTCTTCTTGTAGCACAGGCAACGGCAAAGAAAAAGATAAAGCTGCACAAATCAATATCCCTGTGCTTGAATTGCAGGCCAGAAGTATAGTAGTACCGAAAACCTACGTCTGTGACATTCAGGCCGTACAGTTTGTGGAGGTTAGGGCCAAAGTTGAAGGATTCGTTGATCGTATCTATGTTGATGAAGGCCAATTTGTGAAGAAGGGGCAGACCTTATTCCAATTGACCAGTACAGAATTCAATGAGATGGTGAATGCAGCAAATGCCAGGCTGATGCAGGCAAGGGCAGAAGCCAAATCTGCATCTTTAGAGGAGGAGCGGCTTAAAATCCTTGTCAACAAAAATATCATTTCTGCTTCTGAGCTGGAATTGGCCAGGTCCAAAAGAGCTGTAGCTGAGTCCGCCATTATGGAAGCTGAGTCTACGCTGAAAAATGCCAAAACCGGACTTTCCTACACTACCATCAAAGCTCCTTTTGATGGTATCGTGGACCGTATTCCACATAAAACCGGCAGTCTTGTGACAGCGGGCGATCTCCTGACCAACATTACGGACATAGGGGAAATATTCGCCTATTACAGGATGACCGAAAATGAATACCTCCGCTTTATGCGGGACAAGATGGAGAATGAGAAAGAGGCTTTCAGTGACGAGATCGCATTGATCCTTTCTGATGGCACAGTTTACCCCTATAAAGGGAAATTGGAAACCATGGAAGCCGATTTTGAAAAAGGCACTGGTTCCATAGCCTTTAGGGTTCGTTTTCCCAACCCAGATCAGTTGATCAAACATGGGGCAAGTGGCAAAATCCAACTCAATACAGATGTGGAAAATGTGTTTCTGATCCCTCAGAAATCCACTTTTGAAATCCAGGATTATTCTTATGTGTATCTGCTTGACAAGGACAACAAGGTCCGGGTCCGCAGCTTCAAGCCTATACAGCGCTTTGGAGTCTTTTATATTGCCGATGGTTTTGAAGCTGGTGACAGGATCATATTTGAAGGCATACAGCAGGTAAAAGACGGTTTGGAAGTCATACCTTCCCTTGTAGACGGCAAAGAAGCCTACGACACGCTTGATACCGACATCTGATCCTATACATCCAGATAACACATTCTACTTATGTTTGAAATATTCATCAGAAGACCGATTTTGTCTACGGTTATTTCTGTATTCATAACCCTCTTGGGACTGTTGGCTTTGACCACTTTGCCCATTACGCAATTTCCTGAAATCGTTCCTCCTTCTGTTATGGTCACCGCCAAATATACCGGTGCTAATGCGGAAGTGTTGGCCAAAGCCGTGGCAACTCCACTCGAAAGAGCCATCAATGGTGTCCCTGGCATGACCTACATGACCTCGGTCAACACCAATGATGGTATTACGATGATCAATATAGTCTTTCAGGTAGGTACTGACCCTGATTTGGCAGCAGTAAATGTTCAAAACAGGGTGACAACAGTTTTGGATGAGCTTCCAGAAGAGGTCATCCGGGCAGGTGTACAGACAGAAAAGGAAGTCAATAGTATGCTGCTCTACCTGAACTTGATGAGTTCTGATACCACACAAGACGAAAAATTTGTCTATAACTTCGCTGATATCAATATACTACCTGAGTTAAAAAGGATAGATGGGGTTGGTTTTGCACAGATCATGGGTTCTAGAGACTATGCGATGCGGGTTTGGCTCAATCCTGATAGGCTTGTAGCTTATAACCTCAGTCCCCAAGATGTCACAGAAGCCATTAGAAGGCAAAATGTCGAAGCTGCGCCTGGAAAATCTGGTATATCATCAGACCGGGATCCCCAGGCACTTCAGTACGTATTGAAATATACCGGAAAGTTCAACCAAGAGGAGGATTACGAAAATATCACGCTGAAAGCTTTGCCTGATGGTTCTTTGTTGAAGCTGAAAGACGTTGCGGAGATCCAATTTGATAGCCAGGATTATAACATGGTGTCCATGACCGATGGGAGGCCCTCGGCATCAATTATGATTAAGCAGCGCCCAGGATCCAATGCCCGGGAAGTTATCCAAAACATCAAAGATAAAATGAATGAGCTTCAGGATGATTCTTTTCCTCCTGGCCTAAGCTATAACGTATCCTATGATGTATCCCGTTTCTTGGATGCCTCCATCTCAGAAGTACTCAAAACCCTTTTGGAAGCTTTTCTTTTGGTTTCCATTGTGGTGTTCATTTTCCTTCAGGACTTCCGCTCTACGCTGATTCCAGCAATAGCGGTTCCGGTTTCCTTGATAGGTACTTTCTTTTTTATGCAGCTGTTTGGATTTTCCATCAACCTGCTCACGCTATTTGCCTTGGTATTGGCTATAGGCATTGTGGTAGATAATGCCATAGTGGTAGTAGAAGCAGTCCACGTCAAAATGCATGAGCTAAAGCTCAATGCCACCGATGCCACACTTGCTGCCATGAAGGAGATAGGAGGAGCTATTGTAGCCATTACTTTGGTCATGTCAGCTGTATTTGTTCCTGTAAGTTTCCTTTCTGGTCCTGTGGGGATATTTTATAGACAGTTTAGTCTCACCTTGGCTATTGCAATTGTGATTTCAGGGATCAATGCACTAACCCTAAGTCCTGCCTTGTGTAGCCTGCTGCTGAAGCCTTCAGACATAGAGCATGATCCTAAAAAAGGATGGCTGCAGTGGTTTTTCAACAAATTCAACCTGAAATATGACGCTTTAGCTGAGCGCTATGCCTTCATTCTAAAAGGTATAGCCGGCAGAAGAATCGTCACTTTTGGGATGCTTGTGCTTTTCTTTGTTTTGGCTTACGGCGGTATTGCTGTATTGCCCACTGGTTTTATTCCTAATGAAGATCAGGGAATGATATACGTCAATGTCACTACTCCTCCAGGGGCTACGGTTGAGCGTACCAGTGAGGTGATGGATCAGGTACAAGCTAGCCTATTGCCTCTAGAGGAAGTAGAGACAGTTTCTACACTTGCAGGATACAGCTTATTGTCCGAAACAGCCGGTGCCTCATATGGAATGGGCATGGTCAATTTGGTTGGTTGGGGAGAGAGAGATAAGAATGTGGACCAATTGATCCTTGATTATCAAGAAAGGACTGCCCATATCAAAGGGGCTGAAATCCAGTTCTTTTCGCCACCTCCTGTGCCAGGGTTCGGTAATGCATCTGGTTTTGAACTTAGACTCCAAGACAAGACTGGCGGTGAGCTAGATGGAATGGCTGCTGTGACCAAGGAATTTGTAGATGAGCTGAATAAAAGGCCTGAGCTAAAAGAGGTATTTACCAACTTTGAACCTAATTTCCCTCAATATGTACTCAGTGTAGACCACGACAAAGCAGCTAAACTGGGAGTCTCTGTGGTAGATGCGCTGGAGACATTGCAAAGTTATGTGGGTAGTTTTTACTCCAGTAATTTCATCCGTTACGGCTTGATGTACAAAGTCATGATTCAGGCTTCGCCCGAATTCAGGACATCGCCCGAATCTATTTTGTCCATGTATGCCAAAAACAACAGGGGTGAAATGGTTCCTTACTCCAACTTCGTCACAATGGAGCGGGTATTTGGTCCGGAGCAGCTTACCAGATACAATATGTTCACCTCAGCTTTGATCAATGGGGACGCAGCAGAGGGTTACAGCTCTGGTGATGCCATTAAAGCAGTGGAGGAAGTTGCTTTGAAGACACTTCCGAGAGGCTTTGATATTGATTGGTCAGGCATTACCAGAGAGCAAATTGCTTCAGGTAACCAGGCAGTTTACATCTTCCTGCTTTGTCTGGTGTTTGTTTACCTCTTGCTATCAGCCCAATATGAAAGTTATTTCTTACCACTTCCAGTGATCCTATCATTACCGGCAGGGATTTTCGGCTCGTTTTTATTCCTCAAACTTACAGGATTGGAAAACAACATCTATGCACAGGTCTCTTTGGTTATGTTGATCGGGCTTTTGGGCAAAAACGCCATATTAATTATTGAAATAGCAATCCAGAATAGACAGAGGGGAATTTCTATTCTCCAAAGTGCCATTAACGGCGGAGTAGAGCGATTAAGGCCAATTTTGATGACCTCATTTGCCTTTATCTGTGGTCTGATTCCTTTGACAATAGCCTCAGGAGCTGGTGCTGTAGGAAACAGAACCATCGGAACAGCAGCTGCAGGAGGAATGCTTATCGGAACAGTCATAGGTGTCTTTCTGATCCCTGGTCTATATGTGGTATTTGAAACCATGGCCGAGCGATTCAAGAAAAAAGAAGCCATTCCCACTACTTCCACTGTCAAAACCTTAGAAGCCTGATGCGAAATATTACAATACCCTTTCTTTCAGTGGCATTGTTGTCCTTGGTTTTTGGATGTAGTGCGCTTAAAACCTCACAACAGGATCAAAACCTGCAACTTCCGAGTACTTATGAAGCAGTGACACTGGATACATCCGCAAATATGGCTTTGCTTAGCTGGCAGGCCTTTTTTGAGGATCCTAAATTGCAGCAACTTATCCAAACTGCCCTTCAATATAACCAGGACAACCTGATCACATTGGAACGAATCAGGATTGCTCAAGCCAATTACAGAATTGCCCGAGTAGGTTTTTTACCAGAAGTAAACGCTTTTGCAGGTGCTTCAAGACGTAAATTCGGTGATTATACCATGGATGGTGTAGGAAATGAAGACACCAACCTTTCAGCAAGTGTGCCTGAAGATAAAAGAATACCTGATCCTTATCGTGACTTCATCACTGGGGCGGAATTCAGTTGGGAACTTGATGTCTGGGGCAAATTCAGAAACCGTAAAAAAGCTGCTTCTGCACGTCTTATGGCTTCTCAAGAAATTGCCAGTCTTGTAAAAACCAAATTGATCTCAGAAGTAGCGGGAAGCTACTTCAAGTTGATGGGTTTGGATGAAGAACTTCATATTCTTGAAGAAAACATTGCCCTGCAAGAGCTCGCTTATAAATTGACACTTGACTTAAAAGCCGCAGGCAAAGAAAACCAACTTGCTGTAGATCAGTTTGAAGCGCTCTTGCTAAATTCAAAAGCCTTGTTGATCCAAAAACAAAGGCAGTTGAAATCAGAAGAACTCTATATGAGTACTTTGTTGGGAAGATATGATTGGGAGCACCCCAGGTCACAGCTTGCTGCTGCCTTAAATCAATTTAGTACTATAGAAGTTGGACTCCCTGCTGCCATGCTCCAGTTCCGACCTGATATTCGAATGGCAGAAAGAGAACTGGTTGCGGCAAAAGCAGATGTAAATAGTGCGCGTGCAGCCTTTTTCCCTTCTTTGAACCTTTACGGAATGGCAGGTTTCAATGCTTTTGATTTCGGCAAGTTGTTTTTCAACCCCGCATCAGTTTTCTGGCAATTGGGTTCCGGCCTGAGTGCACCGATCTTCAATCGTGGAGCCATTAGAGCAGCCTACCAAACTGCGGAGAGTTCACAGAAAATCGCATGGACCAATTACGAACAGGTGGTATTCAGGAGCTATATTGAAGTACTCGATTTAGTCAATCAACTTCAGACTTTTGAACAACAGCTTAAGTTCAAAACCCAGGAAGTCAATGTCCAAAAGCGTTCAGTTGACAATTCCAATACCATGTTTTCTGTAGGTTATGCCAACTATCTGGAAGTCCTCAATGCGCAGTCACGTGCCCTTCAGGCAGAGATCGAACGGATTGAACTACAGACCCTCCAATTGCAGACTAAAGTCAACTTGTATAGGGCTTTAGGAGGAGGATGGTTATAAAACCTTAAAAATTTGTATAAAACATTGATTATCAAATATTTGTGATCAAAATTTGAAAATATTTGAATCTTTAATTTTAAATTTACACTTCAATTCAACCGTCCAAAAGACAAACACCACTATGAAAAAAAGCATCCTTGCAATGATGATTATTGCTTCAGCCTTTATGGCGTCATGCGGCAATAAGACTACTGAAGAAGTAGAAACTACTCCTGTTGAAGAAGTAGAAACTCCAGCAATTGAAGAAGCTGAAGTTGCAGAACCGGATTCAGCAGCAGTTTCAGAAACTGAAGCAGCCACCAACTGATAAAAGCCCCGAAAGGGGCTTTTTTATTCCTTTAAAACTCCCTTCATTTTCTTGGTTTAATTTTCATAAAAAGAATTAAAAGTTACAATATTCTTGATATTCCAATAGTTAAAAGCATGTTGA
>DAIPZN010000162.1:0-7021 GCA_036782195.1 Cyclobacteriaceae bacterium | reverse complement strand
GCACAATTCGGATTATTCTAAACCAAATGAAAAACATATCTGGTTCAGGTCTTCAGACCTGCTTTGCTGCAGACTTGGATTGACTACCCCAAATTATTCTTGTTGCAGTCGGTGGTTTGCGATAGTTCAGGTAATGTTTAGATTCCTTTATTGCATTCTCAAGACTGTTAAAAGTGACTTCAAGACTAAGTCTTGAACTGGCGAACTCCAAGACTTAGTCTGAAAACAAGCGGGTAAATCTTTCATTTCTCAATACCCAATACTCACTACTCACTCACTACTCAATCCCCTTCTTCTACAAATTCCAAAATGTCCCCTGGCTGGCAGTCCAGGGCTTTGCAGACTGCTTCCAGCGTGCTAAATCGGATCGCTTTGGCTTTGCCTGTTTTGAGGATGGACAGGTTGGAGAGGGTAATGTCCACTTTTTCGGAGAGCTCGTTGAGGGACATCTTGCGCTTGGCCATCATCACATCTAAATTGACTATTATCGGCATGGTTCAGATGGTCAGTTCGTTTTCGGATTGCATCTTGACGCCTCTTTTGAATACTTCCGAAATCCCAAAAATCAAAGCTCCCAAAAGCAGGTATTCAAATGCGCCTCCGGTAAATTCCCCCAAGGAAGGTAATTCATAACCATTTTTGGCCAACCACCTGATCGAGGCAGCTGCAAAGATGATCCATACACCGATCTGAAGCGCAACATTGGCAATCTCCGCAATCAGATCGGATACCTTTTTGCTAAAAGGATGGTTGAGATTGATGGTAAGGAAAATCCGGATCATCACATAAAACAGGTAAGCTTTCAACACAGCAATGACCAATAGCATCACCACCATCGCAGTATAATACCAAAATTGCTGCTCATACAACCCATACAGATTAAGTCCTTCGTAGAGATCCTCAGCCACTATGGGCTTGAAAAAGCTGTATACAAAAGTAAAGGCCAATGCACCTGCCTGAATGCAAAGTCCCACAAAAATGGCCCAAATGACCACTGTAATCAGCATCAACCCAGGTTGGGTTATCCATTTTTCTTTCCATTGATTTTGCGTATCCATTGTCGTATAAATTTGATGCTCAAATATCAATACATATTTATTGAAAAACAATAAATAATTATTGTTTTTTTTTCCAAAATGCGAAGTAGTATTTTTCACCTTCAATCCGACAGGATACGCACCTGCCTAAGCAGCCTGTTGCCTTGAAGGTCTGTCAACAAAAGCTGGTACTCACCCTTGCCCAACCATAGCGTCATTTCATGATTGCCTTTCGTCTCTCCAAGATATTGTGCATCAAGGTGCCAGAACAAATGGCTTGTCTGCCCACCTGAATGTGTGGCCTGAAAGACAACCTTATCTTTATCCATTGCTCCTTTAGGGATGTAGATACTACTGGCTGCTGTGGGATATATCAGTGCTATTGGATTTGTTTTTTCCAGACAGTTCTCCATCATAGGCGGAAGTCCTGTATACTCCGCATGTTTCTGCCTGTAATAATGCGCCCATGCTGAAGGCAAAACAAACCCAATTTCTTCTTTGGCGGCGTGCATGGGGTAGCAGGCACTGTTGACCCTCAATAGCGAGAGTGAATCTGTGTAATAATGTTGGTGATAAGGACAATGTCCCAATCTGCTCGCCGCTTCCGGAAGCCTTACAGTCAATTGTTCACGGCAATAGGGTCCTGCCAAATGGCCACTGTGGGTACAGATTTGCTGGGTGGGAGCAATTGGATTGAGTTTCTCCAACCAATTTGGATCTGAGTCTGACAGGGAAAGGATTTCCAGAAGTACCTGCCCTGCAGTTCCTGAACCGGTCAGCGCCGCCCTGCCTTCACCATCGGCGTTTCCCACCCAGACCGCTGCCAATATTGTCCCGTTCATTCCTACTGCCCAGGCATCGCGAAATCCTATACTTGTCCCGGTTTTCCATGCGACTGTCTGACTCGATGAGAAATTCTCCCAGTTCTGGTCCAAACCCGGTCGGACCAATTGGGTCATTGCTTTGAGGACATGCCAGGTACTGATGGGTTGAAAGATGGCTTTTGCTTTTACAGGAGGACCATCGTAAACTTCAATACCTTCAAAAGGCTGTCCCGCAAGTTGCTGATACCAGGAAGCATACACATTGGCCACGTCCCAAAGCCGCACCTCTGCACCTCCAAGTACCAAAGAAAGCCCGTAACGGTTGGTGTCTTTACCTATGGAGCTCCATCCACTTTGGATAAGATCCAATTGAAACTGCTCATAATTGTAGGATTTGAGCAAGTGGACAAATGGAATATTGAGTGACCTTGCAAGTGCATCTGATACCTTAATTGCACCTTCAAAGTTGTGGTTGAAGTTTTTGGGTGTAAACCCGCTGAAAAAAGTAGGAATATCAGGTAAGAGGGTGGAAGGGGAGATCAGTCCTTTATCCATTGCAGCGGCCATCAGCATGGGTTTGAGTAAGCTTCCGCTGCTTCTTTGACTTTGGATGATGTCTACCTGTTGCCCGTCTGCACTGAGGTCATTGGTATTACCGATATAGGCCAGTACCTGATTGTTTTTGAGATCAACCACTATGGCGGCAATATTGTCTATTCCATTGGCTTTGAACAGCTGCTGATAACGGTCCGTGATGCTTTGGGTCTGTTGCTGCCAAAAAGGTGCTAGTGTACTGACAAACCTTCCATGTCCATGCATTTTGATAAGTGTTTGCAGCAGATGGGTATTTTGGGTGGGAATATCATAAGGACGTTCGGGTAGTGGCTCTGAAATGGCCAATTGTCCTTCATCTTGCGAGATCAATCCTCTTTTAATCAATCTGACCAGAAGCCTGTCCCTTTTGCGCTTGAGCCTGTCCTGAGCGCGGCCGGGAAACAAGCCTGAAGGTTGATTTGGCAATACGGCCAACAATGCTGCTTCTGCCCAGCTCAATTGTGCAGCAGGCCTACCGAAATACCTCCAGGTAGCAGCATCCAACCCTACCGTATTGCCTCCATAAGGTGCAAGGGAGACATACTTGCGCAGCAGTTCATCTTTGGAATAGCGGGCCTCCAACTGCAATGCCGTAATTGCCTCTTTTGCTTTTTGCCAATAGGTTCTTTCCCCTTTGTGCAGCATCCTTGCAATCTGCATGGTGATGGTGCTGGCGCCTGACACGCGGTTACCTGCTTTCATGTTCTGAATAGATGCCCTAGCCAAAGAGACCGGATTGATGCCAAAGTGGTATCTGAAATACCTGTCTTCAAATATCAGGATACAATGTTCAAGTTTGTCAGGCACCTCAAGTGCATCAGGAAAACGCCATTGTCCATCTGAGGCTATGCTGGCGCCTAGCAGCTGCTCCTCCCTATCCAACAGCACTGCCGATACAGGTATTTGGGTCGATGGAAGTGGAGAAAACCGCAGCACCAAATAGCTGATCAAAAGGAATCCGCCAATAAGCAAGCTATATTTCTGGAGTTTACTTTGCATTTCACTTAATGCCTCTTCATGGTTTTGAAGAAGAAATTGTTATCCATTGACCCTTGTTGCGTGCATATTTAGCTGTCTGATACATGGCTTCTGCTGAAATAGAGGGGAGATAAAAGCGTCCGGCATAAGCTGCAGTCAGTCCGACTGTAGTGGAATAGATTTTGCCGGGTCCCAAATCAAAATAGCTGTAAATTCTGTCATCCCTGATATCGCGGAAATCGCTGTAGTCATTGACTAATTCTCCAACACGTTCATTTGAAATCTCTAATCCAGAAGGAATTAAATGGGTTAAGGCAATTTCACGGATATGTGTAGCTCCTGTATTGCGGACTTTGATATGAGCCTTGATTTGGGTGCCTAAGGGAAGGTTGTCCAAAATAACCGGATTCCCAGACCAGTCCGTGTACTTTACTTCCAGCTCCAATACATTTGCTTCAGCCTTTTCCTGACCAGGTGCAGGTACCCCAATTTGGGTAAGGTTCAGGTAAAGATCCCCGTCACTGCTGTTGAGAATTGAGATTTTGTTTTTCTGGTTGCCATTTTCCAAATAGCTTGTCTGAATGGCCAAGTCTGTTTTCCAGTTACTCTCTTTGCCGTTGATTGTGACTTTTGCCGAGAGGGTTTTGGCAGCAGGTTGCTGTGCCGCAAATTGGCTGATGGCCATCAGCGTGTAAGCAGCTGCATGAGTATTGAGGATTCCGGATTTCTGGATTCGATCCGCCATGGATTGGAGCAGTTCAAAAGCTTTTGGAAACTCACCAAGGGCGGTATAGGTTTCCAAACGCATGGCCATATCTCTTTCTTCGGATCCATAAGTATACCAATAGTCGTAGGATTTGACGGCAGGTTTGGCTTTCAGCAGGGTGTTTGCTACATCTTTCCTACCCATCAAAGCATAGGCTGTTGCCAGTCTCTCTACTGCCTCACTACTTAATCCCGATTCATTGCGCATGCGGTTCATGGCAGATTGATCTGCTTCACCTGCTTTAACCAATAGGTATAGCCTATAGCCTTGGACCATATCTTCATTGTATCCGGTATTGGATTTTTTCCAATTGGAAGCCTGTTTTTTATGGTATGCCAGTGCTTTTTGCAGCATTTCGTTGGGTACAGCATAACCTTTGTTCTTTGCTTCTACCAGAAAATGTGTGGCATAAATGCCTGCCCACTGACTGATGTCACCATTGCCGGACCAGTAGCTGAAACTTCCATCAGCTGTCTGGAAGTTGCGGATTTTCTGTATCGCTGCCTTGACATATTGTTCACGTGCCACCTTGCGCTCTAGCGGTAAAGTAGTGAGCTGTTCCAAAAAGAGCTGCGGGAATGCCGATGAGGTCACTTGTTCCAGACATCCATGTGGATATTGGATCAGGTAGTCTAAGTGCTTTTCAAACCTGAAATCAGGGAATCTACCAATACTGATCGAGGCAGAATTGGTTCCGTTCAAACCTATTGGTACAAGCTCGCCTTCATAAACTTCACCTTTTGCCAATCTGCGAGTAATCACCTGCGACACAGGAGGGTTTGGCAGGCGGCTTTCTATATTGATGATATGGCTAGCGGTCTCATTGCCTGAAGTCGCTGTCATCTGAACCTGACCTTTCCCAGGCTCATTTCCTGCTATTAAGGTAAAATAGCCTGTATGGGTATCGGCACTAAGGTTGAAGCTTTTCTTGGATGCGCCATCCACAGCCAAGACTCCGGAGCTTTTGACTGAGATAGCAGCCTGTTTGATACCTGCATCCATTCTGAGTATATTGACAGGAAGACTGATGGTTTCGCCGGGACCAATCATGCGAGGCAAAGTTCCCAAAACCATCAGGGGTTGTGTGACGGGCACAGCCTTTTCTGCATGACCATATTTGCCGTCTTTTCCTGCAACAACCATCACCTTGGCTGAGCCTATATACTGTGGCATGGTGAAGGTGTGGGATTTTTGTTTTCCGGCGCCCAATTCGAATGCGCCTAGAAATTTCACAACAGGCTCAAATCTGTTGTCCCTTTTGTTGCCTGCTTCCGCATTGAGCAGGTCACTTCCTCCGATTGCCAAAAGCCTTTCCAATTTGCCGCCATACGCACCGAGCACATGGTCATAAAGATCCCATGTTTTGACTCCCAGTGCCTCTCTTTGGTAGAAATGGTTCCATGGGTTTGGAGTCTTGAAGTTGGTGATATCGAGTAGGCCTTCATCTACAAGCGCCACGGTGTAAGACATGGCTCTGCCCTTTTTCTCCGAGACGGTAATCTTGACTTCTTTTCCGGGAGTCAGTGAATTGGCCATTTGGATCTGAGGCTCCAGGACTGTTTCGGGATTGTAGATCTGCAATGGTAATATGCCATAACTTCTGATAGGTAAATCATTGCTGGTATTGCCATGGGCTTGGATCAAAGTCACATTCAGGTAAATATTGGGTGCCATTTCAGGGCTTGCAGCAAAACTGAATCGGGTAGGTCCTTTGCCGGTACTTACCCAGAATTGATCTAATATAGAACTGCCGTTTTCAATGGTCACCAATGCCCTGCCTTCTATGGCATTGGGTAGGGTAACTTCTATTTTCTCATTTGTTTTGTAGCTGTCCTTGTTGCTGGTCATTGAAAGAAAAGTTGACCCAAGGCCTGATTTTTCACCTTCTGTCCAGCCCATATAGAAGATCGCTCCGGCTTTGTGGCCTGAAGAAGGGTCTGTCACGACCACCATATGCCTTCCCCAGTCCAGTTCTTTGCCGTTGAGGAGCAATTGGCCTTTTCCTTCTTTGATGTTTACAGTAGTATTGAAAAGCGGGCTCATTTCACCGCTGCTGATGTAGCTGGCTTCGCTGTCATACTGCTGATCCCACCACCAGCGCCAACCCATTTTGAATACTTCCACTTGCACCTGGGTGGTATTGGGGCTTCCTTTGTCTGTCAATGCTGCCAATTGGAAAGTGTGTTTGCTTTCGCGGTTCAGGTAACCATATTCGTCTCCTTCGGGAGTTTTGACACCGACGAGGGTTTTGTAAGGGATATAGTCAAGAGATCGGCTGGTAATGCTGAACCCTCCTCCAGGCTCAAAGACTTTTGTATCCAGCCTCATGCGAAGTTTTCCGGGAGGACGGAGCGTTGCTGGCACTTTAAGCTGAAAGGAGAGGGAGCCTTCTTGGTCCGTTTTTTGGTCTACGACTGTAACTGGTTCAGCTTCAAAACTTACCCCTGACATTCCAAAGGAGAAGCCAGGGAAGCCGGCAAACTGCAATGGAACTGACCTGTATTCCACATTGATCTGGGTCTGCAATTGAGGGGCGCTAAGCCCTGTCAGCCAGTTGGCAGTCAGGGTCCCGTTGATTGGACCATCAGAAGACAAATAGGTGTCTTTCTCAAAATCCAGCTTGATTTTCAGCCGATTTGGCTTGATGGTCTCTATTTTGATTCTTTTGGTAAACTTGCTGTTTCCTGCTGTTACAGTAGCGAGCCAATTTCCTGTGGGATCATCTGCCGCTGTCTGTGTCTGAAAAGTATAGAGGCCTGAGAGTCCGTTGGTTTTCACTTGTTCGTCTCTTAGCTTTCCGGAAGGGTCCCGCAATTCAAAGC
>DAIPZN010000161.1:0-7074 GCA_036782195.1 Cyclobacteriaceae bacterium | reverse complement strand
GAAGTAGGTAGCATAAGATCATCAAGTCATGTTGACAATTGACATAAAATCCAAAAAATTTAGTATAATCAGCTAAAAATATAATGATTTAAAATATGGCTTTAAAAACAAGAAGTACTTCTTCAAATTTCAGAACATTCAGGAAATACTTTAACTTTAACAATCCATGCTAAAGATGCTCTTAAATCCAATTCAGTCTCCCGTCATTGGAACCCTCTTGTACTATTATTCCCTTTAACTTAAACATATGAAAATTCTTATTGTAGATGATGAAAAGGATGTAGAAGTGCTTTTTAGGCAAAAGTTCAGGAAAGAAATCAAAAATGACAACCTTGAACTTGTGTTTGCTTTTTCCGGAAAGGAAGCCTTAGAAATCCTAGGGGAATCAGATCCTCCGTCGGTGGTTTATGTGTTCTCAGACATCAATATGCCTGGAATGACCGGCCTTGAACTGTTGGATATAGTAAAAGAACGTTTTCCTCAGATCAATGTGAGTATGATTTCCGCTTATGGTGATCATGAGAATTACGATAAAGCAATCAATTCCGGAGCCAAAGAGTTTTTTACGAAGCCGATTGACTTCGACTCTTTGAAAAAGGAGATCAAGCAACTCATGTAATGTAAAATAAAAGGTATGGCTAGGATTCTTGTAGTTGACGACGAACCGGATTTAGAAATTCTCATCAAACAGAAGTTCAGGCAGAAGATACGTCAAAATGAATACGATTTTATCTTTGCCAGCAATGGAAGACAAGCTTTAGAACAGCTTGACTTAAATCAGGATGTAGATGTGGTGTTAAGCGATATCAATATGCCTGAGATGGACGGGCTGACCTTGCTTTCTAAACTGAATGAACGTAACGCGCTGTTGAAATCTGTGATCGTGTCAGCTTATGGTGACATGGACAATATCCGCACAGCCATGAATAGAGGTGCCTTTGATTTTGTAACTAAACCGGTCAATTTCAGTGATCTGGAAATTACTATTGACAGGACAATCAAACATGTGGGGATGATCAGGCAGACGTTACAGGCTGTTAAGGAAAACAATATTCTGCGCATGTATGTAGACGAGACAGTGCTCAATTTCATGAACAGCAGGGAATATGAAAACTCCCTCATGGAAAGCGAAACTATGGAAGCTACTGTGGCTTTTATAGATATTTGTGGGTTCACCGCCCTAAGTGAACGAGAGGCTCCAGAAATTGTAGTCGCGCTTCTCAATCAATATTTTGATCTCATTGCCAAGGAAATTCTTGCTGAAGCAGGGATTTTGGATAAGTTTATAGGGGATTGTGTCATGGCTGTTTTTAAAGATGATAACCATCTCGAGCGGGCGATTTCTTGTGCTTTGGCCATACGCCAAAAAATAGCTGAACTTCCTAAAGTAGGTAAAAACAAGGATTTTGAGGCTATGGTTTCTATTGGCATAAATACCGGAGACATGGTAAGTGGCAACATCGGTTCAGTTACCTTAAAAAGATTGGACTATACTGTAATCGGGGATACCGTCAATACAGCTCAGAGACTTCAAGGTGTAGCGGGGAAGGGGCAAATTCTGATCAACCAAAATTCATTTGACAAGATTAATGGCAAATTTAACATCAGGAAAATCGGCGCAGTAAATCTCAAAAACAAAGCTGCTGAAACAGTTGTATATGAAATTTTAGATTAGCATGAATGCTTTTTAAAAAAAGACCGGATGGCTTTACAGATGATTTTTGCCTCATGTTTTTTAAGAAAGGGATTGAGGGGAATTGATAAGGCTTCTTTGGAAAGTTTGTTGGCCATAGGGAATTCATTCTTGTCTCGATAAGGCTGAATGGCATCCAGACTTTGGGGATAGTGAATGGCAGTTCCAATTCCTGAAGCTGTCAAGTGTTCCCTAAGTTGATCCCTCAGAGGTGTCTGAATCACAAAAAGGTGGAGATTGTGCGAGTCCTCAAGTACTCCTTCCGGTAAGACTAATCCCTCAATTCCTGAAAGGCTGTTAAGATAATATTCAGAAAGCTCTTTTCTTTTAATTTGCCACTGTTCAAAATATTGGAGCAACACATTTAAAAACCCTGCTTGAATAGTATCAATTTTGCTGTTTCTTCCTACCATCAAATGTTCATCTCTGATCAATTGACCGTGATTGGTGAGGCATTGGATCTTTTTGGCAAGATCAGCATCCGCTGTTGCTAAGGCACCTGCTTCACCCAATGCCCCGAGGTTTTTGGATGGATAAAAGCTGTAGCAGCCTATATCTCCCCAGGTTCCTGCGGCTTTACCCAAATAGCTTGCGCCGAAGGCCTGGGCCGCATCTTCAATTACTTTGATATTCTTATTTTCCGATATTGACCTCAACTTATCCATCTTCACCATTTTGCCATAAAGATGGACAGGAATGACAGCTTTGGTTTTTTCATTGATGAGTTTTTCCAGCTGTTCTAGATCCATCAACCCATGTCGATCCACATCTATTAGCTTTACTTTTGCCCCCAATAATTTTACTGCTTCTGCAGTAGATACCCAAGTCATAGCAGGTACAATGACCTCATCTTCAGGTTGAATGTCAATTGTTCTTAAAGCGATTTCTAAAGCGTCTGTACCATTGGCACAAGGTATAATGTGTGGATGCTTTAGCCATACCTGAAGAGATTCCTGAAGATGGTTTACAGGATCACCTCCTGAAAAAACACCTTTTTGAACAAATGACTTAAAGCTTGAATAGAGAGTATGTTGTACCTGCTTAGGCATCCGGCCCAAGTCAAGAAAAGGTATTGGTGCTTTCATTTAGCAATTCGGCAAGTTGGCTCGTGAGGTTTTTACGGGAATAGGAGGTGATACTGGAAGAAAGGGTATAAGAGGAAGGTTTCTCAAAAGAACCTAAGTAACCAGAAATGCCTTTAAGGTCCTGATGGGCAAAAACAATTCCAGCATTTGCACTGCTTAAAATGTTTGCAGCATCACCTTTTGGATCACCAAGCGCTAAAATCTTTCTTCCTGTAGACATATATTCGAACAATTTGCCGGGAATATTGCCTTGGGCATTTTTTGTATCCGTAAGGATCAGCAGTAGTAAGTCAGCTTGCTGATAAAATCTGAATACTTCCTGATGTGCATGATATCCCTCCAGACTGACATGCTCCCTTAGCCAAGGGTCCTGAGCAATGGCTTGGGTTACAGCTTCACTGACTTTACCAACAAACCTTAACTTCACCTTAGCTGTAGATGATCCAAAAGTCTCTTTTAATGCATCCATAAAGGGAAGAGGGTTTCTGATAGCATCTATTACGCCAGTGTATAAAATTTCCAAACGATCTTGGTGAGGGACAGTTTGATAAAATCCTTCCGGTAAATCCCCTTCATCATATCCGTTGGTCAATAAATGTACAGGCCTTTGGGCTAAAATCTGAAGATCATGCTGAAAAGTGGGGCTGATGGTCACAATTGCATCAGCCTTTGTCAGAACTTGTTTTTCCATTTTCTGGTGTCGCTTCCTGATGAAATCAAGCATTGGTAGGGTATCCAGAAATTCCCATTGGGACCATGGATCCCTAAAATCAGCAAGCCAAGTTATCCCTGTAGTCCTTTTTAAATCAAGACCAATCAAATGTAAACTATGGGGTGGACCTGTAGTGATAATAGCGTCAAACTGACCCTGTCTGATTAAATCCTGTAAAAATGTTACGGCAGGTTTTTTCCAGAAAATCCTCGGATCTGGAACAAGCACATTTGCCCTTAACCAAATTCCCAATTGATCAATAAGCGAAGGCTTTTTGCTCTCGAGAATCTTGGAGGTGTCTTTTAAGGAGTCTCTCTTGAATTTTCTAAACAGGTTGTAAGGTTCCCAGATTGGAAACTTGATTACTTCTGTCTGGGGGTGGATGTCTTTTTCCAGACTGGGATCTTTGAGCTCAAAGTCCGGATTTTCAGGTGTGAAAATGACCGGCTCCCATCCGGATTCGGGCAAATACTTGGCGAATTTTAGCCATCGTTGTACTCCGGATCCGCCTGAAGGAGGCCAATAATAGGTGATGATCAAAACCCGTTTAAGCATAAGGAGAACAGCCGAGAATGAAAAATATTGAAAAAACTTGATGGGATTGGTTACAGCTTACCATAATTGATGGATCTCTGCCCTAAAATACCTGTCATATATTTCCCTTACGGCTTCTAATTGAGCGTCGGTCAATGGTGGAAGTGCAGCAGCCAGTACATTTGACTTCACCTGTGCGGCGCTAGATGCTCCGGGAATCACTGTACCTATTTGCTCAAACATCAGCACCCATCTAATAGCCCAGGCAGCCAAATTGCCATTTCCTTTGAATAAGCTTTTGAGTTCCTCTACTGCTTGGAGACCTTGATGATAGTCTATTCCTGAAAAGGTTTCTCCCTTATCAAAAGCTTCCCCATTTCGGTTGAAAAAGCGGTGGTCTTCTTTTGAGAAACTTGTTTCAGGACCATAATTGCCGGTCAAAAGGCCACTTGCCAATGGTACCCTTGCAATGATTCCAATATTTTTGATTTTACTATTTGTAAATAAGGTTTCGGCTGGTTTCAGCCTAAACATGTTGAAAATGATTTGCACAGAAGCAACAATGTCATATTCCATTGCCAAAAGCGCTTCATCAACAAGCTCTACACTAACTCCCATTTGTTGGATTTTGCCTTCTTCCTTTAACCTTTCGAAGAGCTCGAATATTTCCTCACGCCGATATACCTCTGTCGGGGGACAATGAAGCTGAATCAAGTCTATAGTGTCTAGCCCTAAATTGCTTAAGGAGTTTTCAACATACTTTCTAAGAACTTCAACTGTATAGCCAGCGGCCACGTGAGGCTGAATTTGTCGCCCGCATTTGGTTGCAACGTAGATTTTTTCTGATCGTGCCTTTACAGCCAATCCCACCGCTTTTTCACTAAGTCCTGAGGCATATACATCTGCGGTGTCAATAAAATTGATCCCATGATCCATTGCCTCATGTAAGATAGATTCAGCGGTTTTGCTGTTGAATTCCTGTCCCCATCCTCCTCCCACTTGCCATGTACCTAGGGATATTTCTGATATTTTCCAGCCTGTTTTGCCGAACGATCTATAATTCATGTGATTCTATTTTTACCTTGCGTTTCAGGAAGCAATTTAAATTTTTATCTTTAGAACCCTGAAGAAAACAAACATGAAATCCAGAAGAAAATTTCTCCAAACCTTAACTGTCGCGGGTGCGGCAGCTACTTTACCTATCAATCTTATGGCAGAACAAACCAAAAAACAGAAAATGATTCACCAGGTATTTTTCTGGTTGAACGCGGGCGTAGACCCAAAAGACTTTATCAAAGAAACCGGTACGCTTGGAAAGTGTAAAACAGTTGCAAAGTTCTACAGCGGTACACCTGCCCCAACTGAGGCGAGAGATGTGGTAGACCATAGCTATCAGGTAGCTTGTACCTTTTTTTTTGACAGTATAGAAGATCAAAATGCCTATCAGGTAGATCCTCAACACCTTGCCTTTATTGAAAAAAATTCCTCTAAATGGAATAAAGTTAGGGTGTATGATTTTGTGATTTAAACTAATTGGGTATACCAATCGTTTATCAGTAAAAAAATTCCGTATGCGATTAAATTTCCGATCCTTTATTATCCTTCTTGTTCCGGCATTTGCTTTGGTGTTCAGCTGTAATCCTGAAGCAGAGGATGTAGCTCCGATCAAAACTGAGGACGTGGTCAAAAAAGCCATCTATGACACCATGAAGGAATGGTATTTCTGGGAATCCCAGATACCGGCTTCTTTGAATGTTTCCGATTTCAATTCTAATAGGGAACTTTTGGATGCGATCATGAATAAAGAATTGGATAGATGGTCATACCTAACCACCAGGGCAGAATTTGATGCGGCCTTTACAGGTCAAGTCACTGGTGCTCATGGTTTCAGTTTTGCTTTTGATCAGAATGAGCGGCTTTTTGTGGCTTTTGTTTACGATGCTGCTCCCGCAGGACAAGATGGATGGAAAAGAGGTTGGCAGATTTTAGAAATCAACGGAAAGCCCATTTCAGAATATAGAAATAGCAATGGAAGCTATTCCTTCAACTTAGGGCCTAATGAAGTTGGAATTTCCAATACCTTTAAATTTAGACTCCCAGATGGTTCAGAGACTGTCAGGACGATCCAAAAAACATCTTTTCAGGCTAATTCTGTATTACATAGGGATGTTTACCCTCTTGAAGGAAAGAAAGTCGGTTATTTGGCATATCAAAGTTTCAGGGCTACTTCAGGTCTTACACCTACCAGGAGCCAGGAAATCGAAGACACCTTTAATTTCTTCCAAAACCAAGGGATCAATGAGCTCATTATCGATTTGAGATACAATGGAGGAGGTTCTGTTGCAGTGACTGAGCAAATCCTGAATTACTTAGCCCCGGCAGGTGCTACCGGTAAAGTAATGTACACCAACAGGCACAATGGTAAAAAAACCGCGAATAACAGGTCTGTGAATTTCTCCAAAAACGGTAATCTTGATCTTAAACGAATCGTTTTCATTACCTCAAGAAGTTCTGCATCAGCTTCTGAACTGCTTGTCAATTGCCTGACACCCTATATGGATGTAATCCTTATAGGGGATAGGACATATGGAAAACCTGTAGGATCCTTTCCGCTTTCCGGCTTCAATAGAAACCTTAGCGCCAACAATGTTGAATTGGTGCCAATCACATTTGCCATTGCAAATGCACAAAACAGGGCAGAATATTTTGAAGGATTTCCGGTCAATATTGCAGTGGGAGATGATCCAGCTAGAAACTGGGGCAATCCGGAAGAATTGAGATTTAAAGCTGCGATGGAATATATCAGAACAGGAAATTTGAATTCAAGACTCTCATTTGATTTTTATAGACCAAAATGGGAAATGATAGATGCCTTTGAAGGTTTACAAAAAGAATTTCCAAGCTACTGATCAAGTTGGATGATATCAAAAAACCACAGGCAACTGTGGTTTTTTTTTTATCGCAGAAACACCTCCTTTGTCCCTGAATTTCCTCATTGAAAAAAAAGAATACTTAAATCATGAATTAGGAACCATTTTTAAGGTTTGAAA
>DAIPZN010000160.1:0-7101 GCA_036782195.1 Cyclobacteriaceae bacterium | reverse complement strand
GGTTAATAATTCATTTTCTTATTAAAGGTATTTTACCGATAATTTGTTGACTTAATACTTTAATTTTGTAAAAAAATAACAGTATTTTAATACATTTTCATATCTAAAGATCACAAGGTTCGTACCATTAAGGATTAGAAATCCTTTTAGCTTATTATAAAATCTTCACATAGGAAATCGTTTTTGTTTAATTTGTGATTAACACCAAGTTATTATGTTCAATACGCAAGAAACCAACACCCTGGCATTTCCTGGGGCAGCTGGATTTGGAAAATACATCAGAGGAGCTAGACACCCGAGGGGGGCATCAGTTTACCTCGTTACACATCTTGGTGACAGTGGCACGGGTTCTTTACGTGCTGCCTTGGAAGCATCCGGACCTAGATATATCATCCCTGTGGTGGGAGGAACAATATTTTTGAAAAACGATATCAATGTGTTTGGCAAAGGTCATTTTTCACTTTTAGGTCAAACAGCTCCATACCCTGGAATCACTTTGGCAAATGCAGGAATCCGAATTCAAGATCAATCCAACAACTTCATTATCCGCTATATCAGAATCAGGCATGGGGATAAATTTGCCGGCAATCAAAACGCAAGATGTATTACACTCAGAAATGTATGGGGAGGAATGATTGACCATTGTTCCCTTTCCTGGGCAATGGATGAAAATATAAGCTTTCATCCTTGTGGGGGATCTGATTGGCAGAAAAGAGGTATTACGGTTCAATACTGTACCATAGCAGAACCACTCAACCAAGTAAAAGGAGGGTATGAATCAGTTCCTCACGGTTTTAATATGCTTCTTGCAGGGAACAACATCAGCTATCACCACAATCTGCTGATACATTCATTGAGTAGGAACCCCCAATGGTTCAATGTCAAAGCCTTAAAAAATTTCCCTGCTGACATGAAAGGCCTTCATGATTTCCGCAATAACCTGATATACAATTACCAGTATCCTATGCGGGGACACCTGACACCTGTCAATTTGATCAATAATCTATACATTCCGGGACCAAAAGGCGCGCTCCAGAAATCCGTGGCAAACAGGTTTTGGCACAGGCCTGATATTCATGAGGATGATCTGGACAGCCGGGCATATGTAAGTGGCAACAGATTGGATGGGTATGAAAGTTCTTGGAAAGAAAATAGACTAGCAATGCGCGCGAATGGAGAAGAGGGCAATCCTATTGAAGCTAGCCGGCTGCTTGATAGCCCACATGCTATTCCAGAAGGGCTTTATCCCTTTGAACATGACTGTACAGAAGCTGCAGAATATATTATGAAATACAGTGGGATGAATCTTTTTCGGGATGTCCATGATCAACGCTATGTGAGAAATGTAAAGGATAGGAATTTTGATTTCCCTGCATCTAACGGGAGCACTCACGGCATGATTGACAGTCAATCGGATGTTGGCGGCTGGTGGGAACCTGAACCTATGCAGAGAGACTTTGACTTGGATGGAATATCCAGGAAATGGAAACTAGCCCAGGGTTTAGAGATCGGTCGAAATGTTGCCAATGCATATACCCTATCAGATCAATATCCGAATATTGAAGTATATGCCAATGAATTGGTCAAAGGACTTGGTGACCTTTTTAGCTAAATACAGGTTGTAACTTCCTTCATATAAAAAAGCTCCTGCCAAAGCAGGAGCACAATAGGTAAGAATAGGAGATTTAGCCAATAGATCAGACCCTGTAGTATTCTTCCCAACCTTTGCGAGGTGGCATTCCTGCCAATACTTGGTTAGCCAAAGGATGATTGGTGATTTGTTTGGTAGTCCTATCGAATTCCAACTTGACTCCGGTCTGCTGAGCCAATACACCAAGACAGAATACCTGACTCAGCGGTCCTGCGATTTCAAATGGAGATCTTGTTTTTTCCTCGCCTTTGCAGGCTTTTAAGAAATTGGCAAAATGGTTTGAAGGACTCTGAGGAACTTGGGGAAGTTTAGATTCCCATGCCTTTGCTTTTTCCTCCGGAATGATGCTAAGCGTACTACCATGAGATCCTCCCTTGAACGTAAGTTCTTTGCTATAAATGATTTTTCCTGGATTGAGTCTGGCAGGCTGAATTTGGCCATTGCTCGGAGGTGGGATATTAGGATCAAGTTCAGAGACTCCATATCCATCAGGTACAGCAGGCAAATTATCCATACCATCATACCAAGTAATAGTCAATGCAGGCATGTTTTTCCTCTCTGGAAATTTGAATTCCAAAGTCGTAGACATGGGAAAGAAAAACGGATTGTGTCCACTCAGTTTAACGGGATTGACCTCATAAGGCAGACCCAAATCCAAAAATTCATGTGCAGTATCTATTATGTGCGCCCCCCAATCACCCAACGCCCCCATACCGAAATCATACCAACATCTCCACTGTCCATTGTGAAAATCTTTGTTATAGGCATGCGGATGAGCCTGACTTAACCAGACATCCCAGTCTAATGTAGCAGGGACCTGTTCTCCAGGAGGAAAACTGTTTATTTTGGTATCCCAACCATGCCAGCGTCTGCGACCGTTCATGTGTGCAGTTATGGCCGTGACATCCTTGATAATGCCTGCTTCCTTCCAAGCTTTGAATTGAAAATAATTTCCTTCAGAATGGCCTTGGTTGCCCATCTGTGTAGCCAGCTTCGGATATTTTTTCGCTGCGGCCATCATGAGTTCTACTTCTTGGAAAGTCCTTGCCATTGGCTTTTCTACATAAACATGTTTTCCTTCAGCTAAAGCCCGCATGGTTACAGGGAAATGAGAGAAATCAGGGGTAGCAATACTTACTGCATCAAATTCTTTTCCGGCTGAATCAAACATCTTACGGAAATCCTGAAATTTCTTGGCTTTAGGAAACATTTCCATCACCTCCAAGGTCTGTTTAGCACCCATATCCACATCACAAAGTGCTACTATATTGCACAGTCCTGTTTCATGCAGTGCTTTTATAATTTCGTTCCCCCTGTTGCCTATTCCCACACAAGCGAGATTGACTTTATCAGAAGGAGCAATGGCTCGAGGTGATTTACCCTCAGCTAAAGTGGGCATCAGGTTCATTCCTGACATTCCCAGTGTCGCAAGTGCACCGGTTTTCAAGAAATTTCTACGATTAGATTTCATATTGATGTTATTTTGGGATTCTTGAAATTGAATCTAGCCATCTTTATTTAATCTTCGGAATAGAACCAGGATTTTCCACGCAAACGATATCGGAAAAGCCTCATCTTTAGCTACTATCTCTTCCTGATTTTTAATAACGGATTAAAAGCATTGGTTTACTGAATCTAACGGGGTATCATTTTTGGTCATATTCAGTCCTAACCATCAGGGTAGGCTAACGTAAACCTTCCCTAATCGAAAGAAGAGAACAAAACCAACTCAAATAACCATGAAGAGCAGAACAAATTTTTATCTATTACTATTTATACTCAGTATATGTGGCCTACCTGTTACAGGTTTTGCTCAAAAGAAAACAGAAATCAATAAAGAAAAACAGGCTGCGCTTTTTGAAGATCCAGAATGGAGAAAAGCCAACTACATCATCAACAGGGATTCTGCTTACATGAATCCATATTACGCCTTACAGAAATTAAGCTGGGGAAATAAAAGATTTACTGAAGGGAGAAGCATCTACCCTAGACAAGATAGAGCGCTTATTCATGAACTTTCCCAGGGACAGACCCCCTTTGCAACCATTGTAGGATGTAGTGATTCAAGGGTATCAGCAGAAATCCTTTTTGACCAAGGTTTTGGGGATTTATTCGTAACCAGAACAGCAGGTCAAGTAATGGCTCAAGCGTCTTACGGTACCATAGAATATGCTTCTGCGGTATTGGGTACCAAGCTGATCTTGGTATTAGGCCATACCAATTGTGGTGCAGTGGATGCTGCAATCAAACTTCCGGAGAACCCCCCTGGCCATGTTGTGACATTGATCAACAGTATCAAACCTGCAACTATGGGATTTTTTGGAATGAGTCAGGAAAGGTTGAATCACGCCATCAAACAGAATGTGATCAACCAAGTAAAAGAACTTAGAGAATTGGAACCCATGCTTTCTAGAATGTACTATAGGGGAGAAATTCTGATTGTCGGGGGAATTTATGATTTGGAATCAGGAAATGTAGAATTGCTTCCTGAAACCATGGTGGACCTACCTCACACGGCCTTTTCTAACCAGGATATAATGGGGAAATAACAAATATTAAGTCCGGGGATGCCTGAGTTGCAATTAGGAAACAGGGCGATTGGCATTGGCTACATCCCCGGCACCAATTAATAACACATTGATACACAAAATACCTTCCGATATTTACCCTCTTCTTGCGTTTGTTTATTCAGGAGCTAAATCCTTAAATTCTATTAGGGCTGAAGCCAAAAACTCTGTATTATAAAAGAAGGCCTTTTGTTGATATGGTTGACAATTGGCGAAAATAGTATAGAGGAGTATGAATTGGGATAGATTAAAAGAAAAGCTTGAAATACTGGCCGATGCGGCTAAATATGACGTATCCTGTTCGTCTAGTGGAAGTAAAAGGTCCAACATAGACAAAAAATTAGGTGATAGCAGTGGAATTGGAATCTGCCATACCTATACAGAGGATGGAAGATGTGTGTCTTTATTGAAGATTCTGTTGACCAACCATTGCATCTTTGATTGCCTGTATTGTGTATCCAGAAAAAGTAATGATATCAAAAGAGCTGCATTTACTGTAGATGAAGTAGTAGAGCTGACCATCAATTTTTATAGAAGGAATTACATTGAAGGCTTATTTTTATCATCTGGAATATTCAAGGATGCGGATTATACCATGGAGCGGCTGGTAAGGATTGCCAAAAAGCTTAGGGAAGAATATAAATTCAATGGCTACATCCACCTCAAGACCATCCCCGGGGCAAGTGATGAGCTCATGCGACAAGCTGGTCTTTATGCCGATAGGCTGAGCGTAAATCTGGAACTACCAACGGCCTCAGGACTTAAACTTCTTGCTCCTGAAAAAGATCACAAACAGATGCTTCAGCCTATGAAAAGCATCCAACAGGACATTCAGCAATTCAACTCCGAACGCAAGCTCATCAAATCCGTTCCCAAATTCGCACCGGCTGGGCAATCTAGTCAGTTGATAATTGGTGCTACAAACGAGTCCGATTTAGATGTGATCAAAACCAGCAATTCGCTCTACAAGCAGTTCAATTTGAAAAGAGTGTATTACTCTGGATACGTGCCTGTCTTAGAACATCAAAACCTTCCACAATTGGGGACTCCAGTACCTATGGTCAGGGAAAATAGGTTGTACCAGACAGATTGGCTCATGCGCTTTTATGGATTTGAAGCTCATGAACTGATTAATGAACAACATCCCAATTTAGATCTGGAGATTGATCCCAAATTGGCTTGGGCCATCAGACATCGGGAGTATTTTCCTATAGACGTAAATAAAGCCAGCTACTCTGAATTGCTGCGTATTCCCGGAATGGGTGTGAAATCAGCCAAAAAAGTGATCGCTGCACGCAAATTCGGAAAGTTGACAAAGGAGCAGCTTCAGAAATTAGGAATAGCCATGAATAGAGCTCAATTCTTTATGAGCATGGGAAATCAAACCCCCGGCCAATCCCTTGACAGCTCAAATCTTAGACAACTTATCCTTCAATCAGGACACAGCAAATTCCGTCCAAATTTTTCAAATCAATTGAGTTTGTTTGCATGAGAGAAGTCATTTATGATGGAAGTTTCAATGGATTGCTAACAGCTGTATTTGAAATTTATGCGCTAAAACTTGAGTCTGCAAAACTTCTAGTGGGACCAAACCAAAGTGCTTCATTATTTGAGGAACCTCTAGTAGTAACTACCAATGAGGATAAAAGTCAAAGGGTTGTAAAAATTATCAGGCAATATTTGGGGGACAGCGGCCTAAAATCCTTGTGGAAAGCAACCCTGACAGGTGATCCTGAGGTTGGCAATTTAATATATCAGGCCATTCGATATATGCTTATGAAGCGAACAAATGTACTCGCTGATTTTGGACATCCCGCAGTTTTAGGTCTACAGCAACTGCTCAAACAAATCAGCAGGGAAAGCCACCGAATGACAGCGTTTGTAAGGTTTGAGTTGGGCAGTGACGATATCTATTATGCCCAAATCGAACCAGATTTTGACGTGTTACCTGTAATTGCAAAACATTTTCAAAGTAGATATGCTGATCAAAAATGGTTGATTAATGACTTAAAACGTCAGTATGGTTTATTTTACAACCTTCAAGAAGTCTACCCCATTACTTTGACTAAAGAACCTCAAGGTCATTTACCTGTTGTGGGTGAAATCACTTTAAATCCATCTGAAAAAAAATTTCAGGAACTTTGGAAACAATACTTTAAGTCTACGAATATAGCTTCAAGGAAAAATACCAAACTTCATCTCCAACATGTCCCTAAAAGATATTGGAAACATTTAACTGAAAAAAAATAATAATTTATAAGTTTTGTAGAACATCTTGCTGAAAATGAATCAATTAATCCGTGATTTTTTGGTGTATTTTATTATCAGGTTGCACACATTTCTTCCAATATGAAATCACAGTACTGAACATGTCCTTTATTTCTTCATAACTTGACGGTTTGGTAAAAATACCTTGAACAGATTCAGCATATGCTTGGGTGACTTTTCGTTGATCAGCGAGTGTTGACATGAATATCAACGGTACCCCCATCAGTTTATCACACTTTATTTTTTTAAGTTCATCTTTAAATTCAAATCCCCCCATTGTGGGAATATTGATATCAGAAATAATCAAAAAAGGTTCGGGATGCTTTTGATCAAAGTATTCCAAAGCAGCAACACCATCTTGAAAACAGAGAATTTCATTGGCACATCCTACTTCCTTTAAAGCATCACAAAAGATTTCACTGTCATCAGGATCATCATCAATTAAAATTATTGGACCGTCGAATTTCATTAGAAGTAAATGTTAAGTTCTTTCAGGGTTAGCTTAAACCAGCTACACCATTATATAGGAATCAATAGCTGAAGTAAAATGTTTAAATATTTTACTATTTCTAAATTTATACACATTTGAATTGAAAGTCCCTATAGAAGTACAAT
>DAIPZN010000159.1:0-7300 GCA_036782195.1 Cyclobacteriaceae bacterium | reverse complement strand
GTATACCAGTTAATTAATTTTTAAAAAAGCATCCTTGAAAAGGATTTATCCTTATATTCAAAAAAAAAACGCCAGCATTACCTGCTAGCGCTTACTAAACCTTCTATTTTCTCATCTTCCATCCTCTCAGGAATTTAATACAGGGGCATGTGCGGCAATGAGTTCTTTCTGTTTCAGTTCTTCCCAGAAAGCAGCAGGGATGCTGGCGGTGAATGATTCGTGGTTCTGTTTGACCTGCTCAGCGCTACTTGCTCCAGGGATGACAGCCGTGACCACATCCGGGGCAGCGCAAAACTGCAGTGATGCGGTTCTGAGGTCCACGCCGTGGTTGTCCGCGACTTCTTGTAAGGCAGCCCTTTTGGCTTTGACGCCTTCCGGGAATTCCCCTTCATACAGGTACCTGTCTTTACCTGCCAAAAATCCTGCACATAGCGGTGCCCCAAGGACAAGCGCCATGTTGTTTTCTTCTGCTTTTGGAAAAAGCTTGTCCAGGGCCTCCTCATGCTTGATCAGGGAATATTGGCAGGCAGATAGGCTGATGTCAGGATCAGCAACTTCCATCGCTTTCATGATGGGCTCAAGTTCATTGACACCCATTCCCCAACCTTTGATAATGCCTTCTTCCCTCATTTTGGTAAGCTCTGGCATGGCGCCTTTGGCGGCTTTGTCAAAATATTCCGTCCAGTTCTCACCCATATCCTCATTGTCGGGTGAAAGGTCATGAATGAACACCAGGTCAATGGAAGAGATGCCCAGGCGCTGCAGGCTTTCCTCTATGCTTCTCCTGGTTCCCTCTGCAGAATAATCATAGTCAAAATCAAAGTTGAATTTGCCTTTCCAGATGCCCATGCTCATGTCATAATCTTCATGGGGTTTGAGGATACGCCCGATTTTGGTGGAAATCACGTAATCGTCCTTATCCTTGTCGTTCAGGGGAAGTCCCATCCTCCTTTCACTGATGCCGACTCCGTAAAACGGGGATGTGTCAAAATAACGGATGCCTTCTTCCCAGGCCGTATCCATGGCCTCAAGCACCTTGTAATCCGGGTGCACATTGAAGCCGTTGCCAAAGGGAACACCACCCAGACCGGATTTATTTTCAGGTTTGAACCAGTCCTTGGCCCTGTTGATGCGGTTTGATGTCTTTGGGCCTGAAAATGCAAAGGAGGAAAGGCTCAAAGCCGCCATAGAGCCTGTTGCAGATTTCAATATAAATGATCTTCTGTCCATAAGTAGTTAATTTTAAAAGGTTTGCATCCCGGAATACTGGTAGCAACCTGTCCCGGAAAAAATCCATACATGCCTCATTGTCAACTAAAACCCTGCCTAAACTTCCGAAAGGGGTATAACTGTCAACAGGACAGTTATTCTAGAGCTGGAATAAGAAAAAGACAATGGGAAAGGGAAAAAATAGTAACAATGTGAAGCAATGGCGTCATGAAACTTAACCCCAGCTGCAATTCAGGCTGCTCCATTAAGCATCTACTTCAGTGCATGGTATAAGCTTGTGCTTATACTCGGGACTTTTCACCTCATCAGTTCTCCTTCCCTGTCAAACAGTAGTATCTTGAGCCAGCAGTTTTTCAAGCACTTCCCGCTTCAGCCCCCTACCTATAAAAACCAAAACCAATGGTGGGACAGGATCATTTTCCGTCAGGTTTTTAAAAGAAATATTGCTGCCAGTAGACTGTACCAAAACAGGATAAGGCTCCCCTTCAAGTTTTACATAGCCTTTGATTCTATAAATCTGATCGGACTGCAAAAAAACCGACATGGATAGCATCACGTACAGTTGGCTTTTTTCATAGGTCTTTTCCACTGCTATGGCAATACTTTTCATGCCATGCACATTTGAAGCCCCAGTCTCATCCTGAACGAGCGCTTTTATAAAATTGAAATCAGACCTTTCATTGAGAAGTTCAAGATCAAACTTGCCGAAAGTTGACCGGGTGATCTGCGCAAAAGGGTTGATTCCTGCCAGTAAATGTTTCAGGTTTTGGACGTAAGCCGGTTGCACCAAATCGGTTTTATTGATCAAGATCAAATCAGCGGCTACAAGCTGACGGTAAAGTTCCGGTACTTCCTCAAGTCTGTCTTCCACATTTTCGGCATCCACCATGCAGATCACCTGCTGAAGGTGAAAAGTCTCAGATACATCCTGTCTCATGAAAATACCTGCCAGCTGCCCTGCATCTGCAACACCTGAAGCTTCAATGAAAAGGTTGTCAGGTTTTTTTTCGGCCTGTGACAGATTGGCGAGCACCGCAATCAGTTCCCCATCCAAGGAACAGCAGATACAGCCGTTGTTCAGCTCAAAAAGCTCCTCATAATTCTTGGTGACCAATGTGCCGTCAATGGAGATTTTGCCAAATTCATTTTCAATGATGTAGTTCAATTGCTCTTTAACATTGTCGAGCAGGTGGTTGAGCAAAGTAGTTTTGCCTGCTCCCAAAAAGCCGGTGAGAATATAGGTTTTGATAAACTGCATGCTGGTAAAAACGAATCTGCAGCAAGATAGTAAAATGCAAATAGAGTTTGGGTGTGAGTAGCGCTAAAGGACATTTAGCAATTAGAGGTGGATTAACAGCCTGTACACGAGGTCTACCCTAAATAGGAGTTTTTAGTGCTTCTGCTGGGAATTGTCTGGTTTAGTGAAGAAGGGAATTATGAATTGTTAAGCTGTTTCTAAAAATTCTCTTGTGGGTAATTTGCTTAAAAGGAAACAAGTATTAATCACCAACTTCTACACTTCAAATTGTCAAACATAAATTCTTTTAAATCAGTAATATTTAGTATTTTGTTTGCCTGAAAAGAGATTGATTCCAATTATAAAAAATGTTATATGGATTGCTTAACAGGTTATTATTACCAGTAGAAGTCCAGAAAGATCAAGCGTAATCTACCCCTTCTTTATTCTTTTATGCGAAAATATTTATTCGGGTTATTCTTGGTGATCCTTCCGATACTTAGCCAAGCCCAATCAGGCGAAATTGAGCGATTGAGGAAAACCCTTCGAGAACATGTCAAACAAGATACAATTAGGGTCAATAGACTTCTGGAAATCACCCAGGCCTCACCTTCCATTCCTTTGGATGAAATGGAAAAATATGCAGAGGAGGCATTGATGTTATCTCGACAACTCAAGTATCCATATGGAGAAGCAAGAGCATTATTAGCTCAATCAAAACACTATGTTGCGCAGAGAAATATGGCGTCCTTGTTAGAAGTCGTGCAAAAAGCGGATTCCATTGCGTCAGCACTTAAAGATGAAAATTTACTAGCTCAGGTTTATTACCGATATTACAATTTTTTTTATCTATCAGGTAATAATAAAGAAGCTTTGATCTGGGTTAAAAAAACAGAACAGTATGTATTAAAATCCGGAGATAAGCCATTTTTAGGAACTATCCAAAATCAGCTATCAAATATTTATCTCACCTTGGGAGATTATGGACGTGGCCTCCAATATGCAACTTTAAGTATGGGGACTGCAACAGAATTAGGTGATTCTCTAAAGATTTTTTCAGCTCACAGCAGACTTTCAGAGATTTTTTTGCTGATAGGAGAATATGATAAATCATTAGCAAATTTGCAGGAAATGCTTAAAATTCATCGAAAGCTTGATCTAGATGAAAGTCAGTTGGCAGGTGTTTACAATTCTCTAGGAGAAGTTTACCGATTATCGAATGATTTCCCCAAAGCAATTGAAGCCTACAATCAGGCATTAATGACCTATGATGCCCCTGAAAATATCACTGTTGTTAAAAGCAATATTGCAGATGTGTACATTAGAATGGATAGTATTAATATGGCGTTTGAGTATGCTTATGCCGCAAAAACCACCAATCGATATGCTAATTCAACTCTTTATGATGCGTGGATATATGGGGTTCTTGCCCGAGCTCATCTTAAGCAAACGAGATTGGATAGTGCTGAATATTATGCAGCATTGGGATATAAGATAGGTATGGAAACGGCCTATATGGAGGACATGCGGGACAATGCCAAAACCTTGGCTGCAGTCTATGCGCAAAAAAACGATTACAAGAACGCTTACGATTTTTTTCAGAAATACATCAGCTACAGGGACAGTATGCTTACGGATGAAGTCAAAAACAAATCCGCCATCATGGAATACAACCTGGAAATGGTCAAAAAGGAAGATCAAATTGCCCTACTCAGCGAACAAAAGAAAACCCAGCAAAACTTCTTGATCAGCACCGTAATTGTTTTGGGGTTGATATTGATCATGGCCTTTGTACTGCTACGCAACAACAGACAAAAGCAAAAAGCCAATCTCATGCTGCAAAAGCAAAAAGAGGAGATTGACGAGAAAGCTACAGAGCTTGCAAGGCAAAAAGACAACTTGGAGCAGTCCTATCAAAATATGGAATTGCTGGCAGAAATCGGTCGAAAAGTCACTGCCTCGCTTTCTGTAAATAGCATCATCGGAACAGTCTATGATCAGGTAAACAAACTTATGGATGCCTCCATTTTCGGTATAGGCATCTACCATGAAGATAAGCAATGCCTGGATTTTCCGGCTACTTATGAAAAAGGAGAAGCTTTAGCGCCCTATTCCAATGATATCCAAGATAAAAGTAAAATGGCATCCGTCTGCTTTCTAAATGGAAAAGAAATTCTGATCAATGACTTAAGCAATGAATACCATAAATACCTTCAGGCCATGCCCACAGCTTCTGCTGGTGAAATCCCAAGGTCACTGATCTACCTACCTTTGCGGGTCAAAGATAAAATTTTGGGTGTCATAACTGTCCAAAGTTTTCAAAAGGACGCATTTTCAGATTACCACCTCTTTATGCTCCGGACAATTGCCGTCAATACAGCAATCGCCTTGGAAAACGCAGAGTCATTTCTACAGTTGCAGCAAACGCTCACCCACCTAAAAGACACCCAAAACCAGCTTATCCAAGCTGAAAAAATGGCCTCTTTAGGTGAACTGACCGCAGGCATCGCGCATGAGATCCAGAATCCGCTCAATTTTGTGAATAACTTTTCGGAAGTAAGCCAGGAGCTTTTGGAAGAAATGGATGAGGAGCTTCAGGCTGGCAATCATGACACTGTAAAGGAAATCATGGGGGATTTGACGGATAATCTTTCAAAAATCCACCACCACGGTTCTCGTGCCGCTTCTATTGTCAAGGGGATGTTGGCCCATAGCCGAAACAGTTCGGAAGAAAAAATCCCAACTGAGATCAATATTCTGGCGGATGAATATCTAAGACTTGCCTACCATGGCATGCGTGCAAAGGACAAAACTTTTAATGTGGAAATTTTTACTGAATTAGATCCAAACCTTCCAAAAATTACGGTAGTCCCACAGGATATCAGTAGGGTCCTGCTCAACATCACCACCAATGCGATGCAGGCATTAAAAGAAAAATACAATGTCAATAATGGCTTCAAACCTTATGTGAAAATCAAAACAGCAACCTCCATTGCTCCCAATGGGGTGACAAACATAGAGATCCTCATTTCAGACAACGGACCAGGAATTCCGGATGAAATCAAAGAAAAAATCTTCCAGCCCTTCTTTACCACCAAGCCAACAGGACAAGGCACAGGATTGGGTCTGTCACTGTCCTTTGACATCATCAAGGCTCACGGAGGTGAAATCACCGTTTCCAGCAAAGAAGGAGAAGGCACTGTGTTTTTGATTACCCTGCCTATTGAGAAGTAAGACCTAAGACATTAGACGTAAGACAAAAGACAATGATATTTTTGATATTCAGGATTTTAAGAGGGAAATCAAATTTAATGGTTTAAGTTCCTCTGATTAAAATCCTGGGGTTGACGACTGAAATGCGTCAACCCCTGTTTTAACTACAAATAATTACGATTTATGAAAAATAGCTTTGCCATTCTTACATTGTTGTTCCTTTGTTTTTCATGCAGCGAAAAGCAAGAAAAAGCCACACCAGTTATTGAACTGCGACCAACAAATACTATCACCCAGTTTGATACGCTCTTTTTTACTAACGTATCTATATTCTCTGACGAAGACAGGAATTACATCATCAGTCAAAACCCTGTCTTCCTTGCTGCTACGGATAAAGATTTTAATTTACTATGGAGCCATAGGAAAGAAGGAAATGGTCCTGAAGAACTCAGTTTTCCAGAACAAGGTAAAGTCTTGGAGGGGAAAATTTTCGTATTGGATCAAGGAAACCAAAGCATCAAACAGTTTGATTCCAAAACCGGGGAATTTATTTCATCAATCAAGATCAATGAACGCTTCATGAAATTCAGGTTTGACATGACAGCAAATGGAGACAGCTATCTCTCCTATTATTCACCCATGGAAAATGTTTCTGCCTTAAAAATCAGCAGCAATGGGGAAACTTCCGGGAGATTTGGAAGTGAATTCCCGGTGAGGTTTGGACCTAACCGTCAAATGAAATACATGCAATTGGATGATCTGGGCAATATCATTTTAATTGGAGCCAGCCTTCCCTATATTGAAATCTTAAACCAAGAAGGCAAATCGCTCAACAGGTTTGATATTGAAAAATATGAACCCATAAAAAGAGCTCTGGATTCTCTTGAGGTAGATATTACAAAAGGAGAAAGGATCAATCAAAACTCTATCCCAATGATCATTAAAGATGCCCAATACAGTGAAGGTAAATTATACTTGTCATTTACGGATCGGATAGGAGAAGATAGAACCAAAGCCCGAAATCTCTTGGTCTTTAGGTTGAATGAAAAAGAATGTGAATTGGAATCAATATTCAAATTCCAAACGGCTACTGACGATGACAACCTGCATCCTACCTACTTCTACATAGACAAGCACTCCCAAAAACTTTATGTTCAAGGGCTGATTACCAAACATATTTATGTGTTTGATTTACCGGAGTAATTTACACCTTCTCCCATTGTTTAGTTCCACACCTTCACCCTGATTTCTTCAAATGAACAGCAAATTAGCTATCCAATTCCCTGATCTTTTAAGTATTTTCTTTTTTCAGCATTGCTTACCTGAACAGCAATTTGATGAATTAGGGAATTTTGAATTGATAAAAAATATTAAAGGGTATAAAATCAAGCTTCTTAAAGCAATTGTGGTCTTGTTTATTCTTCGGTCTGGTTTGAAATGTTTTTGCCCTGTTACAGCTGAAAATTACCTGTTTCAGGACACATCAATGCCTTTTGTTTCTTGATTCTCGCTTCTTAAACTTCCCCTTTCCTATTTACTTCCCCCTACCACATCTCTCAAAAAATCCAGCGCTTTGTAAATGAGGTTACGTGCAGATTTGACATGGTCCAACTGCATGAT
>DAIPZN010000158.1:0-7453 GCA_036782195.1 Cyclobacteriaceae bacterium | reverse complement strand
ACATTAAATAACTTTGTTGACATTAATGGTTTTGCTTCAAATATTATATACTCATCTCCTGATTCCATAAAAATAGAATTGCCTCGGGAATTGATCCCAGAATATTATATTTCAAAATTTCAAAAAGCTAAAATAAGCCTAAAAGTAGGTTTGCAAAGTGTAACGGCAAATAAGGAATTGATCATAGATTGGAAAAGTACTTGGACTAAAAAAAAGAACTTCCCTGGTTTGGCAAGAAACTTAGCGGTGGCGTTTTCTTTAGGTGATTTTGGTTACTTTGGAACGGGAATAAATGAACAAAGCAACACTATTGAATATTTAAAAGATTTTTGGAAGTACGATCCCAAAAACGATACATGGTCTCAAATTACTGACTTTCCGGGAAAAGCTCGAGCCAGTGCTAGCTCATTTACAATTGGCAATTTAGGATACATAGGGTTAGGAACAGAAAAATTATTTTGGTATACTCAAAAAGACGATGAGACTGGGCACTTTAAGGATTGTTACGCTTATGATCCGTCAACAAATAGATGGACAAATGTGGAGGATTTTCCAGGAATTGGTAGGTATTTATCAGCTTCTTTTTCGAAGGACTCCAAAGGATTTGTTTTCACAGGAAGATGGGGCGACGATGGTCCAATAAATTCAATAAGAGACACCAATGAGGGTTGGCAATATGATCCAACATCAAATAATTGGACAAAAATTGAAAATTTTCCCGTTACATCATCTCAAGCCGTTGGATTTAATTCTGGCAATCAGGGTTATATTTACCATCTTGATAAGCTTTTTCAATATGTGAATAATGAATGGAAGATACTGCAAACAGAAACACCTACACTATACACACCAGTTACTTTTGGAATAAAAGGGAAAATATATTATGGATTAGGTTCTCCATATCAAACGACTTTATATGAATTCAATCCAATAACTTTAAAAACAAATTATTTTTATATAGATATATACCATAAAAGAGGAGCTTCTGTTTTTGTTATTGATAGTAAAGCCTATATAATAGGAAATTTTAAAGATGTTTGGGAATTTGATCCCTCTAAACCTGATATTTAAAAAATAATCACAGATTTTAATTGATTCATAATAATATTATTCTGAGTAATGCCACAAACATGGCCTTTATAGAAAACGTCATGAAACTACTATAGCCAGCATTACCCTTATGGAATCATCAAAAATCTGAGAAAACATCTTACTCAACTGACTGCAATTTTTCCTTCTCAATCTTTGGGTCTAACAAATCCTTACTATCCATTCCTCCGTTCAATTTCCCTCCTCAATCCTTATTTTTTCGTGCTTGTTTAGTATATTGTTCAACATTTTTCTTTGATTTTGAATTTAAACTAAATGAACATGGATCAGAAAAGAGCTAGTTTCGAAGAAGTGGAAGCCATCCTGCAGGATATCGGTACTAAAATAGAACAATTAGTCGAAAAAGGTAAAGAAGCAACAGGGGAAGCAAAAGCTGAAATCGAGAGAAAGATTTCTGAACTAAGAGGCAAAAAAACCACTATTGAAGGCGAACTCCAGCATGCAAAGGAAAAATGGGATCAGTTTTACCGTGAAAAACGGAGTGAAGTAGAACCAAGCCTGACAGAATCAGCGGATCATTTCAAGGAAGGATTCAAAAAACTACTGGAGGGAATTATGCTTCTGCTTGCCAAAAAATAAGCTATCAATAGGATATCATCAGGAAGGGGCGGTTCTTGAATTGAATTCCCCTACCTTTGTGCCATGAATTACCTTTCAGTAGAAAATCTTACAAAAGCCTACGGCGAACGCAAACTTTTTCACCAGATTTCCTTTGGCATCGACCAAGGACAGAAAGTTGCCCTAGTAGGGATCAACGGAGCTGGAAAGTCCACACTTATGAAAATCATCATGGGTCTTGAAGTGCCTGATGGTGGTACCGTGGCAGTCAACCAACAGATCAAAGTGGCATATGTCCATCAAAACCCTGTTTTCCAAGGGGACCTTACCATATATAGGACAATATTCGACGGCAGCAGCAATGAAACCTTGAAAGTCATCGAGGATTATCACAAAGCCATGCTCGATTCAGAAAAGGGCGTTGACAATGGTGACCTGCTCCAGAGAATTTTTGAAAAAATGGATCAACTCCAAGCTTGGGATTTTGAATACCAGGTAAAGGAGGTACTCGGGAAATTAGGCCTTGACGATACAGAGCTACAAGTAGGAAACCTCAGCGGTGGCCAACGCAAAAGGGTGGCACTTGCAAAAGCCATTCTGGAAAAACCAGATTTACTGCTTTTGGATGAGCCTACCAACCACTTGGATCTTGAGACTATAGAATGGCTTGAGGATTACCTTTCCAAAGCAAATCTTGCTTTGTTTATGGTGACACATGATAGGTATTTCCTAGAAAAAGTAACCAATCAGATACTTGAATTGGACCAAGGAAGCATTCACCGCTACCTAGGCAATTACGGGTATTTCTTGGAAAAGAAAGCAGAACGAAGGGAACAGGAGCTAACTGAACAAGAGAAAGCCAAGAGTCTTTACAAAAAGGAACTTGACTGGATCAGAAGGCAACCTAAAGCAAGAGGGACAAAAGCCAAATATAGGGTTGATGCCTTCGAAGAAACTAAAGAAAAAGCTTTTCAAAAACGCGAGGAAAGGGATATTGAACTTTCGGTCACATCCCAGCGACTAGGCAATAAAATCATAGAAATTGAGAAGCTTGGCAAAAGCTATGGTGACAAAACCATTGTAAAAGATTTCAGCTACACCTTTAAGAAAGGTGATAAAATCGGGATAATTGGACCAAATGGTGCAGGAAAAACCACCTTTTTGAATATGATCACAGGTGCATTGGAACCTGATCATGGAAAGGTTGCCATTGGTCAGACAACGGCATTTGGCTATTACCGCCAAGAAGAAGACAGTTTTGACGAAGAAAAAAGACTTATTGACATTGTCAAAGATGTAGCAGAAGTAGTCACGATTGCGGGTGGTGCCACCATTACGGTTTCCCAGTTTCTGAACAAATTCGGATTTCCCCCAAAGCAACAACATACACCAGTAGCCAAACTCAGCGGTGGCGAGCGCAGAAGACTTCAGCTTTTGATGATTTTGATCAAAAGCCCAAACTTCCTGATACTAGATGAACCCACCAACGACTTGGACATCCTGACTTTAAATACGCTTGAGGAATTTTTGGATAGCTTTCCGGGCTGTCTGATCATCGTATCCCACGACCGTTACTTTATGGACAGACTGGTGGATCACTTGTTTGTTTTTGCTGGAGAAGGAAAGATTGATGATTTCCCGGGTAATTACACGGATTTCAGAGAGTGGGAAAAGGAGCAACAAACACGTCAGAAAACGGAAAAACCCGCCATCACAGCTCCTTCCAAAGCGCAGGAACCAGTCAAAAAAGAAACTACAAAGGCAAGTTTCAAGGACAAGAAGCAATTTGCAGAAACCAATGAAGCTATTTCAAGATTGAATGCTGAAAAAGTACAGCTAACAGAAAAACTTTCTTCAGGGGAATTGGATGCCGCTGCCCTCACAAAGTGCTCGACAAGAATGGTGGAAATTGACCGTGAATTGGAGAATCTGGAATTGCTATGGCTAGAATTAAGTGAATTAGAGGGAATAGAATAAGTTAAACCATTCCCTTGAGATATTGATTTCTTCTGGAAGGGGAAAATTTCTCTATTGCATACCTGAGCATCGTCCTAGGCATCTGCTTATACCTGCTGCAGAGAAACTCTTCTGCAGCAGACTGATCTCTGTTTGCAACTTCCCGTAGCATCCAACCCACAGCCTTGTGGATGAGGTCATGCGGATGGTGCAGCAAGATGTCCCCAATTGCGAAAGTATCTTCATACTTTTCCTTCCGGATAAAATATTGCGTACTGATTATGGCGATTCGCTGAAGCCAGAGGTTGCCGGATTTGGCTAGGTGATACAAAAAAGTCTTTTCCTTTTCAAAAAGCCAAGCTCCCAAAATATATGGGGCTGAACTGTCTACAAGGTCCCAATTGTTGATATGACTGATGTGCTCTAGGTAAAAATCAACAACCACTTTTTTGGCAGAATCATTTTTGGCAGCATTATAATTTCCTACCAAAATAAATACAGCTGTGAGCCGCAGTTCATGGAAAGGACTTTGAATTAGAGGAACAAGGTCCCCTAAACCTACTCCTTTAAACTGCTTTGCAATAGCCCTTTGCCGGGGAACACTAATCCCTAAAAACAAATCCCCTTCCCCATATCCTCCAGGAATGGCTTTGAAATACCTGGACAAAATTGCTGCCTTTTCAGGATCAGCATGTTTTAACAGCTCTTCCTTTACCTGTTGATCTATACCAGTCATAGTACCTGCATAGATAACCATTTTCTTTCAAAAACAGGTTTTTTGAAAACTACTCAAATCAAACTTTGGCAGCGAAAAAGGAACTTGCGATTACCTCAATTTCCGGATTTAATTCATATCCATATCATCATCATCATAATCATCATCACTCCTATCTCTTCCATTCCTTTCCCTCATACCTCCAAATCGGTAGGTAAATGATAAAGTACCTATCCTTGTTTCTCTGTTGAACATTCGGTCTTGAACAAATCTGCTGTCTTCTGTACGGATACGAAATACCCTGGTATTGAAAATATCACTGACATTGAGACTCACAGTAGCTTTGTTATTCAAAAGGTTTTTCCTTATCCCCAAATTCAACCCCCACATTGGCTCAATTTCACCCTGAGGCAGTACTATAGGTCCTCTATAATTCCCTTGTAGCTGGACAGTGGCTAATCCTGGAATAACCATATTGGAAAGCAAGGAAACGGTCCAACTTAAATTCGAGTTATTGAAACCTTGCTCAATATTGTCTCCGATGATTTCGGAATAAAACACATTACCAGTAATTGTCGCATCAAACCAGCTAGCCAATTGGATTTGGTTCACCAGTTCTACTCCTGTTGAACTTCTGCTGTTGGCATTTTCACGGGTTTGAATGGCTACATTGTCTTCACTGAGGCGGATTACCCTTGTCAGGATGTCGGTAGAGTAACGGTGGTAGACTGTAGCATTCAGTAGGTAGCGCTCCCATCCCTTCATGTATCCGAATTCATAGCTATTGGTAAATTCAGGCTGAAGTAAAGGGTTACCAATACTGAGGTTATAAAGGTCACGTACACCATAAATCGGGGCAAGCGCCCAGATATTTGGCCTTGAAATACGCCTACTGAAATTGACAGTCAACTCCTCTTCCTGGCCTAATTCATAACTTAAGTAGGCACTAGGGAAAAGATTGAAATAATTATTGATAAAGGTGCTTTGATTGGACTGCTGAACACCTGTAGTCTCTGTATATTCTCCTCTCAATCCCGCCTGGTAACCGATTTTCCCAACCTTGTTTCGATAAGAGGTATAAGCTGCATAGACATCTTCCTTAAAGTTGAAACCATCTGTAAAAAAGTCATTCAAGACCGGCTGAAACTCTGTACCGATATCTCCCTGAGAAAAAATCTGATCCCTGTTCCATTCTCCAAAGGTCCCTTTAAGGCCCGATTCAATTCTACTACCGTTGGCAAATGGTTTTTCATAATCCAGCTGCAAAACGTAAAATGTACTGGTCTGTGGACGTTCGTTGGTTTGAAGTAACCTGTTTTCTCCAACTTCTTGATTTGCCTGATTAAAGAATAGCTGATCATAAATTTCCTCTTGTAGCCTATCATCATAAGCCAAAGATGCTGATGTATACAAGCGTTGACCCAAGGTGTCCATTTCCCAGGTATAGTTCAGCCCAGTTTCGATATTGTAGCTGCTGCGTATTTCCTGATTGTTTCTGACAAAGAGGCTATCAAGCTGTCTGCTTTGATTAAGATTCCGCTGATTGAGGTTATCGAAGCTATTTCTTTCCCTAAAATTACCCTGTGCATAGAACCCCAGGGTTTTATTTTCTGAAAAGTTGACATCAAAACCAGCCCTTGCGAGATGGTTCCTGTCCCTGTTTTCCCCATATGAATCTTGGTCTAAAATAGGGCTGATACCAGTGAGAAAGGACTCTCTTATACTTTCAGACTCCCTAAACAACCTTCTATCTTGGTAATTATATGACCCAAACCAATTGACCTTGCCTGCACCATAGTTTAAATTGATGCCTGCAGTATACTTGTCTCTTGTGCCTACCGAGGCGTTAACTTGACCATTGAAGCCTGTCTTCTGGTTCTTTTTCAGAATGATATTGATGATACCACCAACACCTGCAGCATCATATCTAGATGAAGGATTGGTAATCAATTCCACTGACTGTATGCTATTTGCCGGAAATTGAGCCAATATACCTTCTGCATCATCCCCCGATAAATTGGAGGGCCTCCCATTGATGTAAATAAGAATATTGCCGCTTCCTCTCATACTGATCCCTCCTTCGTCATCAACTTGAATGGAAGGCAATGTTTCTAAGAGTTCAGTGGCCGTTGCACCTTCAGCTACTATTGAATTTTCAACATTATAAGTTCTTCTATCAATATCACTTTCAAACATTGAAGTCACTCCCTCCACCACAACTTCCCCTAATTCGGTAGCGTCTGATTTCAATCTGATATTCCCTAAATTGATTTGATTTTTTGACGCTGTGGAAATGTTTCTAAAATAACTGTCATAACCCATAAACCCGACGCGAAGGATAAAATCACCCCCTTCTCCTTCAAATGAAAACCTTCCTTCCAAGTCTGTCATTCCGCCCGTCACCAAGGCGGAGTCTGCTGGATTGAGTAATGCTACATTGGCGAATTCTAACACATTACCTGACTCCGCATCGACAACCTTCCCTTTATAATTAACGGATTGGGCCTGGGCTTGAAAGGTTAAAGAGAGTGAGAAAACAAGAATTAAATTAGATAAAACAAATTTCATTTTGTATTTATTTTGATAATTTAGAAAACAGACATAAACAAAATATTTTACCGTTCAAAACAGGAAAAACTTATAAACATTAATTATTATCCTATAACAATTAATTAAATTTTATATTTCGATTTTACACACGATAACGGTGTAGCTTATGATCTTTGTGATATTAAACTTTTTATTTGATTTTTTATATCATATACTAGAGTAACGACCATAGAAGGAGATGGTTTTCAGAATCTTTAGTGATTCGGTATAGTTGGTCATTTAGAGGACTGAACAGCTTAATAAATACATCAATGGAATCAAAATTTTACCATTAACTGCGATTTCACGTCTTCATAAAAAATTTGTATTCCAGCATTCTTACCAGAAGGTTTAAAAAGCTAAAAAATATCTCGAAAAAGTTGAAATCTAGAATCCTTCGGTCTTCCAACCAGATAATCAAAGAGAATTGCAAGGTGGTGCAATTAGGTACAATCATGTTAAATAAGTAATTGAATGCAACAGGGTAGGCAACAAAGAGTTGGGAAAAATACTTACACCTAAATC
>DAIPZN010000157.1:0-7461 GCA_036782195.1 Cyclobacteriaceae bacterium | reverse complement strand
ATACAGGCCTGTTTACAACATTTTGTTTTTGCAATAAGCATATATATAAACTTTTGTTTATGTAAAATATACTTTATACTTAAAATTTTACAAAATGTTTTCTTATACCAAACCCAAATTCGCGCATTTACTTGTAGCGGCAGTCTTCCTGTTGTCCAGTTGCAACGAAGACCTGATCAGCACAGAACCTATTCTTGATGCTTCAACAGATCCATCAGGCAATATCAGTCAGTTTGACATGAGTGAAATCCAAGAATTGACTGATTTCTCCAACCTTAGACAAGGTGATTTTACAGGCAGATACTTGATTATCAGCAAAAACAACCAATTGCCATCCAATCTTGCCCAATCTGTAGCAGCGGCTGGCGGGGAGATTGTCAAAACTTTTCCTGAGATCGGTGTGGCTGTTGCAGTAGCCCGTTCATCTGACTTTTATGGAAAAGCAGGGCAAATCAGCGAGGTAGAATCGGTCACTCCTGATCTTATCCTCAAATTCACTTCAGAACCTGAAATAGTAACGCAGGCACTTTCATTGGACAATGCCTCTGCCAGGAGATCCAGCGGTGCAGGCGCTCCATTTGAATACAAAACGGCGATTTTCGATGGGTTCCAATGGGCTCCGGAATCTATTGATGCGCCCAAGGCTTGGGATGCAGGCTTTACCGGAGAAGGTGTCCGTGTAGCTGTAATAGACGGTGGGTTTCATGCTGCCCATATAGACCTTGCTCCAAATATAGATGTTGCCAGTTCAATCTCAACAGTACCTGGATTTAGGTTTAATGAGGATACTGGTGAGTTCTGGCACGGGACGCATGTGGCAGGCATCGTAGCCGCTTCTGGTTTTGGCGTAGTAGGCATTGCTCCAAAAGCAACCATTATAGGCGTCAAATCACTTCACAATGGTTCGGGTGCATTTGAGTGGATTTTAGAAGGCATACTCTACGCAGCTACCCCTCAATCAAAGGGTGGAGGCGGTGCCCAGATCATCAACATGAGCTTGGGCGCAACTATCAACTACCGTGACAACTGGCAGGATCCTGCATTTAGGGTTTTCTTCAGGGAACTGCAGAAAACTTATGACCGCGCCACCAGATATGCATACCAGAACGGCGTGACGGTAATCGCTTCCGCCGGCAACGGTGCCACCAACTTTGACGAAGCCAAAGAACTTTATAAAATCCCTGCACACAACCAGCATGTGCTTTCCATCAGCTCTACCGGACCTACAGGATGGGTTTTCGGCAACACCAATTTTGACCAGCCAGCCTACTACACAGATTACGGAAAATCCCTGGTCAGTTTTGCCGCACCAGGAGGAACAGTGGGGTTAGCCATTGTAGAAGGCAATTTCTCTCCCTGTACTTTGGTAGGCACCTTCAGAAGCACCACTGCAACCTGTGCTATTTTTGATCAGGTATTCAGTACGGTGAGGGGAACTTCAGATGGAAATTACAATTGGGCACAGGGAACATCCATGGCATCCCCTGCCTTCGCAGGTGTAGCGGCACTGCTGATGCAGGCCAACGGCGGCCACCTCTCCCCTGCACAGGTAAATTCCAGACTGCGACAGTCCGCAACCGACCTCGGCAAACCAGGCAATGACGAATACTACGGACAAGGATTCGTCAATGCAGCCAAGGCTGTGGGATTGAAATAATTGATCATAGAATACAGTAGCAAAAAGCCTCTGATTTACGGATCAGAGGCTTTTTTGTATGACAGATTATCACTGGCTTTAATATAGATCTTCTTTGCCCATAAATTGCTATCACAACCTATACCTGAAGCTCGCTCGAGGAGCAGTTTAAATCTACTCCATTATATCTTTGGTATCTGCAATTCCTGTCGAATAAATACTTTGCATAGGTATGCTATCCATCGTAAACCTAAGGCTCTTTCACCTACTCCCTAGCCATCTCCAAGGCCTTGGTCGTGGTGTAATACTTGACCAGCATATTGGGCACTTCCCAATCGGGCATCTTGCCTGACTTGTAGTATTCCAAAAACCGCTCCGTCACCTGGGCAAAGTGGGCTTCATGACCTACATGATAAGCTTCCGGCACCAGCACCTGATACAGTCCATCGGGCATTTGCCGCAGGCCAATTCCAGGGTATTTGTCCTGAAGGGTCTGCTCCACAGCAGTTGACAATTCCCCATCCTGCCCTTCCAGTAGTCGTACATACAAGGTCGGCTTGTACTGCTCTTCCTCTCCCTGCCGGATGATCAACTCTGCCTTGCTCCCGCGCATCATGCTGTAATGCGTATCCCCTGCCCCCGCAGGTGCTTCAAAATCCCAGATTACACTGACTTTGGCATGTTTGCCCTTAAGCGTGTATGTCATTTCTCCATTGCTGTAGACCATCAATTTGCCGTCCTGCATGTGCTTTTGCATGGCTTCTGGAAAAGCAGCTTTGTTGGTGGCTTGCCGGAACTGGTCCAAACTCAGGGGCGTAGCCCATCTCCTGGCAGCAAGCATCCGGACATCGTCCGTCTGCAAGGCCTGTTCGGGAAAGGCAGCCCATTGGATCAGGTCCACCAGGTGGGTGGTGACGTCTACAATCCCCTCCCCTTCTTTTTCCACATCGAAAAACCAATCAGGCCGGATCAATGGCTTACCCGAAACCTGCTTGTAAAAGTGGTGCACACTTTCCTTGGTGATGGCCGGCTCTTCCGGTGTGCCATCCACCAGCTCCCCGAATACAGATGTCAGCATGGAAAGCTCCTTCTGCAAAATGGAGGTGATCTCAAAACGCTCAGTCATGATGTCATACAAGAGCAGATCCTTGTCAGCTGCCACCTCAAATGCTTCTTTGAGCTTGGCATATCCCGCAGGATTGATCACCAATGGCTTGTCGGCATAGACATGGATCCCCTGCCTCACGGCACTGAGGATGTAATCGATCTTTTGGTCATTTTTTCCTGCGACCACCATCACATTCCCCGGCTGATCGGCAAGCATCTTTTCCAGGTAATCCTGCCCTTTGTAGACCTCCAGCTGCCAAGCTGTGGGGGTTTCTGACCGGCTGTTGTAACCCTCCAATCTCTGGAGATAGTCCTTCAACTCATCCCCACCCGGTGCATAGACATAGACAGTGGAGTCCATGTCTGGATACATCGACTTGTGGATCAGGCCTGCATGGAAATGCCCCGGATCCACCGTCATGATCACGACCTTTTCTGATTTTCCTTTCATTTTTGGCTGACAGGCAATGGCAGTAAATACCACAAATGCCCAAATCCAATTAAACTTTGACATGATCTGTTCCATAAGGTGCCCTTTGTTTTCTGCTGAGATGGGCATTGGCTTCGGCATCATTGACAAATTTTTCCGCTTTTGGATCCCACTCCAACCTCCTGCCCACTTTCATGGCCACATGGCTGATCAGACATACGGAACAGGACCTGTGGCCGATTTCTATAGGGGAAATGGGCGTCTTGCCGCTTTGGATACACTCAAGCCAGTTGCCATGCTGGTCCTTGCTCTCGTACAGGTGGATTTCGTTGGGACCGATGACGGATTTCAGGATTTTCGGATCCGAGGCATCCAGGGCCTTGGCATTGTTGCCTTGCGCTACGGGATCACTGGCAGAAGCGACATAGTTGCCACGGGACACCCACACCCAACCTTCTGTTCCTTCATATCGGATGCCGTTGGGGTAATTGCCGCTGGTCAACATGGTAATGCCATTGTCATATTCGGCTTTGACCATAAAGTCCCCGTGGACGTTCCAGAAACCTGCCTTAGGGAATTCCGCTACGGCTTCAATAAAGCGGGGACCCGTGAGTTCGGTATCCATTCCCCAGGCGGCCGAATCAAAGTGGTGCTGCCCCCAGCCGGTGATCATCCCTGCACCGTAGTTTTCATGCCGCAACCATCCCGGCCTGCTGTACCCTTCCTGTGGATGCACCCCGATTTCTGAATATGGCATCTCCGGAGTAGAACCGAGCCAAAAGTCATAGTTGAGCTGCTTGGGGATAGGCATGGGCTTGGCTTCTGGACCGGAAGGATCCCCCGGGAGGCCTATCCTCACCGTGTGCAATTTCCCTATCCTGCCGTTGCGTACCAATTCGGCAGCGATCCTGAACTGTGGACTGGAGCGCTGTTGGGTTCCGAGCTGGACTACCACGCCGGTTCTGTTGACGATATCCGTCAGCTGTCTACCTTCTTTGATGGTGAGAGAAGTGGGTTTCTGCAGGTAGACGTGCTTGCCTGCCAGAGCGGCCTCCATTGCCGGCTGGGAGTGCCAGTGGTCCGGGGTACTGATGATGACCGCGTCGATGTCCTTGTCCAGCAGCATTTCCCGGTAGTCTCCATATTGCTTGACATCCAGGTAAGGTTTGCCTGTTTTCTTGGCATAATGTGATTCGATCAACTGCTTGCCTTCTCCCATTCGCTTGCTGTCCACATCGGATACTGCTACAATTCTGGCCACATCATGGGCCCAGGTGCCGGGAAGATCATGTTCCCTGGCTATCCTGCCGCAGCCGATCTGTCCGATATTGATTTTGTTGCTAGGTGCATTTTTGCCGAAAACGGATGCCGGCACAATGGTAGGTACGGCAAATACGGTACTGGCCATTGCCGATTGTTTGATGAAATTCCTTCTGTTCATGGTTGTTGTTGGGTTATTGTCTGTGGTAAAGCTGCAAAATCCTGCCAATATGCCTCTGCTTCTTTGGCAGAAAGTGAGCCGTCAAATACGATCATGCGGTAAGTAAGCACCTGCTTTTGGCCGGGCTGTATCTCCCATGCCTCGTGGCGGATGGGACAGAATTCCACAAATACATTTCCTTTACCTTCATATTGGTCTTCCGGCCATACGCGCATAGGCTCGGGGTGGGCCCTGTTTTGCGGATGGCTCAGAAAGAGGATTCCGCTTTGGCCTGAGGGATCGTCGCTCTCCCCGGACACCATCACCCACTTGGCAAAGCTGCCATCGGCGGTTTTGCGGTCATGGCCTTCGGAAGTCAGGACGCGGCTGTTGTCCGTGCCCCAGCGTTCGGTGGCGCGGAAACCTATCCCTCCTCCATAGCGGTAAGCTTCAAGCACAACAGGACTTCCCAAAGGCGTGGATATGACCGTCTGGTAGTCTATAGAGTACCTTTTGTCTTTTACTTCGCCTACCCTAATTGTCAGGTCTTCTTCTATGGCCACTTGCGCACCACCCGGGGCCTTGAGATCAATGTGGTCCTGTCTGACCGTCACGGCAGCAAAGTCATTTTGAGTTGTGCGGGAGATCACGCGATTGAAATCCACCCTTCCCGTGCCGTCGCCGAGATTCCAGAAATCCACTTCCCTGCCCTGCACAATGGTCCTGGTCCAGGGACCCCAAATGCCATAGTGGTGGTAATGGTCAGGCGGCTGGATACGGGTAAGCACCTGCCCTGAGGGGGATTTAAGCGGATGGATAAATCCCGATTTGCGGAAGGCTTCCTTGACTCCTGCCGGCACGTCGGTCATGGCGGTGTGGTAAGTCAGCAGCACATTCCCTTTGGAGACAAAGTCTATTCCTGTTTGGGATTCTTTGGATTGGATGTTCTGGGCAAAAAGAGAATTAAAGCTACACCCCGAAAACAGGAGCATATAGAAAAGTCTTTTGAAATACATAGGTTTTTAGGTTTATTGGTATCGAAGAATTTAAATTAAATAAAAAAGAATAAGCTGCCATGAATATTTTGAAAATATGGACCAGTGGCAAATTAACATTACCGGTGTTGATTTGGCTGGGATTTACTGCAAGTGCCAATGCCCAAGATTTACCTCATGTCAAACTAGATACGCAATGGAAAGAAAAAATCCATGACCTGGCGCCTGACCGTCCTCATTTTCCCAGCAGCGGAAAGAAAAAAATCCTGGTGTTTTCCCTTTTTACCGGATTCGAACATTGGGTCATTCCCCATACGGCCGAAATGATCCGGATCATCAGCGACAAGAGCGGGGTTTTTGAGACGGTGGAAAGCAGGGACATCAGTCAGTTTACCGCTGAAAACCTGAAGCAGTACGATGCAGTGGTGCTGAACAACACCTGCTCCAAACCTGACCACCGCAACCTCTTTTGGGACCAACTGAAAGCCGAATCAGCCGGTGACAGCCTGGCCATCATGAAGCAGGCCATGCAACTGGAAGAAAACCTGCAGGCATATGTACAACAAGGCGGGGGGCTGATGGTGCTTCATGGAGGGATCACCACGCTCAACAAGTCGAGGGCATTCAGCAGGCTGGTCGGGGCAAGTTTTGATTACCATCCCCCGCAACAGCCCATCCATATCCAATTGGAGGACCCTGGACATCCTTTGGTACAGATGCTGCCCAAATCGGGTTTTACCCATGTAGACGAGCCCTATTTCTACAACGGGAGCTATCCCGATAAAAATTTTACGCCGCTCCTGTACTTCAACAATGCCGAAATCACCAAGCAAAGGGAACCTGCGAAGACAGGTAAGACTTACGTAGCCTGGATCCGTGAAGAAGGCAAAGGCAAAGTGATGTACTGCTCCCCATCCCACAATGCCCAAAGCTTCGAAAACCCACAGTTACTTGCCTTTTTCCTAAGTGGGCTTCAGTATGTGGTGGGTGATGTGGCTTGTGAGGATTGAGAAACATAGTACTTATGGTTAGGTGGCAATCTCTTTATCATGGATTGAAATCTTTATTTAGGTAAAAACCTAATCCCTCGATAAATACCGCTCCTACCGCTTGAATTTGTTATTTCAATAAGATTGTTAGATTAAAAATAGGAAAATAGGCTAAAAACCAGTCTTTTTATTCCAATTTTTATAATGGCTTTACCTCTTTAAATTTTACAAAATTCAATTAACTATTTACTTACCTCCTTTTTTTCAAAGGGGGGTTCACCTTTAATTCCTCTCTTAAAATTCTCCCAATCGTTGAATACTGATATTGAAACAAGGAATAAAACAATGATAATTACTAGTGAAATGATTTTCTTTTTCATAACAAAATATGTTTAAAATTTACACTCTAAATTAATAGCCAGGAAAAAAGCTAAAATGACAACCAGCCATTTATTATCTTTCAGCATTTGTTCAATTAGGTTATCAAACTGATTGATGCCTACTGCTTCTAATATCAAAACGTAAGGGACTATGATTGCCAAGGTCAAAAACAATAAGATCAAAAATGTTTTTGGTTTGATAAGGGTATAAGTCTCAGCGAGGTAGGAAAACTTTAGGAAGGAGAGAATAGGATTTGCAATTTTCATATTAAGATTAAAGCAAGTTTTCTGGTTTGGAGAGGTTAAATACAAAAAAATTCCATCCAGTCCTAACAAACTTTCCTACTTCCAATCGGACTCAGAAGTGGAAAGACAATACCTAGAGGAGTTAAAAACCTATCTATGATCGTTTAGCTGTATATTCAAATATTTAAGTCCTCATATTTTTTTCTCCCTTTCACGTCAAAGTAATAAATAATGATAAAACCTAAAACATAATATACT
>DAIPZN010000156.1:0-7550 GCA_036782195.1 Cyclobacteriaceae bacterium | reverse complement strand
TAATCAAATAGTGCAAATTTTCTATAAAACTGATATGAACCAATAATTAAAAAAAACCTCTTTATTTTTAAACTATGAAAATACTACATACAGCGGATTGGCATCTGGGAAAGCGGCTGCAGGAGTTTTCAAGATTTGAGGAACAGGTGGCTGTGATGGAAGAAATCATTGAAATTGCAGATGCAGAGCTAGTGGATCTGGTTCTAGTGGCAGGTGATATATTTGACAGCTTCAACCCCAGCCACGATGCCGTCGAATTGCTTTTTAAAACCTTGAGAAGGTTATCTAAAAATGGAAAAAGGCCTGTAATCGCTATTTCGGGCAACCATGACAGCACACAGTTCGTGGAGGCACCTGACCCTTTGGCAAGGGAAATGGGGATTTTTTTCTACAGCAGGTATGATACCTGCATCCCAATGGGCAAACTTGAAAACGGATTGGAGGTCACCGCTTCCGAGCCTGGATTTGTGGAACTGACCATTCCGGGCATTCCGTTTCCGGTCAGGATAATTTTGGCTCCTTATGCCAATGAGGCATTGCTAAAGGTTTACCTGGGTGAAAATGACCGAGAAGCTCAATTGAGAACATTGTTGGGTGAGAAATGGTCAGGTATTGGTCAGCGGCATTGCAGTCCACATGGAGTGAATCTTTTTGTAGGACATTTCTTCTTTGTCAAAGAAGGCGAAACTGCAGAGGCGGAACCAGAGAGTGAGCGCCCGATTCTTCACGTTGGTGGAACCCAGGCTTTGTTCACACATCAGGTTCCCGGCTGCATCCAATATGCCGCTTTGGGGCATCTCCACAGGTACCATGCAGTCAGCCAAAATCCCCCAATGGTTTATTCCAGTTCGCCTTTGGCCTATTCCTTCAGCGAAGCTGATCAGCAAAAGCAGGTAGTCATCATTGATGTTATCCCGGGAGAGGCAGCCACCTATCGACCTGTAGGGTTGATGAAGGGACGAACTTTGTGCAGACAGACCTTTGACAACCTGGAGGACACTTTGGAATGGTTGGAAAAAAACCCCAATTGCTTTGTGGAGCTCACTTTTATCACCGAACACTCCATAGATGCCTCGACTCGCAAGGCCATTATGAAAGCACATGACGGGATTATCAATTTGATACCCCAGATCAAAAACCCCCAGGGAACCCCATGGAATGAGCTTCAGGTGGAGGATTTGGGCAAAGACATGGCTACGCTATTTGGAATGTATTACCAAAGTGAAAAAGGTATACCCCCTAATGCCGCAATTCAAGACCTTTTCAAAGAAATCATTAGCCAAAAAGATTCCATATGATCCCTGTAAAATTGGAAATAGAAGGTTTGTATTCCTACAAAGAAAAACAGACTGTGGATTTTGAACAGCTGACAGCAGCTGGGTTATTTGGCATATTCGGTGCTGTAGGCAGTGGGAAATCTTCGATTCTGGAAGCCATCCTGCTTGCATTGTATGGCAGTACCGAACGGCTATCCGATAGGGGGGAAAAGAACAGCATGGTCAACCTGCAAAAAGACAACCTGCTGATCAATTTCGAATTCAAATGTGGGCTCAACAATGCTACCACCTATCTGGCAAGGTATTCTGCGAAGCGTAATCCAAAAAACTTTGATGAAATCAGGCCTGCTGAACACACTTTCTACAAAAAAACCGAAAGCGGCTTTGTCCCACTGGATAAAAAAGCGGAGGATATAGTAGGAATGAAAAAGGACCACTTCAAACAGACCGTCATCATTCCCCAAGGTAAGTTCAGGGAGTTTATCGATCTTACTCCAGGACCAAGGGCAGAAATGATGAAGGAACTTTTTGGATTGGAGCGCTTTGATTTAGCTGCCAAAACAGGTCAACTTCTTCGAGCCGTAAAAGACGAAAAAATCAGGTTGGACACCCAGCTGCTAGCACTTGAGTCCTTTTCAGAAACTGCATTGCAGGAAAAAGAACAAGAAATCAAAATCCTGGCGCATCAGGTGGAGGCTATGGAGTCCAATTGCAACGCGGCTTCTGCAGCTTTCAGTGTCCAAGAATCTTTGCTGGCAAAATTTAAACAACTGAAAACATTTGAGCAGGAGTGGGAAACGCTACAGCAAAAGCTACCAGAGATTGAAGCCAAAAAGAACCATTGGAAAGACTTTTTGAAAGCGAAGACATACCTCAAACCGGTATATGAACAGATAAGGGAAACTGAGGCTGAACTGGAAAAATATTCTGTTTCTGTCGTAGACTGTACACGCTTTAAAGACAGTATTGCAACAGAAGTAATCCAACTGGAGCAAGAAGAACAGGAACTTAAGGCCAAAGCAGAAAAAAGACCTGAGAGAGAGGCCAAAATCCGGGATCTGAACAAGGTTTTGGAGATTCAGGAGCTGAACCGCAAACTCCAGGATGCAAAGGAAAAAACCGAACTCAATCTGCCTCAAATTGAAGCCTCCAGAAAAACACTGCTGGAACAAGCGAAAGCAATTAAAACACTGGAAGAAGAACTAGACACGTTAGTAATTCCTGACGTCGCTCAACTAGCGGAGTTGAAAGCAGCTATTTCTGAGTGGGAGCAATTTGATCTACAGCTCAATGGAATAAAAATCCAATTGGAAAAGCTTGAGTTAACCGCCAATGAGCAGCAATCCAAAATCGCGGAACTTCAAAAATCACTACCAAAAGAAAATCAGGAAAGCTGGGTTGTCAAACAGCGAGCGCATATTCTAGGATTAGAGGCTAAAAAAGAAAAATCCCTTCAAGGTCAAGGGCTACTAGCCCATGCACATCTATTGGAAAATGGTGTCCCGTGCCCCCTTTGTGGCTCAATCGAACACCCCTCTCCTATTTCGGGATTTGAAGAAGAAACTACCATTCAACAATTATCACAGGAAATCAATTTAGCCAGACAATCTTTAGAACAGACAACAGCGCTTTTTGGACTACTGAATGAGCAAAAAATCAGGCAATCTCACATCGGCCAAAACCTGTCAGAAAAACAAGAAGAACTGGTAAACATACAGGCTAAACTGGACAGGAAGAAGAAAGGCCTTGAGGAGATGAATATTCAATCGCTTGCTTCTTTAAAGCAAAAAGTGGCTGAGACTGAGAAATTGATCAAACATAAAGACCTTGTTTCCGAAAACCTAAAGATCCTCAGAGGGGAGAAAGACGCGCTATTGAGCAAAATAGAAGCAGAAGAAAAAGTACAACGGGAGGTTGAACAACAACAACTTGGCTTACTGAGTACTATTTCTGCCAAAAAAGATGATATCAAAGACCATGAATTTGCCTTTCCATTCTATGAAAAACCTATAGCTGTTATCCAACAAACCATTGAAAGGGTAAAACAGGACATTGAAGAAACTGCATTTAAGCTGACCGGTAAGCAAAAAAGTCTTCAGGAAAAAAGGGCAAGTCAAGCCACCAATCTGGCAAATCTAAAAAATTTCGAAACGGCGCTTTCAGAAACAACCGTAAAACTGGAAAAATCAAAGCAAACATTCCATTCACTTAGGCATACCCATGGCTTTGATGATGTTGACAAATTGATAGAGTTGATCCACCATTCATTAGATGCCGATAAAGTGGATGCCGAGATCAGGCAATATGAGGACAGAAGGCTTTTGGTCCAAAACAAGATCCACGAACTGAAAAATGAAAACGGGATAGAAGCATTCAGTAAAGAGGCATTTGAGGAATTGAGAATCACGCTGAACCAGATCAGATCCGAACTGGAAGCCGCAAAAAAAGCCTTTACTTTATTGGACCAGGATATAAGAGATTGCAAAGTCAAACTTGAAGAAAAACAAAAGCTGGAACAGCTCTTGGCAAAAATCCAGCTAAGGGAGGCCAATCTAAAAGAAATGGACATCCTGTTCCGTGGAAGTGGCTTTGTCAAATACGTTAGCACCATATACCTGAAGGAGCTGTGCAATACCGCCAATGCCCGTTTTATGAAACTGACCAAAAACAGCCTAAGCCTGGAAATCGATGACAACAACACCTTTTGGGTAACCGACTACCTCAATGGCGGAAAAAGGCGGCTATTGAAAACACTTTCAGGAGGACAGACTTTTCAGGCTTCTTTATGTCTGGCATTGGCTTTAGCCGAAAAGGTAAAATCATTGAATAAAGCGGATCAAAGCTTCTTCTTTTTGGATGAAGGTTTTGGAGCGCTTGATAGGGACTCGCTTCGGGTTGTATTCGAGACACTCAAATCACTCAGGCATGAAAACAGGATTGTAGGTATCATTTCACATGTAGAAGAGCTTCAACAGGAAATTGGTGTCTATGCACAGGTAACATTAGACACCGAACTTGGCAGTCAGGTAGGATATTCCTTCAATTGATAAAAATACTTGTGAAATCCAGTAGCTGTATGTTGTCAAATTTAATGATAGGTTAATCTAGCTACAACATACCTTTTATACACATGGCTTACTTTTGATGAATCTTATAATTTTTCAAATAATGAAAGCATGAAAAAATCTATCTTAATTGTTTCACTGGCCCTTTTAAGTATTTCCGTTTTTGGGCAGGAAAATGTTTCCGGTTATGTTTTTGAAGATCTCAATGGGAACAACAAAAAAGACAAAAATGAAAGAGGCATTGCAGATGTAGCCGTTTCCAATGGGATCAATGTAACCAAGACTGACCAATCAGGTAAATACACATTAGATTTGGCGGAAGATCAAATGATTTTTTTAATAAAGCCAAGTGGATACGATATTCCCACGGATCAAAATAACCTTCCGCAATTTTATTATAATCATAAACCATCTGGCTCACCTAAAGAACTGAAATACCAAGGAGTAGCCGCAACCGGCACATTACCCAAATCGGTTGACTTTGCGCTAAAACCTGGAAAACAGACGAATGAGCAATTTAGGATGCTAGTTTTTGGAGACCCTCAACCCTACAACCTAAAAGAAGTGGAATTTTTCAGTAAGGGAGTAGTCAGTGAAGTTGAAGGCATAGAAAATGTTTCATTTGGTATAGCATTGGGGGACCTGGTTGGAGATGACTTGTCTCTTTACCCGGATTACATCAAAGCAATCCAAAAGATAGGCATCCCCTGGTATTCAGTCATGGGCAATCATGACCAAAACTATGATGTGAAAGAAGACAGGTTGACAGATGAGACATTCGAATCCCATTTTGGACCTGCCACCTATGCCTTCAACCATGGCAAAGTTCATTTCATTGTGCTTGAGAACATCCTATACCCAGACCCGAGAGACGGACAAGGTTATTGGGGAGGCCTGAGGGAGGATCAGCTGAAATTTGTGGAAAACAACCTTAAACTTGTTCCCAAAGACCACCTGGTTGTGGTGTTCATGCACATTCCGATTTTTGAAGAACTTGGAGACAGTTTTAGGGATGAGGACAGAACCAAACTTCTTGAACTCCTTTCCCCATTTGCCAATTCGGTCTCTCTATCTGCCCATACCCATTACATGAGACAGACTTTTTGGGGAAAAGAAGAAGGATTTTCAGGCCAACGACCACACCACCATTTCAACATCGGCACCCCTTCAGGTGACTGGTACAGCGGCAAAATGACTGAAAGCGGCTTACCCGCATCCACCATGAGAGATGGAAGCCCGAATGGCTATGTCTTTATGGATTTTGACGGAAACAACTACACTACTGCTTACAAGGCCGCCGGAAAACCGGAAAACTATCAAATTGAGGTTTTTGCCCCAAAATTAGTCCGAAAGGGCCAAAGAACTACCGCTTCAATTGTGGCCAATTTCTTTATGGGAGCTAACACAGATACCGTGAGGTATAGAATAGGAAAGAGTGAGTGGAAAAACATGGTGAATTTTGAAGGTTTGGATCCCACGTACCTCCTTGAAGTATATCAATGGGATACTGCCGACAAACTGCCAGAAGGGAGAAGACCATCCAACCCATTCCCCACCGACCACCTATGGCGGGCTGCGGTACCTACTGACCTGCCTACAGGAGAACACAGCATTGAGATAGAAGCAATAGACATGTTCGGCAAAAAGCATTATACCACAAGGACAATCACAGTGATTGATTGAAGGAATTTCAATAGCTGCTTAATACGTTGAGTAAATTTACTCAGTATATTGAGTAAATTATCAAAAAACTATTTAAATAGCTGATTTTGTGAAAGTTACAATATTATTTTATTTAGGAAAAGCGGCTGCATTTGCCGCTTTTTCAAATTAAAATAAGTCAAGAGCTTCCAATTCCAAAAACTCCTGCCATGGAATGCCACCATTGCCTACAAGCATCACTTTGTCAGGTTTGAATTTTTCCTTGAATGTACTCAAACCTGTAAGCCTTCCTGTTTGACCGGATTTCACTTCTAAGCCGATCACCTGTTTTTTGTATTCCACGATAAAGTCAACTTCATCATTGCCTTCTTTCCAATAATACAGGGACAGTTTTTTGTTTTTGAATACCTGATTGATCAAGTGTGCACCGATAGCGGATTCAACCCACCGGCCCCAGGATCTGGGATCATCAGATAAGGTGTCAAAACTCTCATTGGAAATCCCTGACATGATCGCGGGATTGTGGACCTGAAATTTGGGACTTGAAGCCCGCTTTCGGACCATATTGGGGCTGAACTTGTCCAACCCTCCCAAGAGCCCGGCATCGTTGAGCAACTCCAGGTAATTTGCCAAAGTAGTGGTATTACCTGCATCTGAAAGTTGACCCATTATTTTGTTGAAACTCAATACCTGACCTGAATAGCTGGATCCCAGTTCAAACAGCCGCTTCATCAAGGCAGGCTTGTCAACCCTCGTGAGCATGAGGATATCTTTGGAGATGCTTGTTTCCAATAGTGAATCCCTCACATAGCTTTTCCAACGATCCTCGTCTTCCCGAAGTGAAATGGCTCCAGGATAGCCTCCAAACCACACATATTCTGCTGCACTCAGCCCGAAAGCGTCCCGCATCTCGCGCAGGGACCAATGGCCCAGATAAGTAGCTTCAAATCTTCCTGCCAAAGATTCGGTAAGCCCCTGCTGCAACATGAGCCGGGAAGAGCCTAACAGCACCACCCTGATATCACGCTCCTCTACACTATCCTTATCCCATTCCTCCTTGACCTGCTCACTCCAATTGTCGATCTTCTGCACTTCATCTATAACCAACAAGAAAGGTGTATCCGCTTGCTTGCCTTGCTGCATCCTGGCTGCTTCCCATTGCTGTGCGATCCAGGATTGATCTCCTGCTGGCACGGCATCCGCAGCGACCAACATTGATGGGTACGATAGGTCTTTCATGACCTGCCTGACCAAGGTTGTCTTGCCTACTTGCCGTGGCCCATATACAACTTGTATAAACCTTCTGGACTCATCTGCCAAACGCTTTTTCAAACTTTGTTTGTCGGACCTTTGATAACTCATCTCGTTGATAATTAGCTACCTACAAATCTAAAAATTTAACTGAGTAATTTAAATCAACCTATTGAGTAATTTTACTCAATACATTGAGTAATTTTTCAAAACACTATTTAAATTCCTAATATTCAGCTATTTAAAAAAACATTTTTAGATGTACTTTCATAGTCTTTGTTGATCTGATAAGAGG
>DAIPZN010000155.1:0-7577 GCA_036782195.1 Cyclobacteriaceae bacterium | reverse complement strand
GCTATTTCTTTTTAAACAACTTTAGGGTACTGTCGTGCCAAACACCCACAAGTCGACAAATATTTTCAGCTTTTGATGCCCCTTCTAAAAAACCTGTTCGAGGGATTCTGAAAGGTGATTCCCAGGCAGATTCAGTTAATCTAGCCGGATTATTGGCAAATCCGATTTTAAACCCGGCGTTGTTTAACGCCAACTCTTCCCTTGGTCCATAATCGCCATTAGGATACGCGAAAGTGAGTATTTCATTCCCCGTCCATTGCTCTAGTTTTTCCTTTGAAAGATTGATTTCTTTTTCCAGTTCTTCAGAGTTACAATTGATCAAAATTGGATGGCTATGGCTATGGGCTCCAATACATACATATTTCGATTTTCCCAATTGTCGTATATTAGCTTCGGTCATAGCCTCTCTTGGAAGAGTTACATCTTCCTTGATTTTTTGAAGCATGGTGAGCCTATCTGCATTGGACAGCTTTTTCATCTGTTCAGATGTAGGATAGTTATGTCCATCTTTGACTGCTTTTTTTGCATAGTTGAACCAAAAATTGCCTTCTTCAATAGCTTCTGTAGCAATGAATATAGTTATTGGAACCTTTTCTTTTTCTGCAACTGTGGCCATATTTGTCATGTTGCTAGCCCATCCATCATCCACTGTCAACAGAGCAGCTCCTGGAGGTATAGGTGATTTTTTTTCTAACAAATCCTGAAATTCTTCCATATGCAGGACCTTAAATCCGTTTTTTTTAAGCCAGTTTACAACAAATTCAAACTCCTCTTTGGTTGGATTATGGAAATAAACGGATAACATGAACTTTCCATGCAATGCATCTGATTTGGCTCTATTGACTCTTCCTGAAAATATGATAGCCTTGGCCATGAAATAGGCCAATAAATTACGTAGGGTCCACTTCATATGTATCCTAATGAAAATGCTTGTTTTAAATATTGAAAAGTGTAATAATCTAATTTACAATAATTGGGTTTCCTGATTTTTCAGTTTATACAATAAATGCTTTTGTCCGGAAGTGACTTGGAAATCATAAGGAAGCGTTAGTTTTTCGGCATCAATTAAAGAACTAATTAGGTGATTTGCAATACCTAATAAATGTCCATGAAAATCTTCCTTATAATAGGAATAAGTAAATGTTGTCTTATCATATTTATCTACTTTATTTTCTCCGGATTTCGCATTTATAGGGATTTCCCAAAAGACGGCTACAAGTTCTCCATTTTCTTTTATTGTAAAGGGAATATGACCTAACTCAATTCGCTTCATGCAATCAGACAAAAACTCCCATCTTGTTATTAAACTCCCTTTTTCATTGTAATCAAGGAAATCTTTCAATTCATTTTGTGCTATGTTGAATTCACCTTGAAAGGATCCTTTGACAGCAGTGTTGAAGGAGAAATACTTTTTGGGTTGATTGCTCCAAATCTTGTTCATTCCGTCGGATCGAAATAGTTTCGAGGGATTTTTAAGGAATAATTTCCCCTTGTTTTTTTTATCAAGCCACAGAGATTTAAAGTCGCTGCTGTTTCCTGCCAGCCTAGTTTTTGCTAATCCTGTTAAGAAGGTTTTTTTGGTTACTTCAATAACTTTTGAAAGCGCAATTTTGGGGGGTGAAAGCATGATTAGTTCCCAAGCAAGTTTTTGTTCAGAGGCTAACATTTCTTTATAACCTCCAGCTCCCCCGGGCGTAAGGTCAAAAAAACTAAATCCTTCATCAGCTAAAGCTATCCCCAACTGAAGAAAATGAAGTATGCCAGGAGAGTGTTTGGCATAGAATGGTGAATGGGAGTTTATGCCTTGAAGGTGTACCATATCTTTCCCCACAATTCCTGCATTGGAGGCGATGAGCTCTTGATTTAAAGTAAAAAGGCTTAAATGGATTAGTCCCAAATCATAGAGGTCAAGTAGAAAGTTTTTTCTCTGGGGTTCTTCTTTAAAGGCTATTTTGTTGTACATAGCTCCTTTTCGAAAATCACTTTGTACACACATTTCATTGATGGCTTTATCAAAACCATGTTTTTCCTGTATTACTTTAAACTGAAGATCTCCTATTCTATTGAGCCTATTAAGTTTCTCCTTGCGGTTTTTCTTTTTAAGTTCAGATTGCAGTTGATCTTTATCCAAGCGCATTAGCGGCATTTCATAAGGTTTAAGGATTACCTTTTTTGACCAATCAGCTGTTTGGAAAAAGCTGATTGGAGTCGCTGGCGGCAAGTATTTTAGCTTTAAAGTTTGGCCAGGAAAACGAGTTTGAATTGCTTTAAGCGCTCCCATGATAAAGCGGTTCTCTGAATCAGCTGACTCTATCCAAACTTGATATTCGGCTAGATTAGTCCCAGCTGCTACGAGAGATTTTCCGTCTCTGGTCAATGTCAGTAAACCTGTCATGTTACCATTATCCCAATCAGAAATGATAAGGCATGGGTAATTGGGGAAATTCTTGTACCAGGTACTCACAAAAGCAACACTTTGAAAAACGGTAGCCCAACTACAGTGCCCACATAACTTCTCCCAAGCCTCCAGGAAATCGGGGTTTGATAGAAGAATCCGTGCTTCATTATTTTCAAAAATGGTAATTTTCATATGTTCACTGGAATGAAAAGCTAAAGTTGTCCAAAAAAATTCAAGTGTTAAATGCCTTTTCAGATTAACACCATCATGTTTTTAAAAGTCCTTCTTAGGTACTTTTGAATCAAAATTCAGCTCCTCATTTTTCCATTCAGGATGAACGTAGGTTGAAGTAATAAGTGGGCTGGTTTCTGATTCTGAAAACCATTGACAATAAATAAGTTTCCCGTCATGAATCGAAGAAAAGAACTTTTCACCTTCCTGGATTCGGGTAAAAGCATCTTCCAGAAATGACCATCTGCTATTTCCATTGGACTCTTGATACATCAGAAGATGTTCGATTTTGTTTTTTTCCAACACCGGAAGTTCCAAAGATTCGTTCACATCCGTTGTTTTTGTAACTACTGTTTTTCTCGGCTTGAATAGTTGGTTTTTGAGGTTTCGCAATTTAAAACTAAGGTGGTATTTTTTTCTTTGAAGTGCAAGATTAAAGCTCATCGGTCTGATTCCACGTGATAGAAGTAACTCATGGAAATATTTTCTAAGACTTCTTTTTAATTTGAATCGAGTGTCTTGTGTGACAGTCAGCTCATAAACTTCATCTGCGTTTGAAGCCATTCTTTCTTTGTAACCATCATCACCAGGAGTAAGGTCAAAATATTGATAGCCTTCTTCTTCTAATAACTTGCCCAGTACATAGATGTGAACCAATCCTGGGGATAGTTTTCCATAAAAAGGAGAATAAGTGATGAGACCGGCAAGATGCATCCAAGTACCGTCCTTCATTCCAATGATACAGGATGTAATGTCATGATCAAGTGTCAAAACCGAGACATGCAGAAGGTTTTGTTTGAACAAGGTAACAAAGAGATTCTTTCTATTTGGATTATCCTGTGAGGGTATTTTGTTGAATAGTGCGCCTTGTCTAAAGTCAAGCAGGAGCATTATTTTGTCGTAAATATGGATAAAATGGTCTAATTCTTTCACTTCAACCAACTCCATATGTCCGGCTTTACTAAATCTGTTGTATTTAGCTTTCAAGTGCCTCTTCTTATATACTTCCTTGTAATCTGGATGATTCATCTGAAGCAAAGGCCTGTGATAGGGTTGAATCACTGTGAATTTTTGCCAGTAGTTATCTGATTGAATCCACTCAAGACTTTCTATATGTGGAACAAACCTGAAGATTATTTTGCTTTTAGGGAATTTTTCAAATAAGGCTTTAAAAGCCAAAGGAAGAAATATTCCTTCATAGCCACTTTCAACAAGCCAGGTCTGGTATTCAGCATCATATTCTCCAGCACCTATGAGTTTGGCTTTTCTTTTTTTATGTTTACCCTGTTTGTTTTTTCCAATAGCTAGCCATAGGGCAGCTTTGAGTTTATCCTGTTCAAATTCCAAGATAGCCACAGGATGAAATTCCTTAATTTGAGCAGTATACCAGGAATTCACAAATTCTAAAGACTGAAATATAGTTTTATAGGGACAGTTGCCGAACAGTTGATTGTACTGATCTGCAAATGCCTCTTCTGACAATATCCCAATCACTTGATCCCCTTCTAACAGTTGCAGTTTTGCATGTGAGTCCATAAAAATAAATGATATGATGCTGCTAATTTAAATCAAATTCTGTTGGAGGTGTATTGCTCAAGCTGATCTATCATATAAGCTGTAGTGTCTACACAATCACTTAACAACTGCTCTCTTTTTGATTTATATTCTTTTGGAGCATTGGGGTCAGATAGGATTTCTATCGCTTTTTGAATTGCAGCTTGTTGGTCATTCAAGCTTTCAGTGAAATTATACACAAGACCATATTTTTTTTCTTGTTCATCAGTGTACCCGCGACCATCATTATCCAGGAAAATTGCAGGAGTGCCTAAAACAGCTGCTTCTGAGGCCATGGTTGCACTTTCTCCAAACAGCAAGCTGCTGTAATATATGGCATGATGGATTTTGTCAAAGGGTATTTTGATTCTGTAAACCTCCAAGTCTTCTGGTAGAGAACGTTCAGCGGAAATAAAAACCTTGGCTAATTTTGACATTTCTTTAATCGCCTTTCTTTTGTTTTCCAGTGACATTCCAGTATGCCCAAAGTCATGGGCTGCACCCCATGAAACAAATCTTACAATGACAAATTTCTCACCTTCTTGTACTCCTAAAACAGATAAGATCTCATTGTTTGGAGTGAAATAGTTGGGATGAAGGTAGGAGAGTTCCATATAACTGGCAAAACGTTTGTGTTTTGTGCCAAGATCTATTCGATAACATGCAGGTGTGAAAACAGCTGTTGCATATGGAACAGTGAGCTTGTGGTGTAAAGCTGCATGCTCTGTATCGCTAAATACCAAAGATTTTTTCCCTAACATTTTTGCTACCTGGGAAGGGTAGGGATGAAGGAAATTCAAAAAAATATCTGGTTTAAACTTCAGGGCGATTTTTAACAATTTCCAATTTGCATACATCATATATACAAACTTCCCTATTTTGCCGTCTTTCCCTTTGCCTCGGTCTACGTACGGAATCTGGTAAACATTAAGTAAATAATGTTCGATTTCTTTATTTCTGGAGACAACCTGTATTTGATGACCTTGATCGGTCATGATCTTATATAAGTTTCTGAAATAATGTACGTGGGCTGGATGATTAATGTCTATTAAAATTTTCATTGATTATTATTCTTTGGGTAGTTGGGTGATCCAAAAATCATCATATAATCTTGAAAAGTTATAACCCATTTTTTGAATAGAAAAATTCTTCTCCACCAATGATTTGCCTGAAGCGCCTAATTCTTCTCTTTTTTTCGGGTTGTCAATTAAATATTGGATCTTGCTTGAGAGGTCTTCTATACTTTCCTGATCCACAAGGTATCCATTTTCGCTGTTTTTGATTATTTCTCTAGTTCCTCCGGCATCATTTGCAATAACTGCTTTTCCTAAAGCCATATATTCCAATACTGCATTGGATATACCTTCTCCATGAACTTCCTTGTTGCTGAATAAGACTCCTAAATCTGCTGCATTGACCAAGGCTTCAACATCACTGATGACTCCTGTCATCAGCATTAGCGGGTTGTTTTTTATAAGTGTTTGACATTTCTTATATAAGCTGGCATCTCTATGGAAGTACCCTACACCTACAAAAGTGATATCCTGTCTTGATTCAATGACCTTTGCTGCTACACTGAAAAATCTCTCATAATCTTTATTCTTAGAAAAAGTTGCTACCATGACTACACAGAAAGGTGTAGTAATTTTATACTTTTCTTTGATTGCAGATTTTTCAGGTAGATTGACGAATCTTCCTAAATTCATTCCGTTATAGATTACTCGTGTCTTGGAGACAGGAGGTTTGTATGCTTCTATGCCAGCGTATGAATTGGAAAGAATAAGATCTGAAAGCCTGAAGTTGATCCTGTCAATGATTCGATTGACTTGGGAGGTGTATGGGGATGCATTTGTGATCTGTGAATTGATAAGCGGTATCCCCAAGATCATTTTGGAGGGCAGCGCATAAAAGTTCTGCATTCTTCCCCAAGTATGAATCACATCCGGCTGGAATTGCAAAGCTATTTTTCTCAGTTCAAGTGGAATTCCTGCTGTTTTCAACAAACCTTTGGTATTTATTTTTTTCAATGGAATGTTTAGATCAAAAAAAGCAGGAAAATGGACCTCAGATGTTGTTGTGACTACAAGCAACTCATATCCACCTAATGATTTCAGGTAAGAAAGTAATTCAATAAATCTTCTTTCTTTACCGCCTGAAACCAATCCTCCGATAAAGAATAAAATTTTCCTCATCAGATGTTGTTGATTTTAGGAGAGATTACCATTTCAGAATCACTAGTTTTTGGGGCATCAAGGTATGCCATGAGTCTATTGGCCAAGTTGAGGTGATCATGATTGGTGTATACAAAATCTACACAATTTTGGGACAATTGGGCATATCTTTCCTGATTGACGCTCGATAATAGGGTGATTAAATCTTCAGGAGTTTCATAGATCAACCCCAGGTTGTTTTTAGAAATGATCTTATCAGGATTTACCGCCGGTGTGGTAAGTATTGGTGTTCCAGCAACCATAGCTTCTAAAAAAGTATTGCTAAATCCCTCATATCTAGAGGTATTTAAGAGATATTTGGCGTTTTTGAGAAATGAATAAAGAGAGTCCCTTCTTACCGGACCCAATATCTCAACATTTGGGAGCTCTTTAAGTTTCTGAAGATATGTGGATGATTCTTCATCAATGTTTTTGTTCGGGCTGCCTGCTACTTTAAATTTCTCATTCGGTAGAAGGGTTGCTATTTCATGAAGAAGCTTAAGGTTTTTTTGGAACCTGAAGTTTGCAAGCCAGGCAAAATAACCTTTTTCATGCTCTGATTTTGAAGCAAGAAGGGCTTTGTCAATGATAATTGGATTGTGGATTTTCAGGATTCTTTTATTGGGGAATTTCTTCTTTAGCGTCTGATATTGGTATTCATTTTGACTCAATATGATATCACAAGTCCTAAGGCCCCAAAAAAGAAAAAACTGATGTGTCTTGGAGGCGGTATTCATCAATCTTTTATCTAGCAAGTTGTCGTTAGAAATCCGGATGATATGAGTAATTCCAAGTATTTTGCAAAATAGACTATGCATGAAAGATCCCCAAAATGGGATTGATTCATATAAGTAATCAGGGCTAAGTTTTTTGAAGGCCATAAATACTTTCGGATACCTATAGTAAACCCATCTAAACCAGCGGATTCCTTTTTCGGTATCATATGTATTTACTAGCTCAAGATTTTTATATTCATCCTTCAATTCCCTATTGTCATTCTCAAAGCTAGCCAGAAAAACTTGATGTCCTTGTTGCTTAAGGGCATTCATCCATACCAAAGTTTGGACTGCAGCTCCACCTCCGACTCTTTCCTCCTTTACAATCAAACCTTTAACAGAGGACTCTATAAAGAAAAATTTTGACATAATTAAATTGGTTAATCTTTGACTTTAAAAATTTTAATC
>DAIPZN010000154.1:0-7589 GCA_036782195.1 Cyclobacteriaceae bacterium | reverse complement strand
ATGTGGGACATGACGTAATCGAAAAACCACCGTTTTTTATGAAAAAAGGCGGCAAAAAGGTCATTCATGTCAACTTCTCCCCTGCAGAAGTGGATCCGGTATATTTCCCCCAGCTTAATGTGGTCGGGGACATCACGCAATCCATCAACAAAATCGCTGAAAATCTAAAAGATGTGGATGGCTGGGATTTTTCGGATTTTAAAAAAATCAAAGAAGAGGTCGGCAAACATACCTCCAAGTACTTTCAGGATGAAAGGTTCCCCATGCTTCCCCAACGCCTGATCCACCTGCTCCGTGAGCGCTTGGCATCTAGTGACATCATCACACTGGACAACGGCATCTACAAGATCTGGTTTGCCCGCAACTATACCTGCTACGAACCCAACACGCTGCTGCTGGACAATGCGCTCGCCTCTATGGGTGCCGGACTGCCTGCAGCCATGGCGGTCAACCTCCTCCATCCCGACAAAAAAGTGGTGGCAGTCTGTGGGGACGGGGGATTTATGATGAATTCCCAGGAACTGGAAACCGCTGTGAGGCTCAACCTCAACCTGACGGTCATCATCCTCAATGATGCCGCTTATGGTATGATCAAGTGGAAACAGGAGGACATGGGTTTTGATGATTATGGGTTGGATTATAAAAATCCGGACTTTGTCAAATACGCAGAAAGCTATGGAGCCAAAGGCTACAGGCCTGAAAGTGATGGGGACTTTGTCAGCATCCTGGATACCTGCCTATCCGAAAAAGGGGTGCATTTGATAGATTTGCCCGTGGATTACTCGCTCAACCATCCTATCTTAAATGTTTTAATCAAAGAAAAATCAGCATTACTATGAGTCATACCAAAACACTGAAAGTTTATTCACCATACGATCAGTCCTTGATTGAAGAAGTCGAACAAGTAGGCCATGAAGCGGTAGAAGCCGCCCTGACCAAAGCCAAAGCACTTTTTGATGACCAAAGCAGGTGGCTCGCTCCTTATCAACGCATAGAAATTCTGGAAAAGCTGCAGGAGTTGATGAAAAGAGACCTGGAGAAACTCATCAAAACTGCCGCAGGTGAAGGCGGAAAACCCTATAAAGATTCCAAAGTAGAAGTGCTCAGGGCCATCAACGGCGTCAAAATCGCCGCCGAGGAAATCGGCAGGCTAACCGGAAAGCAGATTCCCATGGGCCTGACCGAGGCTTCTGTCAACAGGATTGCCTTTACCACCCGTGAGCCTATTGGCGTGGTCGCTTCCATTTCGGCATTCAACCACCCGTTGAACCTGATCGTGCATCAGACCGTCACGGCCTTTGCCGCCGGATGCCCGGTGATTGTCAAACCGGCTTCCACTACCCCGCTGTCCTGCCTGGCCTTTGTCAAACTGATGGAAGAGGCGGGGGTTCCCGAGGACTGGGTACAGGTCCTCATCGTGGACAACGAAGGATCTGAAAAACTGGTCACCGACAAGCGGATCAACTTCCTATCCTTTATCGGCTCGGCCAAGGTAGGCTGGTCGCTGAAGTCCAAGCTGGCCCCCGGTACCCGCTGCGCACTAGAACACGGCGGGGTCGCGCCCGTGATCGTGGAAAAGGACGCGGACCTGGAGGACCTGCTGCCGCTGTTGGTCAAAGGGGGCTTTTACCATGCCGGACAGGTCTGTGTCTCCGTGCAGAAAGTCTTCGCCCACGAATCCATCGCGAAAGACCTAGCCGAAAAGATCGCAGCCAAAGCAAAGGAACTGGTGGTAGGTGATCCCCTGGACGAAAAAACAGAAGTGGGCCCGCTGATCAGCACCAAGGAGGTGGACCGCGTGGAAGAATGGGTCGATGAGGCCAAAGAAAAAGGAGGGGAAATCCTCTGTGGCGGCAAGCGCATCAATGACACCTGCTATGAACCCACCGTAATCTGGAACCCCGGCCAAGATGCCAAGGTAAGCAAAGAAGAAATCTTCGGTCCGGTGGTGTGTGTCTATCCTTATACGGATATGAAAGCAGCCATTGAACAAGCCAATGCACTGGATTATCATTTTCAGGCAGCCATTTTTACTGCTAATATCCATGCAGCCATGGAAGGCGTCAAGCTCCTTAATGCCACCGCCGTTATGGTCAATGACCAGACAGCCTTCCGCGTAGACTGGATGCCCTTCGGCGGCCGCGATGCCTCAGGCGAAGGCCTAGGCGGCATCCCCTACTCCATGCACGATATGACCAGGGAAAAACTGATGGTGATCAGAAGTAAGGTTTTGTAGAAAATCCGGACTGCTTAAGTTTAATAAGCCAGGCACTTTGAGAGAGGTGGCTGGTTTTTTTTGTGGGAGGGTTTATCTTAAATTTTAGATCTGAAAGTTCAAAAGTTGGCTAAATGGGTAAGAAAAAAATATCACCTGATATAGTTTTTCAAAGTAAGGTAAATTGATTTTAAACATTAAATTTGGTATTTTTTGCAATAAATAAGATTATTAAAAATTTCAGGTCATCAAATAAATAGTATACCTAGACAAAAATGATGTAAAATGGAAAATTCAGATTTTTCCGCATTGATGGTACTTGCCATTATAGGACTTTTTTGGTTTTTACCGATTTTAATAATTGTCAGTTCTCGTAAAACCAGTGGAAGTGAAAAGTTAGCCTGGATATTGGCAGTTGTATTTATATCATGGTTTGCCTGGGTTTTTTATTTACTACTTGCTCCGATTAAAAAGAAACAATGAAATACGCAATAGTCAATGGAATAAGAGTAGAAGCCACCAAAGGAGTAAAAGGCATTTGCCCAAGTTGTAGTTCTGAATTGATTGCAAAATGTGGGCAGCTTAAAATCAACCATTGGGCACATAAAGGAGCTCGAACATGCGACCCTTGGTGGGAACCAGAGACAGAATGGCATAGGACATGGAAAAATCACTATCCTAGTGAATGGCAAGAATTCTCTTTCAGGAACAAAAATGAAGTACACATTGCTGATATTCACACAGATCATGCTTTGACTATAGAATTCCAACACTCTCATATTGACCCTAAAGAAAAGGCAGATAGGGAAAGGTTTTATAAAAAAATGATTTGGGTAGTTGATGGTACAAGACTAAAAAGAGACTATTCTAGATTTTTAAAAGCAAGTACAGAATTTAAAATAGCTGATAAGAAAGGGCTTTTCAAGGTAGACTATAGTAACGAAATTTTCCCTTCCAATTGGTTGAATAGTTCTGTTCCAGTTATTTTTGACTTTAAAGGAATAGAGCATTTAAGCGACAAGAATGATAAGCGACAGAAGTTGTACTGCTTATTTCCAATAAGAAGTGGCAGATACTTACTTCTCGCCGAATTTTCTAGAGCTACATTTATTAAGTCAACCATAACTGGAGAATGGTCAAAACGATATGACAACTTCATGGAAAGTCTTTTCCCAAGTAAAGCTCAAACTAAGCCACAAGAAGATATCATAACAAAACCAAAACAAAGAGAAGGCACTCACTACTATGACCAGAAAAAAGGCAGATTTTTAAAAAAATGGCGTTTTTGAAATCAAGACATGATAAAGAATGTCATTATTACGGAAGAATAAAGAAGAAGTATTCTGTCTCGTCGTCCGGATTTATTTATTATTATTTTGAACGAAGCCAATAAAACCTCCAATAACCTGAACTACCACTTTAACGCGTCCATCTTTATGCTTGACCTTAATAAGGCGCTACTGGACTTTATCAAGCTTATTGCCACCGCCGTCATGGTCAATGACCAAACCGCCTTCCGCGTAGACTGGATGCCCTTCGGCGGCCGCGATGCCTCAGGCGAAGGCCTAGGCGGCATCCCCTACTCCATGCACGATATGACCAGGGAAAAACTGATGGTGATCAGAAGTAAGGTTTTGTAGGAAATCTGGACTGTTTAAATTTAATAAGCCAGGCACTTTGAGAGAGGTGCCTGGTTTTTTTTGGCTGGTGGTATGCGGTGGTTTTGAGTTAAATGAGGAACAACTAAATAGTAAAAGATTATGCCTAAAAAGATAGATTTTTTAGAGGAAAAACCAGACTAATTTGTTAAAATTGGTAATTAAAGTCTGGAAAAATCAGACAGATAAGGAAGTTATGGGCAAGCTTAACAGACTAAACACACAGACAAGATGAAATTACTCACGACAAAAATATTAGGTAACGAAATTCGACAGCACGTAGCTGACGAAGTGACTACATTTAGTAGACCTAGTGAAGCTATTCAATCTTGGTTTGACAATTTTATACTGGTAAAAGAAAGTTCAACAACTGAAGGATTAAGAAATCCTCAAGTAGGTGCAATTCATTCTATTTTATCTCACTGGACTCATTCATCTGAAATTGGTACAGTTGTTCTGCCTACTGGTACTGGCAAGACTGAAACAATGTTGTCTGTACTTATTTCAGAACAAATAGAAAAGTTATTGGTGATTGTACCAACAGACCCATTAAGAAGTCAAATTGCAAATAAATTTCTGACACTTGGTCTATTAGCTAAATTAGGCATCATAAACGAATCAACTATCTACCCAGTTGTTGGAACTATAAGGAAAAGTTTCGTTGATACTACAGAACTTAATGATTTTTTAAGTAGATGTAATGTTATTGTTGCAACAGCAAGTATCATATCAAGAATGACTTCAACTCTCTTAACAGAGTTAAAAAACAGTGTTACAACCATTTTTATTGATGAAGCACATCATACAGAAGCAACTTCTTGGAATCGTTTAAGAGATAATTTTTTAGACAAAAGAGTTATTCAATTCACCGCAACGCCATTTAGAAATGACAATAAAAAAATTGGTGGGAGAATCATTTACAATTATCCCTTAAGAAAGGCACAGTTGGAAGGATACTTCAAGCCGATTAATTTTAGAAAGATATACGAATATTCAACTTCTAACAAAGATATCGCATTAGCAGAGAAAGGAGTTGAACAGTTACGAATAGACAAACAAACATTTCAACACATATTGCTTGCAAGAGTTGGAACAAAAGACAGAGCAGATTCAGTATTTGAAATATATAATCAATATTCTTCTGAATTTCGAGTTGTCAAAATTCATTCAGGAATGGGAGTACGAGAAAAACGAGAAATCCAATCTCGAATCGTAAACCGTGAAGTTGATATAATTGTTTGTGTCGATATGCTTGGTGAAGGCTTTGATTTACCTAATTTAAAAATTGCTGTATTTCACGATATAAGACAAAGTCTTCCTATTACACTTCAATTCATTGGTCGATTTACAAGAACTAGATATGACGAAGAACTTGGGAACGCAACCATAATCGCAAATCTTGCAGATTTAGAAGTTAGTGATGAACTTGATGCTTTGTATGCAAGAGACCCGGATTGGAATGCTATATTACCGTTGTTAAGTGAAAATAGAACCCAAAGAGAAATAGATATATACAATTTCAACCAAGGATTTCGTGACAGTGAAGATTTTCCAATTACTGTACAAAGTATCAAACCTGCTTTAAGTACGGTTGTTTTTAAGAATAATACAGACACTTGGTTTCCGACCAATTACCTAAAAGGTTTTTCAAGTCCTAAATCTTATGAATTTATAAGGCATAACTACAATCCTGATGAAAAAATATTAGTAATTGTTACGGTAAAGAAACTTCAAGCAGATTGGATTAATAATGAAAGTATCACGGACTTACTTTGGAATTATTATGTAGTTCATTGGGACACGCAAAGAAATCTTCTATTTATACATAGTTCAGATAATTCCAGCTTACATATTGACTTGGCTAAATCAATAATTAGCGATAATGCCGAATTAATTACTGGCGAAAATGGCGGTAAAATATTCAGAGTATTAAGTGGAATAAACAGGTTCAAATTACAAAACGTGGGCTTAACTGAAATTATTGGAAAATTTATTCGATTCGTAATGAGAGTAGGCTCAGATATAGAACAAGCTTTGACACAAGCTTCAATCAATAGAGCGAAAAAGGCAATGATTTTTGGTGCTGGTTATGAAAATGGTGAAGAAGTTTCAATTGGCTGTTCTTACAAAGGCAGGATATGGAGTAGACGAAAAAACGATATTCCAACATTAATAAAATGGTTTAATCACATTGGAAGTAAAATTATTGATGAGAATATTGATGCTGAAGAAGTTCTAAAAGGAGCGTTAGTCGCTAAACCCTTATCAGAGAGACCCAATATAATACCTTATCTTATTGATTGGAATGAAAACGTGTATAAGCAAAGCGAGACCAGATATGTTTTTACAATTGATGGCGTCAATTATGAACTTTACAATATAAATCTTGTGCTAGTCAACCCTTCTGAAACTGGAAACATCAGAATAGGTATTGAATACAACGGAAGCAATGTAATTGAATTTGAACAGGAGTTTTATACAGACAGCAATAACAATCCTACATTCAGATTTAAAAAAGTAAATAGTTTGCAAACATCAACAGTATCTGTAGGCATTAAAACTGTATTGTTAGAAAATTATTTCTATTCAGAAACACCATCAATATGGTTTGCAAATGGTGACTATTTAGAAGGGAATAATTATTATGAGTTAAAAAGTATTTTACATCCATTCGCAGCAAATGAAATTGAAACTTGGGACTGGACAGGTGTTGATTTAAGTCTAGAATCTCAAAAGCATAATCCTAAAATTCAGAACTCAATCCAATTCAAAGTTATTGAAAAACTCAAACAACGACCCTATGATGTAATATTTGATGATGATGGTTCTGGTGAAATAGCTGATGTTGTGACTTTAAAAGTAGAGAGTGATAAAATTAATGTTGAATTGTATCATCTGAAATACGCGATTGATGGCGTTGCAAGTAGGCAAATCAAAAATCTATATGAAGTTTGCGGTCAAGCTCAAAAATCGTTGAATTGGAGATTTAAAAAAGGAAAGGAATTTTTAGAACACTTATTAAGAAGAGAATCATTGAGAATTGGAAGAAGTCAAGATTCTAGATTTGAACTTGGAGACGAACAAAAGCTTATCGAAATATTAGACTTAGTAAATAACAGAATTCCACTTGAATTTCAAATCTACATTGTTCAACCAGGTATATCCAAACAAAATGTTACTGAACAACAACTTACATTACTTGGAGTAACTGAAACTTATTTAATGGACAAAGCAATGACAAAATTAAAGGTAATAGGCAATGACTGAAATAAAGCCAGCCCATAATCGAGTAGACGGCCTCGCCAACCGTTAAGTTGACGAGGTGCGCCTCTCACACCACAGTACGTACGGGTCTCGTATACGGCGGTTCACTGGATTGTAGGTTGCGATTTGAGGTAGTAGGAAAGCATAGATTCGTAGCCTTTTCGTCTCAGGCGTGACAAAGTTATAGTAGTAATCAGTATAGGACTCTGAGCTACTGCCCATCCCCCTTTTCTTGTTCTGCTCCATGCATATGCATGGTCTTGGTCAACTCCTAATCTAATCAGGTTTTTCCGTTTCCGCTCAGGTTTCTTCTCCGCCGCGGCGGACCAGATACAATAGCGAAGTCGGTTTCTCAGCCACTCATCGAGTGATTTCAGCTTTGCAGAAATACTGGCAAGGCGGTAATTGTTTACCCATCCCATCCAGACCTCTTTGACCTTATGGAGCCGTTC